>DMFQ01000443.1:25679-26708 GCA_003450555.1 Ktedonobacter sp.
GCGCTGACCAACTCACCGATCCAGACAGGCTTGATAACAGCTCTGCGCGGGTTGCCGTTTGCTCTTTTTTGCCTGCCTGCTGGCGCACTGATAGATCGTTGGGATCGCAAGCGCGTCATGATTCTCTGTGATATCGGTCGAGCTATTGCCCTTGTTAGTATTCCAGTTGCCCTTGTGTTCGGTCATCTGACATACATACAGCTTTATACAGTCTCTTTAGTTGAAGGAACGCTTTTCGTCTTCTTTAACCTGGCGGAGACCGCGTGTCTCCCTCATGTTGTAATGAAGGGGCAGCTCTCTGCTGCTGTGGCGCAGAACGAGGTATTGTATTCAGTATCAAGCGTCATCGGTCCAGCCCTTGGTCCTATTCTCTATGGCATTGGCAGCACCATCCCATTTCTCGCTGATGGCATCTCCTATGCTGCCTCGGCCTTCTCGCTGTTTTTCATCAAAACGAAATTTCAAGAAGAGAGGGATGCTGAGCCGCACAAACTATGGGCTGAAATTGGCGAGGGCATGTCCTGGCTCTGGCATAACCCGCTGGTACGCTTCATCGCCGTCTTGACATTTGGCCTGATCACGCCCTGCTCGGGCTATGTGCTGATCATTATCATCCTGGCCAGGGATTTACATGCAACGAATGTTATCACAGGCCTCATCTTCGCGGGTGGAGGAATTGGTAGTGTCGTCGGTGCCTTGCTGGTGGTTCCGCTACAGAAGCGCTTCAGCTTTGGACAACTGATGATCGGCACGGCATGGCTCTGGGTGCTGGGATGGCTCCTCTATGCTTTCGCCTTAAATCCGTGGATATTGTTGGCTGCCAATGTGGTGAGCTTTATTGTAGTGCCAATTTATATGATGGTGCAGTTTAGTTACCGCCTTGCGCTGATACCGGACCGTCTCCAGGGGCGCGTAAATAGCGTCTTTCGCCTGATCGCCTTTGGCAGCCAGCCCATAGGACTGGCACTGACCGGAGCCTTGCTGCAGGTGATGGGTCCTATTCCAACGGTGATACTACTGGCCATCCCA
>DMFQ01000174.1:0-3074 GCA_003450555.1 Ktedonobacter sp.
AAAGATCAGGACTAAGAGCACGACGATGACCGAGGCAATACTCATGACGAATGCTCCCAGCATCTTTCCGACAATCATGGACCAGCGGCTGGCCGGGGAGAGCAGCAATTCTTTGATCGTCTCGTTCTCCCACTCGCGCGCTGATGCTGAGCCCGACTGTAAGATGCCTGCCAGTACCAACCCGATCACCAGGATCGAGACTGTCAGGTAGGGAATGTAGTCGGTATCCTGCCGATACTGATCGATTTCATTGGGCGTAATCGTCACCAGATCAGGGAAGGCTTTGGCATAAAAGCTGGTAATGGAGAGTGGAATGGCGCGGCGTATATCATTGGTAAAATCCGTGTTGAGATTATTGATATCGACATGGACCCGTACGGGCTGGTTTAAATGAATTCGTGCATCAAAATCGGCTGGTATCGTGACCACCGCGACGATGCGCCCCCTCTGAAGTAAATTTGCTGCCTCGCTCGCCGTTGCAGTCTGTAGACTGAAAGAATGAGCATTGCTCATCGCAGTGTAAAACTGCCTGGCATAGGGACCCGTATCATTCATGACAACCGCGGTGGGAGCCTTGCCGCCGGACACAACGAAAAGACTGAGTAGAATAAGTATGTTCACCGGAACAAAGATGCTGATAATGGTAAAAAAGCGTTCTGTCAGGGCGCTTTTGATGTCTTTTTTCATACACGCCCAGATGACCCGTAACGTGTAGCCAGGTGTTGTTAGCATGGCATGTTCCCTCTAATCTCGCAGTGCTGTACCCGTCAAACGCAAGAAGATTTCGTTAAGGTTGGGTTCGCGAATGGCAATATCTTTGATTTCACCCTCCTGGGTAAGAATCGTAATGATCTGAGGCGCGATATTATGCATACCCTGCGTCGTGATCTTCAAGTGTGTCTCTTCCTGGATCACCTCTTTGACCCCTGGGATGGACCGAAGTTCATCGATAGCAGTGCTGGGCTGCATCGTCTCCAGTTCAATGACGCTGCCGCCATAGGTCTGTTTGAGGTGATCGGGCGTGTCTTCAGCCACCAGCTTCCCGTGATCGATAATTGCTATGCGCTCGCAGAGCGCCTGAGCCTCTTCAAGATAGTTGGTCGTAATCAAGACGGTCTTCCCCTGGTCGCGTAGCGAGAGAATATAGTCCCAGATGACACGCCTGGCCTGGACATCTACGCCAAGGGTTGGCTCATCAAGATAAATTAATTGTGGATCGTGCAGCAAAGCCCGGCCAAGGGCCAGACGGCGCTTCATACCACCCGAGAAGGTGCTTACGCGCGAATCCTTGCGGTCTAACAGTTGCACAAGTTCCAGCAGTTTTGTGATGCGCTCTTTCTTTTCTTTACGGGGAATGCCAAAGAGGTCGGCGTGGAAATCCATGTTGGCCCAGGCTGATAGTTCTTCGTAGAGGGCCGTTTCCTGCGGTACCGAGCCAAGTATTTGCCGCACCTGCCGGGCGTTGCGGCGCACGTCATGGCCCATCACATGTACCTCACCACTTGTTGGAACGCTTAGCCCGCTGATCATATTAATAGTGGTTGTCTTACCCGAGCCATTAGGCCCCAGCAATCCATAAATTTCGCCGCGCCGCACGTTCAACGTGAGATGATCAACGGCCTGAAACTTCCCAAACGTCTTGCATAAGTCGTTCATTTCTATAGCCGGAGTAGTAATTCCATCGCGCTGTGCGCTGGTTGTTGCCAGCTGGGTACCTTCTTTGCTCATACATTCTCCTCTTTCTCAGTATTCCTTTTTGCTTTCGGCAGAATTGCTGGACTGTTCGTCGTCAAGTCAGAGACAAATTGGCTGGGCAGCAAGCCAAATCGGTCGCCCGTATCAGGTCCCACTGCAGACATATTAAGAATGATTTGCTGAAGTTTGGTAAGCAAATCACGCTGCTCAACTTCCGTGAAACCACGTATTAAAATTTCATCATAGGCACGCACCGCTTCTGGCAGAAAGCTCATAGCATCTCTTCCCTCGGCGGTAAGATACACTTTCACAACACGCCGATCTTCGCGATCATGCAGACGCTCCACCAGACCACTCTGCTCAAGACGTTTTACGATACCCGTTACAGTAGGTGCATCCGCTCCACGTCGCTGGCTAATTGTGCCGATAGTCAGTCCATTCTCGTCGTATAGGAGAGATAACATACCCCACTGTGACGGCGTGACAATATATGTTTTTTGATGCTCCAGGCAAGCTACTTTCAAAACTTCAGAGAAGGCATAAAATATGCAACGCTGCGCATATGAAAGCCAGTATCCGATGGTACCTTCTGATCGAAATGTCATTATTTCTCCCACAAATAACAATATATTTAGCATACTAATAATAATTAGCACGCTAAATATATGCCCGAAATTTAGTTACTTGTCAAGGCTTTTTGAACAAGGGAATCTATTCTTCCAGATCAAGGTCCAGGTCGAGTCTCTTCAAACGCTCCATATAACGTGAGCGGAGAGAATCAGATATGGCGATGCCAGATCCACCATGGCGCAGCAGGGTGATCTCCGCCATGATGCAGAGGGCGATCTCTTCCGGGGTGCTTCCTCCGAGATCAAGGCCGATGGGGGCACGCACGCGCAGCAGTTTCTCAACGGGAACCCCTTCCTCGTGCAGGAGTTTGAAGACGGCCCAGACGCGGCGCTGGCTGCCGATCATGCCGATATAGGCCGCGGGAGAATCGATAATGGCGCGCAGGCCCTGTACATCATGCGCGTGGGCGCGAGTCACGAGGACTATATAAGTACGTGGTGTGATAGGGTAATTGCGCAGAGTCTCTTCGATATCACCTACCAGCAGGCGTTTGGCGTCCGGGAAGCGTTCGCGGTTGGCGAAGGACGGGCGGTCATCGGTAACGCTGACGGAGTAGTTCATCAGGTGAGCAATAGAAGCCAGGGGCGCGGCAATATGGCCAGCACCGGCTATAAGGAGCACCGGGTGCGGCAGAAACGGCTCGACAAAGACCTCTAGCCAATTGTTTGCTGGGCCGACTACTTTTTCGATGTGTGGTTTACCCGCGGATATCGCATGTTGGGCGCTCTCGACGAGTTGAGGTGTAAGTG
>DMFQ01000174.1:3162-7059 GCA_003450555.1 Ktedonobacter sp.
TGTTGACCAACCTGAGTGCGCCATGAACTGGCAGCGGCAACCACGGTCAGCAGAACGATTGCGTGTTCACCTTCGAGCGCTTGATGAATTGCGCGAGCGGTTTCTTGCATACCTGTTTGCCCTGGTGACGGGGCGTCGTGCCAGGGCTGGATAAAGACATCGAAGATGCCTCCGCATACTCCCTGGCTTTCCATAGCTATCTCTTCGGTCAGGTCTACCTGGACCGTATTCGGGCGCCTGGTATCGATGACATTGAGAGCGCTACGCCATACCTCGGCTTCGCCACAGCCACCGCCAACGGTGCCGCTAATTCTACCGCCGCGATGGACGAGCATTTTCGCGCCCACCTCACGCGGTACCGAGCCTTTGCGCTTGACAATAGTCGCCATCGCAACGGTCTCTCCGCCTTCCAGCTCATGCAACAGTTCCTGAAAAAGTTCTCGCACGTTTAGTTTCCCTTAAATGTTACCTCATATATGTTATCTATTGTACAATATCAGATTTTGCCTGGAATGGTGACAGTTTTCCGCTGAGTGGGAGAGCGATAGAACAGAAGTGGAGGATGCTCGTCACGAGTGGTATCATGTTGTAACGAGCGAAAGCAAAGAAAAGAGTATGTGCTTTTACAATTACAAAGGAGGTGCAGTATGCCATTCAACATACATCAGTCGCTATTCGACAAGGATGGGCTGCCACGCGAGAAGGCAGTAGAACAGTATAAAGAAGAATTGGCAAAGTTGTTTTTCGAGTCACCAGAAGGGCAGGCACTGTTAGATGAAGGTATAGAACCTGGCTGGTCTGACATGATAGTCGATTTCGGCATGAACTATTTTAGCGTGACACCAGCAAATATGACGCCTGACAACCTGCAAGAAATACTGTTTGGGCTTTTCCCACGCAAAGTGTCCGCTGAAGCGGACGAAGCACCCGGAGTGATACGCGAGATGCAGTACTTCTGGAAATTCATGGAGCGTGAGTTCCACCTGAAGAATGCTGCTGCCTGTTTGAAAATACTGGATGACAATGCAGTAAACACGCTTAAAAAGCAGATGAGTAATCCTGCCAACTTTGGTATAGCCAAGTCGTTCGTGATGATGGGCGCAGAGCAGGGCTTCGATATGGGCACTGAAGAGGGAATACAGTCATGGATGGAAACGTATAATGCGGGGATCACGGCAGGAACGCAACCGCGTATCCCATTGCCCGGCGAACATAGAAGAAGCACCGGTAGTATACGCGACAAGATAAAGATTGTAAGCCCGAATCGGAACAAAATGGCAAAGGCCAGCCGGAGAAAGAATCGCAAGAAGAAATAGGAGCACATATTTTGAGCGAGTTACACACAATCTCAGCAGAAACTGGTCACGAGCAACGGCGGCTACCTTACGGCGTGGGCCGTCACTCAGACAACGCGCTTCAAGGCGGCAGTGATGGGGGCAGGTATCTCCGACTGGCACAATATGCACGCACAGACAAATATCGCCAACGCGGATATCCTGCTGCTGAATGCGGACCCGCTTGAGAATCCCGAGGTCTACCACGAGCATTCGCCCATTACCTATGCACGTCGTGTGACTACGCCAACGCTCATTCTACATGGTGAAAACGATCCGGCGGTACCCGTCGCGCAGGCATATGCCTTTTATCGCGCCCTACGCGAACGCAATGTCCCGGTTGAGCTGGTGGTGTATCCACGTGAGGGCCACGGACTGAGTGAACAAGCGCATGTGCTTGACTGCGATGAGCGTTTGATGCGCTGGCTAGAGCGTTACTTGTGACCCTCTGTTTTTAGAATGGAAGCACAATCTCATGGACGAAACGTTTAAGAATACCTCTAGGGATGAAGCCACGCGCGACCCAGGACTCAGCCCGCTGGTGCCCGTGACTGCACACACGAACCTGAAAGATATACGGACGGCGATGGACGCTGCTATTTCGCCTGATGGCAAAAGGGCTGCGTTTGTCGTTTGGGAATGGGTTCCGGACAGGCCCAAGCAGCGCGCACGTATCTGGAAGGTCGATACTGATGGCAGCAGTGAAGCCCGAGCACTTACAAAAGGAGCGCGGGGAGATACCTGCCCACGCTGGTCACCTGATAGTCAGCAACTGGCCTTTATCTCCAGAGGCGATGGAGAGAAGGATAGGCCACAGTTGCATGTGATACCGGCTGAGGGTGGGGAAGCCAGACAAGTGTGCAAGATGCCTAACGGCGTCAGTGATCTCTCCTGGTCGCCGGACGGTACATATGTGGCGTTTCTCTCCATAGACGGCGAAGAGCCTGCGAGCGATCCCAAAGTCTTCACGCCAGGACAAGGACGACATCGTCGACTATGGCGAGTGCGGATTGATGGCGATACACCGGAGGCCGTTACGCCTGCTGGACAGAGCATCTGGCAGTACGCCTGGGCACCTGATGGCACACAGTTTGCTGTTTTCTTCGCCAATGGCCCTGATCAGACCGACTGGTATCGCGGTCAAATTGGCATTGTGAAGGCAAGCGGTGGAGCTATACACCAGATGGTGCAGCTAAGGCGCCAGGCATGCGCTCTGACATGGTCGCCCGACGGGTCGCGCATTGCTTATGTCTCTGGCGAGTGGAGCGATCCCGACAGGGGTGGAGGAGATATCTATGTGCTCTCACTCGATGACGGCGAGACGCGCAACCTGACGCCGGGTATCACCTGTAGTCCGAGCTGGTGCAGCTGGTATCCAGATGGCAAGCGGCTGCTCTTTGTTGCCTGGGAGGGAGTAACATATAAGATTGGGGTAGTGAACGGGGAAAGCGAGGCAGACGGAGCTATTACGATACTTATGCACGATCTCAACATAGGGGATAGATTCTGGCCGCATCTCTCAATCACCTCGGATCTGCAACGTTTTGTCTTTAGCAGCTCTGAAAAGCATCCTCCCGATATCTGGCTTGGAGAACTCACCTACGAAGGAAACACGCTCACAGGCAGTAGTAGAAATCGTCTCACGAAGCTCAATCCAATTCTCCAGGATACGCTTGACATGGCACATACAGAGCGCATACGCTACGAAAGCACTGATGGCTGGCAGATCGACGCACTCTTTACACCGCCTCTCAAGCGCAAGAGCGATACCCTTCCACCGTTGATCGTGAACGTGCACGGAGGGCCTTCGGGAGCCTGGTCTGACGATTGGGATAATTATCGCTCACAGATGCTGGCTGCGGCTGGCTATGCAGTGCTGCGGCCCAATGTTCGCGGCAGCCTGGGGCGCGGCGTGACTTTTACCGATGCCGTAGTGGGCGATATGGGCGGCAAAGATTTCCAGGATATCCTCAATGGGGTCGATTACCTGGTTGGACAGGGACTGGTAGATGGCAACCGCGTGGGGATCATGGGCTGGAGCTATGGCGGATTTATGACGGCGTGGGCTGTGACGCAAACTACACGCTTCAAGGCGGCGGTAATGGGGGCAGGCATTTGTGACTTCCATAGCTACCACGCGCAATCCAATATTCCTGATTGGGACATGCGTTACTTGAGCAGCAAGATAATTACGCCAGCAGAGTCTCCCGAGTTATATCGCGAGCGCTCGGCAATCACCTATGTCAGCCGGGTGAAGACGCCGACGCTGATTGTGCACGGAGAGAAAGATGATTGCGTGCCGATCAACCAGGCCTATGCATTTTATCGCGCACTCTGCGAGCAAAACGTTCCAACCGAGTTGGTAGTCTACCCACGCGAGGGTCACGGTCTGGGAGAACGCGAGCATATTCGTGACTACCAGGAGCGCCTGCTGCGCTGGTTTGCGCACTATATATGAGGAAAAGGGCAGCTGAGAGGATGGGGCAGGAGCCACCAGAGCTGCAGAGGAAACAGGGCAGGAGCCACCAGAGCTGCAGAGGAAACAGGGCAGGGGCAAGCCCTG
>DMFQ01000174.1:7102-8314 GCA_003450555.1 Ktedonobacter sp.
GCAAGCCCTGCCCGTACATTTAAGGAGGCTGTATGAGCGATATTCAGAACACCGCCGTTCCAGTAGAGAGAACAATGAATAGTTCGAAGCTCAGCCCACGCGTTCCTATTAAACCTGGAACCATGCTGAGCGTGCGCTTTCCGAATGATGTGAATCTATCTCCCGATGGGACGCGGGCTGCATTCGTCGTCTGGGAATTTGTTGCCGACAAGCCAAAGGAGAGCGGGCGCATCTGGGTGGTTGAGACGGCGGGAGGAGAACCCAAACCCTTTAGCAAAGGGGCAAAGGAGGATACATTCCCGCGCTGGTCGCCCGATGGCCAGCAGCTGGCTTTTACGTCGGTGGGAGAAGGCGAGAAAGACAAACCACAACTGCATTTGCTACCCACGCAGGGCGGAGAAGCAAAAAAGGTGTGCACCATGCCCAATGGCGCGAGTGACCTGGCCTGGTCGCCCGACGGCAACCATATTGCTTTTCTTTCGTTAGAGGGGGAAGAGCCAAAGAGTGATCCCAAGGTGATCACTTCCGACCGTCAGCGCCGTCTCTGGACCATTCGCCCCGACTATGACATTCCCGAAGCGGTCACGCCCGATAACATGACAGTGTGGGAATATGCCTGGTCGCCTGACAGCAAATACATCGCGCTGTACTATTCCAGCGGGTCAGATGAGACCGATTGGTATCGCGGACAGATAGGGATTGTTTCAGCGAGCGGAGGAGCAGTACGCCAGCTATCGCAGTTGACGCGCCAGGTCAGCGCACTAACGTGGTCGCCTGATGGGAAGCATATCACCTATGTTTCGGGTGAATGGAGTGATCGAGGGCTGATTGGAGGAGACATTTACATGCAGTCAGTCGAGGGAGGAGATGCGCGCAATCTGACTCCAAATGCGCCCTTTAGCTTCAGCTGTTGCCGCTGGTTCCCGGATGGTCGCCGTCTCCTCTATGCCGGATGGGAGAGCTTGACGCACCAGATCGGTATCCTCGATGCTGTCGATGGTTCAATGAAGATACTGGTCGACGATTTCGTGATGGGTGAAAGGTTCGGGCCGCGCTTCTCGGCAACCGCCGATCTGTGCAGTTTCGTTACCACACACGAGACGCCACAGCAGCCGTATGATGTGTGGCTTGGCAAGCTCACGATCGAGGGAGCGAAGATCAGCGGCGTCGATTGGCAGCGTCTTTCACGGCTGAATCCTATTGCCGAAGAAG
>DMFQ01000026.1 GCA_003450555.1 Ktedonobacter sp.
GGTTTGATTTTGGACTTTCGTTCCAGTACGTAAACCGTCCCGTGTGGGACATTTTGAAAGATGGTATACCCGTCTCGGCGGAACTCGGTTTCTGGGCGCTGCTGCTGGAGGTATTGATTGGAATACCGGTAGGCATTGTCAGCGCATTGAAAGCGAATAGTTGGATCGACACGACTAATATGGGTGCCGTCCTGGTGATGTATTCGCTGCCAGTATTCGTCTTCGCGGTGTTTTTCCAGGTTGTAGTCGTATGGATTGACAGTCATACAGGTGCTCAGTGGCCTGTAGCGAATTGGGGCAATGCCTGGCAGTACACGTTCACCGATTTACAGTTCAAAATAGGTCCAATCGTCATACTGGCCCTGGCAGGGGTGGCTTATCTCGCGCGTCTCACACGCACGAGTATGCTAGAAGTCTTACGCCAGGACTTTGTGCGTACTGCACGCGCGAAAGGGATGCGCGAACAAGTCGTCATCTACCGGCACGCACTACGCAACGCGCTCATTCCCCTGGTTACAATCCTCGGTCTCTCGCTCGGTCTGCTCGTGACCGGAACGTTCTTCCTCGAAGACATCTTCAACATTCCTGGTATTGGCGCAGCGACGCTTGCGGCGACGCAGTACCGCGACTATCCTGTGATCCAGGCCACAGCGGTCTTACTGGCGGTGGCAGTCGTGATAGGTAACCTGGTATCGGATCTCTTGTACACGCTTGTAGACCCGCGCATTAAGTCATCATAGGAGGCGAGGTAATGGATACGAAGGATAAGAATCAAGAACTTACCGCCCATGGATTTATGCCTCCTGACTCGGTGGCAAGCCCGTTGCAATTAGATCCAGAATTGGCGGAGCTGAGCAATAGCGAACTTGCTGCGGCACTGAAGATAGAGCCGGAAAGCCTGAAGGAAGAGAAGAAAAAGAAGCCACCGACCCCGTTACAGGATTCGCTGCGGCGGCTGCGGCGCGATAAACGCGCCATGGCAAGTGTTGGAGTGATTCTCTTTTTCGTGTTGCTCGCGATCTTTGGTCCATCTATCTACCTGCATATCGGTGGTCCTTATCAAAGTCCGCTGAACGGAACAGTCGGACCACAGGTCTACCACTCTTACTATCACCAGGAACTTGACCGGCAGGATGAAGGACCATCGGCACAGTACTGGTTGGGAACAGATGACCTCGGTCGTGATTTGTTGGCACGCTTGATGCAAGGGATACTTATTTCGATCAGTGTCGCCGTGCTGGTTGAGGTCGTGGATGTCGTCCTGGGTATCCTGGTAGGAGTGCTGGCAGGCTACTACGGTGGATGGATTGACCAGGTGCTGGCACGTTTCACCGACATCATTTTTGCCTTCCCTGGCTTGCTTTTCATCATCCTGGTCGCCGGTATTTTCGGTGAGTGGGCTGACACTAACTTAAGTAATATTCCCATTATTGGGGCGAACGGCAACGCGCGCCTGTTACTAGTCTCGCTGGCCCTTGCTTTCGTGGCATGGCCGTTGATGGCGCGTTATGTGCGTGGTCAGACGTTGCAGCTCAAAGAGCAACAGTTTATCGAAGCAGCACGTACAGCGGGCACCAAAGATTCGCGCATCATACTGCGCCATATCATTCCCAACCTGTTCAGCATCGTCGTTGTTGCATCAACCCTGAACATCGTCGGTACCATCATCGGCGAGGCTGGTATTAGCCTCCTTGGCCTTGGTGTACAGTCACCTGGATCAAGTATTGGCCTGATGATAGCCCAGGCGCAAAACCTCGTAGATACTCACCCATGGGAAATTCTGCTGCCCTCCGGAGTGTTGGCGCTCATTGTGCTAGCCTTTTCCTTCTTCGGTGATGGTTTGCGCGATGCCTTTGACCCTCGATCAAAAGATTAGTGAGTGGAGATAAAAAATGGCAGAGAATCTGCTGGAAGTAAATAATCTGAAGACCTACTTTTTCACGCGCTCAGGAGTGGTAAAAGCGGTAGATGATGTTTCGCTTACGATCAAGCCAGGTCAAACATTGGGTATTGTAGGCGAAAGCGGCTGCGGCAAAAGCGTTACGGCGCTCTCAATAATGCGCCTGGTCGCCATGCCTCCTGGTAAGATTGTGGGGGGCGAGATCAACTTCAATGGTGAGAATATCCTTGAAAAGGACCTGGATGAACTTACGAACCTGCGCGGCAGCAAAATTTCGATGATTTTCCAGGATCCGATGACTTCACTCAATCCGGTGTTTAATGTGGGATTTCAGATTGCAGAGACGGTCAAACGCCACCATAAGGATCTGAGCAACGACCAGGCATGGAAACGCAGCGTTGAAATGCTTGACCTTGTACGTATTCCTGACGCAAAGAAACGGGCAAAGAACTATCCGCACGAGTTCAGTGGTGGTATGCGACAGCGCGTCATGATTGCTATCGCACTCGCATGCAACCCGAAATTGCTCATCGCGGATGAACCTACAACGGCACTCGATGTGACCATTCAGGCTCAGGTGCTTGAATTGATGAGTGGTCTCTCGAAAGAGTTTGGCACCGCCGTGATGCTGATTACCCATGATCTTGGAGTGGTTGCGGGGACCTGCCAGCATGTCAACGTGATGTATGCAGGGCATGTGGTAGAGTCAGCTCCGGTTCATCAAATTTTTCAAACACCCGCACATCCCTATACAGTAGGACTCCTGCGATCCATTCCTCGCCTCGACGAGAAACGTGGCAGCAACCTTATCCCGATTAGTGGACAGCCGCCCGATTTGTCCAAAGAGATTATTGGTTGTCCCTATGCACCGCGCTGCCCTAAGGTGCAGGATCGCTGCAGGCAGGAACGCCCAGAGTTAAAGCCAGTTGGACGCGGAGAGCAGGTCGCGGCCTGTTTCTATCCAGACTAAGCCAGAGAAAAGGAATTTTTATGGCACAAGAGATAACAACGCCAGCAACGACAGGGACAACCCTGGTCGAGGTCAAGGGCTTAAAGGTTCATTTCCCCATTAAAGGGGGGCTTCTAAGTCGCACCGTTGCCAATGTAAAAGCGGTGGATGGTGTTGACATGTTTATCCGGCGCGGCGA
>DMFQ01000247.1:0-216 GCA_003450555.1 Ktedonobacter sp.
GATCTTGCGCTCGAGATCGCGGAGCTTGAGCCGCGGCCGGAGATGCCGCACATCGTCCGCGAGAGCGTGCCAGTACTCGAGGCGATCATCCGCTTCTATGAGGTCGTCGGCCTGCTGCCATCGGAGCCGAAACTGCAGGCATTCGCCCGTGACTACAACTTCGCGCTCGAGGCGGTCGTGCGCCGGAACTGGCCGAACGAGGTTCTCCCTGAAGCG
>DMFQ01000247.1:476-693 GCA_003450555.1 Ktedonobacter sp.
CGCGGCTGAGCCGGATATCTGCCGGCTCAGCCGCGGTTCGGGATTGCTTCTTCGGCTAGACGCTGATCGTGCCTGTGAGTGTGACGGTGACGTAGTTGACGGTCGGCGGTGCCTTCTCGCCGAGGCAGGTGCCGTTCGGGCTGCGGGCGCCGATCAGGACGCCGCGGGCGGTGAAGGTGCCTTTGCCGGTGGCGCCGCGGTAGGCGCCGGTGCCGCC
>DMFQ01000247.1:845-3312 GCA_003450555.1 Ktedonobacter sp.
CCGCGGTAGGCGCCGGTGCCGCCCTTGATGGTGAAGGCGCCGTTGCCGTTGGCGGTCGCGGTGCAGCTGGGCAGGTCGGGCTTCCAGCCGAACCGCTCAGGGGCGATGAGGCGCAGCGTGCCCTTGGCGAAGTGGAGCGTGACGTAGTTGACCTGGCCGCCGTGGGTGTCCGTGTCGTTTTGGCTCTCGGTGCCGATGCCGGCGATCGGTCCGGCCGCCTTGACGGCCATCGGCGCGTCCTTGCCGCGGACGTTGGCGGAGAAGAGGGTGAAGTTCTGTGCGCGCGGGTTCGAGGCTGATGCTCCGGCGAGCGATGTGCCGAGGCCGGACGCGGTGGCGAGGGCGACTGCGAGCGCGGCCGCGCGCCGGATCTGGGTGGATGTCATTTGAGCTCCCTTTGTTTGTCAGTTGGTGGCGGGCCGGGTGACGTGGCGGCCGCGGAGCACGCGGGCGAGCGCCGCCGCCGCGAGCTCGAGCAGGATCAGCGTGTCGGCGAGCAGCGTGAACCAGCCGATCGCGCCGATCGTCTCGCCGGCCCCGTGCTTGGCGTGTCTGAGCGCGAACGAGACGACCAGCGCGGCGACGTCTATGGCAGCGGCGGCGGCGAGCAGACGGTAGAGCGACAACTTCATAGATCGAGCTCCTTCGGTTGACCATCCGCAAGCTAGGCCGGTGAGGGTCCTGCTGTCGTCTGCCGCGCGCTGGATTTCGCGTCAGCCGCAAGAGGGATTCGCAGATCTGCCTTGCGGCAGATGCCGGGACGCGGCACGGCTTGTAGCGTTGGGGGATGGGCTATCTGCTGCGTCTACAGCGGCTCCGAACCGCGGACGCGGGCGCTGGCGGCTGCGGTCGTCACGCTCGGCCAGGCCGAGGTGTGGGCGAACGCGGCCATCCAGCCGAAACCGGCCGCCGCGGTCTGTGAGCTCACGCTCGGGCTCTCACTCGCATGGCGGCGGCGCTTTCCGCTCGCGACGATCACCGCTGTCGCCGTGGCAGCGAGCGCGGAGGCGGTCGCGCAGGTGCCGCTGCAGGAGCCGCTGGTGCCGCTGATCGCCTACGTGATCGCGGTCTACTCGCTCGTCACGCACGCCTCGCGCGAGCGCGCCTTCGCCGGCGCCATCATTGCGTTGACCGGACTGGCCGTGCAGACGGCGAGCCAGCACAAAGGCATCGGCAACTTCGTCTTCGCGCTCGTCTTCGTGGTCGGCGCCTGGATCGCCGGACGCACGATCCACGCGCGCACCGCCCGCACCGAGCAGCTCGAGCGCGAGCAGCAGGAGCTCGCGCTCAGCGCCGCCGAGGAGGAGCGGCGGCGGATCGCACGCGAGCTGCACGACATCGTCTCGCACAGCCTCGGCGTGCTCGTGCTCCAGGCGGGCGCGGCCGAGCAGGTGCTCGAGCGCGACCCGGCGCGTGCCCGCGAGGTACTACGCGCGATCCGTGCCACCGGCCAGGAAGCGATCGGCGAGCTGGGCACGCTGCTCGCGGTCGCCCGCGGCGAGCCCGAGCAATCGCGCGAGCCACAACCAGCCCTCGCCGACCTCGACCGGCTGCTCGCCACCACTCGCGAGGCCGGACTGCAGGTCGAGCTCGACATCGAGGGTGAGCGGCGCGAACTGCCCGCCGCGGTCGAGCTCTCCGCCTATCGCATCGTGCAGGAAGCCCTGACCAACGTCATCCGTCATGCCCACGCGCAATCCTGCCATGTACGCTTCCTCGTGGAGGATGCCCTCCAGATTGAGGTGAGTGATGACGGTCAGGGCTTTGTAGGAAGCAGATCGGGCTGGTGTCGGCCTCACCTCGATGCGCGAGCGCGCAGAGGAGACTTGGGGGAACATTCGCGATCGCAAAAACCCGTACCTTGTGGAGCGCAGATCACGGCTTGCCTCCCCCTACCAAATGCTGTCCGTTTCCCGTAGGGGCGAGGGTGGCGTGGACGTGGGGTGGGGACGCTTGCGTCGCCTGCGGGGATGATGAAGGCAGCGTCGCCCTCGTCCCCCCTAAATGGCAAAAATACTACTGTTGTCAAAACCTGAAGCCCAAAATTAGCAATAAGGTGAGTATGTGCAGCAATTGATCGACCCAAATAGGCCCGATCACTTTATAACGTGACTTTAGTGGATCAACCACGAAGTGAGTCCCAAACAGCACAACTATAGCAAGCATGGATGGGTGCGCAAAAAGCACAAATACAGCTGTATAGGTGGCACAGTGATAAAAGTTCACTTCCCAGCTCTTCCCCTTCTCGACACTCATCCAGGTACTTTGAAAGGCAAAATCACCGACAAAGTGGCATGCCAGCCAGATCAGCAATGTAGGAGTTGAAATATCGATGAACGTGGTGAACATGGGCATTCTTTCTCCTCGACAAAATATTCTTTACTCTGAGTATAGTAGAGGAGAAATAACAGAACAATGAACTATATCGCCTTCAATAAGTGACCTGATACACAAATTGCCCGCAGCC
>DMFQ01000247.1:3440-5300 GCA_003450555.1 Ktedonobacter sp.
AGAATCTGATTGATGACTCAGGCGCTGCCTTTTATGCGGCCTCTCCATGTTGTTCCAGAGATTGCGCGCAACACTAGCAGTGCCACAATCACTATCCAAAAGCAGAAGGCTAAATCTTGCTCCAGGAATGAGCTGTCGACCTGTCCCTGTACCATGGCTGCAAGCATAGCAGCGCCAACCCCGATCGTCATCCATTGCAGTGACAGATTTTTCTCTGTTTCACCAGCACGCAAGTGTCTCAGCGTTCGTATAAATAGCCACGCGAAGAGTAGTAAAGTCGCTGCAAACGCTAAGACACCAAAGATACCGATACTTACCCAGACATGGAGAAAAACATTATGCGGGTGTGACAGATTAGGCTCGAACTTAAGACCCGTCTGGACATGTGTTATAGGATCACTGGCAATCAGGTAGTGGTGTAATTGAGGCGTAAAACAAATCTTATTGAAGCTATAATGACAGAGCCAGTTATCCATTCCATAACCAAACCAGGGACTATTGCGAATCATATTCAGTGCACTCTTCCACAGGTAAAGGCGCTTGGTCGTTGTACTGACGTTACGTACATCAACATGGTTATCAAAGATAAAGCTTGTGATACGAGTATGATAGAAAAAAAACGCAATGCCCACTACAATCAGAAAGAGGGGTATTGCTATCAGCAGCACTTTGCGCTGCCGGATTGAAACAGCGGCGATAAAAATGGCGGCAGCAGCAATAGCAATCCAGGCTCCATGCGATTGCGTTAAGAAGAGAACGTAAAGCATAGCTAAACAGACAACTATTGCCAATAATCGGTATTTCCAGAAGGCCCATGTATTCGGCTTATATAGTGACTTGGCGACGACCAGGGCAAATCCTATGGGCAAAATATAGTCAAAGAGCAATCCAATACTATTGGCGCTACCATACATTGCATGAACACGACGTATTCCATCCGACTCTACTGGCAGCAGATTTCTGAAAAAGAAGTACTGGATCATACCCAGTAACGCCACCATCAACCCGGTTCCCAACAGAGCAAGCAGTAAGCGGGTTACGTCCTGGCGCAGACGAAAGCAATAGAGCGCAAGCAATATATAGAGGATCGGTTCTACTATCTCCTCGCGATAAGAACGAAGAGCAACAATCTTGTCATAGGCCACGAAAATCGACAGCGTCGCCGCGAGCAAAAAAACGAGTATGGGGATAGCGAATGGCCCCATACGCTCTCGCAACTCCTGCCATGATAGCCAGTAAGGCCATGATTGCCTCTGGAGCAGTAATTGCAGCAAAGCTACCAGTAGGCAAACCCACAGGGCAATCTCGACAAGGCTAAACGAGTAGTGGCTGAATACCGTCTTCTGGTAAACATAATAGGGTAATGATAGTGGAAGCAAAGCGACGGTAAAGGATAGTCGGCACCAACATAAAACTGCAAAAACCACCAAAAATGGAAGTGAAATGAACTCATTCAACGGGTTCAACTGAAACAGGAAACCTGTGCCAAGATGTTCATTACCAATGGCATAATACGCTGCCATTGATAAGACCAGGCTTATTTCAATCAACCGATCATGCCAAAAAGGTGTAAATCCCTTGATATATTTCCCATTATTCACAGGTGGGTCAGTCGGGATGTCTGAAGCAGTATCTTCTCCGTTACCCACTGCTTTCTCGTCAGGAACTGTACCTGATAAAGGGGCACTTTGACTACTCATGTTCATTCAGCTATTCTACACACATTGTTGTATGTACCTGTAACAATACCGGGAGCGTTACTGTACCAGTATAGCAAAGGAAGTGAAATTCGTCCAACAATTCATCACATACTGATCAGTTTTAGGACTTCAGACGGACAACTGAAGAAGGGGACGTACT
>DMFQ01000247.1:5435-7853 GCA_003450555.1 Ktedonobacter sp.
AGTACGTCCCCTTCTTCAGTTGTTTACCTATTTTGTTAGTTCCAAGACAAACTGCTGGAATACATGCAAGTGATGATCGATATCAGCCTGAGTGTGCTGAATCGAGATTGTCCACTGGTCATCAAAACCCGGCGGAAAGAGGATACCGCGATTTGCCAGGAAGAGCCAATAAGCATACGAGAGATGCATATCGATGTCCCACCATGCGCGGTAGTTGCGCGCGCGTTCATAGCGAAACATCGCGCAACCCTTCGCGCCAATTTGGGCCACATGCATGGGCATGTCATATTCCTCGATAATGCCCACATATCCCTCCCCCAACTGCTTCGAAAGACCCATCGCATGAGTATGAGCTTCTGGCGTGAAAATTTGTGTCAGCGTAACCAGGCCAGCACGCATCGACATAGGATTACCATTGAATGTCCCTAGATGCAATACCTCTTCGTGGTTAATATGGCGCATGACCTCTTCACGACCACCGAAAGCTCCAATAGGCATACCACCACCTATCGATTTAGCAAGGCAGATAAGGTCTGGTTCCACCGGATACAGTTCAGTGATACCACCCGGCGCAACGGTAACCCCCGTTTTTACCTCGTCGAAAATGAGCAACACTCCATGGCGACGGGTAATCTCACGCAAGTTTTTGAGATAGCCTTCATCTGGCAGCATGATGCCAACATTCATTAATACTGCCTCGGTGATCACCGCCGCTACCTCTCCTTCGTGCTCTGTCAATATCCGTTCCAATGCCTCTGCATCATTATAAGGGGCAACAATGGTGTTGTTCTTGACGTTCGAGGGTATACCCTTTGAGGCTGGAACGCTATTTGGACGATCTGCCGGACCTGCTGCATCGACCGAAGGTTTGGTACTCATCATGACAGTGTCGTGATGCCCATGATACGAACCTTCGATCTTGACGATCTTATCTCGGCCAACGTGTGCGCGTGCCAGGCGCAGCGCATCCATAGTCGCCTCTGTACCAGAGTTACAGAAACGCACCTGCTCAATCGGCGCGAATCGACGCGCCATTTCCTCCGCAAGAAAAACAGTTTCAGGGCATGGCAGCGAATATAGGCTTCCATTCCCAAGTTGCTCACGCAAGGCCTCTACCAATACGGGATGTGAGTGACCAACGAGCAGACTTCCGAAAGCAAGATGGAAATCTGTGTATTCATTGCCATCATAGTCCCAGATGTGGCTGCCTTCGGCTCGACTAATAAAAAGTGGATAGGGTGGTACTGCCTGAAATGAACTGGAGACACCCATAGGTAACGATGTTTTCGCGCGTTCGTGGATCTCATGTGAGCGAGGAGTACGCTTCCTGAACTCCGCTTCCTCGCGGACGACGATCTCTTCTACGATCTTTGGATTGATCGTAATAGGTTCCCGAAGCATAAAAGCTCCTTTCATCTTGGGAAGAGGTAATGTTGAAAATAGTAATGAGAAATGGATTTTTCGTCACAGCATCAACTGTCTCTTCTATTGTAACCTACAACTGATGAATGTAGCAATTCTTTTTAGACTTTTTTGCGAATTTCTCAAAAAAACGGGATTTCCCCTGCGAAATTCGCAGGGGAAATCCCGATAAAGACGTTATTCTATTCAGAAAAAATCAACGTTGTACCCAGATCTTTGCTGCTGCTGATTTGCTGATACATACCTCTTTGCCACCAACCTGTACGATAAAGCTTTCATCCTGCTCGTGTTCGCTTCCACCACCCGGAGAGAGAACTGTTAATTGCGTCTCAGGGGTGAGACCCTTCTCGTGCATGTAGAGAATGAGGGCCTCTTCATCCTCGACCACTTCTGAGATACAGAGAATAGTCACTACCTCTCCTAAGAGGACTGAGGATAAACGTATTGCACCACGATCTTTGAGATAGCTCCGCGCATTTTCTACAGAGCCTGGAATAGGGTTGCCGTGGGGGCAGGTGGTGGGATTGTTCAGGGCAGCTATAACCCGCGCCTCCACTGCGCCAGAAATGAAATGCTCCAGGCGACAGGCTTCCTCGTGCACCTGGTGCCACTGCATCCCCAGCATATCAACGAGAAAGCGCTCTGTCAGTCTATGTCGGCGCAACACAGCTTCAGCGGCTTGATTGCCCGCTTCGGTCAGCGTCACCTGCCGTCTGTTATCCATCTCAATATACCCATCGCGCACAAGGCGTTTGAGCATTTCCGTGACGGTAGGTGGTGCAACGCGAAACTTCTCAGCAAGTCGTGCACCAATCACTACTTCATCCTCCATGCTCATGTTATATACTGTCTCTAAATATTCTTCAACAGTTGCGCTTAGAGGCTCTTCCGTTTTCATTACTGTTCCCGTTCTCGTGCAATATACCCCGGCAATACTACTAAGATTCTACCACCAATCATACCACCATCAAGTGGCTCTGCAAAATAAAAAGAAAG
>DMFQ01000247.1:7954-13932 GCA_003450555.1 Ktedonobacter sp.
ATAAAGTGTAGGCTCCATGGCATGACCATGGAGCCTACACTTTATTAGGGCAACTATGGGTCAATTGATGCTAAGCATCAAGCGTCGTGATGTCGCCTTCAGGTTCACCAAGTTCTCTTGCGCGAACAACGCGTCGCATAATTTTACCCGATCGAGTCTTGGGTAAGCTTAGTACGAATTCAAGCTCGTCTGGCGTAGCGAGAGAGCCAACCAATGCACGAACGTGATTCTTAAGCTCTTTCGCCAGCTCGTCTGATGGCTCGACGCCATTTTTGAGAATGACAAACACTTTGACTCGCTCGCCTTTTATCTCATCTGGCTTGCCAATTGCCGCTGCCTCCGCCACTTTCGGATGACTCACAAGGCTCGACTCAATCTCCATTGAACCCAGACGGTGGCCACTGACCTTGATCACGTCGTCTACACGACCTTGAATACGGAAGTAACCCATGCTATCCATGGTCGCTGCATCACCAGCAAAGTAAACGTCTGGGATCGTATCCCAATACGTCTGGTAACGGGCAGGGTCACCAAAAATCGTGCGCATCTGGGCAGGCCATGGATGACGAATAATCAAGAAGCCACCTTTATCCTTGCCGACTGCTTTGCCGTTCTTGTCCACCACATCAGCCTCGATAGTGGGAAACGGGCGGCTTGCGCTACCCGGCTTGAGCGGAAGTATAGGTGTCGGGGTAATCAAGATCATTCCCGTTTCAGTCTGCCACCAGGTGTCTACAATGGGCAATTCGTCGCGCCCGATATTCTTGCGATACCACATCCAGGCTTCTGGGTTGATCGGCTCTCCCACCGTACCCAGCAAACGCAAGCTCGTAAGATCATGTTTGGCCGGCAATTCCTCGCCGAAGCGCATCAGGCTACGAATAGCAGTTGGGGCGGTGTAGATGATGTTCACCTTGAACCTCTCGACAATACTCCAGAAGCGGTCGGCAGCCGGATATGTTGGTGTGCCTTCAAATAGCACAATGGTTGCTGCATTCATCATTGGGCCATAAATAGTATAACTATGGCCTGTCACCCAGCCTATATCAGCGGTACACCAGAAAATGTCGCTCGGCTTGATATCAAACACTAATTTAGTCGTGGCGTAGGTCCCCACCGCGTAACCACCATGGACGTGTACAACTCCCTTTGGTTTACCCGTACTACCGCTGGTGTAAAGAATATAGAGGATATCCTCGCTGTCCATAGGCTCACAGGGTACGACAGTGTCTTCGGGAATTTCCTTCAGCAGATCGTCAAGGTACATATCGCGTCCCTGCTTCATCGCTACTTCTAGACCCGTGCGCCGAACGACGATTGTCTTTTCGATCGTAGGAGTCTCGGCAACTGCCTCGTCGGCAATTTTCTTAAGCTCGATAACTTTGTTTCCGCGATACCCACCATCAGCAGTAAAGAGCACCTTGGCCTTACAGTCAATCATACGGTCGCGCAGTGAACTCGCCGCAAACCCCCCAAATACCACCATATGTGGCGCTCCTAAACGGGCCGATGCTAACACCGCCGCCACCAATTCAGGGATGAGAGGCATATAAATCGCCACTACGTCGCCCTTCTTCACACCCATATTTTGCAGCACCTTCGCCATACGGTTCGTCAGGGTGTACAATTCTTTGTACGTGAGAGTGCGAGTTGAGCCGTCGTCTGCTTCCCAGTAAAAAGCGATTTTGTCCTGGGTAGGAGTTCCTATGTACCGATCCAGGCAGTTATAGACGATGTTAAACTTTCCATCGGTGAACCACTTGAAGAACGGCTTGTTTGTCCACTCGAAAGTCGATTTCCACGGTTCAAACCAGTGGAGTTCCTTCGCCATATCATCCCAAAACTCAAAGCTATTGGCTAATGACCATCGGTAGAATGCCTCGTAATCATCAAAGCCTTTGGACTTCATGTAGGCAGTGATATTCGCATTTTTTACAACATCGTCGGACGGTACAAATAGCCGATCTTCTATGAGGAAGCTGTCGGTATTCTCAAAACTGAGGTTGCTGCTCATACTAGGTTGTTCTCCTAACTATGCTCTAAAAATATTACTACATGGAAATGTCTCCATTGACGCTGAGCATCTAGCTCGTGAGATATATTTAATAGTACTTGATGCACCAACTAATGTCAACATAAAAATAGCATGAAGCCCGTTCTCATGTGCAATTGGCCCGGTAAGTCCGTTTCATATTGCATAGTGGAGAAAACTCTAATATTGAGGGGAAAGCGACTGTCAAGATAGTTTTTATTCACAAAAAGATGGAAAAGCACTTGACACAATCGCAAATCACCCTTATACTTTCTACAAGTACAAAAGAATAGCTGAAAACTACGAACAGGAAGAGTATACGTTCTTGCAACGGGAACAGAGAGTCGGGACAGGTGGAAACCGATACCAACGCAATCGTAGAATGGGCCTGGGAGTCAGAGCACGAATGCCCTGCAGGATATCATTCTGCAACAGCTAGTAGTCTCTTGCGGAACGTCCCCCGTTATCGAGGACAGGATATCATCCATGCTATCTGTATAGTTTGTTCTAATGAAGACAGCATCATGGATTGTATCCGGCAATAAGGGATTATCTATCTGTTTCCTGTAAAGGGAGCGAAAAGATAATCTGAACCAGGGTGGTACCACGAAAGCTTTACGTCTCTCGTCCCTATAGTGGGAAGAGTGGCGTTTTTTTATGGCAGTTTTACGTAGTATGTCGATGGAGGAATGAGCAATTATGCCAATTGAAATGAATCAGGATATCAAATTAGAGCTAACCAGCTTAAAGACAGAGGCACAGGTGAAAAAACGTGTTTTCTCTGGTGTACAGCCGACAGGTAATCTCCATTTAGGCAACTACCTGGGAGCTATTCGCAACTGGGTAGCAGCACAGGCAGAATATGACAACATTTTCTGTATTGTTGACCTGCATGCCATTACCGTACCTATGGATCCGCGCGAGCTGCACCTGAGTATCCGCCAGCTCGCGGCATTGTACCTGGCCTGCGGACTGGATACACGCTACTGCAAACTGTTTGTCCAATCACATGTCCACCAACATGCTGAGATGAGCTGGATCATGAACTGTTTCACACCGATGGGTTGGTTAAACCGTATGACCCAGTTCAAATCGAAGGCGGGCGAGAACACGGACACTGTCAGCACGGGTCTCTATTGCTACCCAACCTTGATGGCTTGTGACATTTTGTTGTATCAAACCAATCTTGTGCCTGTAGGAGACGATCAACGCCAGCACATAGAGTTTACACGCGACCTGGCGCAGCGCTTCAACAGTTTATATGGGCAGCAGGTATTCACCATTCCAGAACCACAGATACGCAAGGCAGGCGCGCGCATCATGTCGCTTGATGACCCGACAAACAAGATGAGCAAGAGTGATCCAAACGACGGTTCTCGTATCAATTTGCTCGATGATCCGAAGACGATCAAAAAGAAGATCGCGCGCTCCACGACGGACTCGCTACGCCTGGTTACATTTGATCCCGAGCGGCCTGGGATTACCAACCTGCTGACCATCTACCAATTGTTGACTGGGAAGTCAGAGCAAGAGATCGAGGCAGAATTCGCCGGGAAAGGGTATGGCGACTTTAAGTCGGCTCTTACCGAGCAGTTGGTAGCAACCCTCGAACCAATTCAGCAGCGCTACCGTGTGCTCATGAATGATCTACCCACGTTAGAGTCTATTCTCAAGCAGGGAGCAGACGAGGTTCGCCCGGCGGCGGAAGCTACGCTACAACATGTCAAAGATGTAATAGGATTGGGATAGTTGTTCAGTGAACCCGGAACCTGGAGGTAGTGCTAACCCCGATACCTTCACCTGGTTCACTGGATGAAGCCAGGAAAAATGCGGCCTTTGGTGACTGTCTAATTAAGAGCTAGGTTCATTGTAATGATTGTAATGAAAGTAAGGACGAATATGTATTACCCAACGTTCGACGAGATCAGGCAACTGCGGGATGCAGAAACAGCCCCGGCTGTCGCAACAACTGGCAGGCCGCTCCTGCCTCTCTACTGCGACATCCTGGCTGACCTGGAGACACCCGTCTCGGCTTATTGTAAAGCTGCGCAAGGCCCGTACAGTTTTCTCTTAGAGAGCGTCACTGGTGGTGAGCGTGTCGGCCGCTATTCATTTATTGGCATCGACCCCTACATGGTTATTATTCATCGGGGAGATAAAGCGACCGTCTATCAAACAGAGCAAGCGCTCTTACAAGAAAAGGCAGGCACTTCCCTCACTACGTTAACGTCTTGTACTCAGGACATTCCTTGTCATGACCCATTAAGCTTGGTAGAGGCCGAACTTGGACAGTATCGCCTGATTACACCTACATCTGTCTCTCAGGATGAGCTGCCGCGCTTCCATGGAGGCGCTGTCGGCTATCTGTCATACGAAGCAGCGGCAAGTTTTGAGCATCTCCCCGTACCTGAGAAAAATGAGCTTGGATTACCGCTGGCCGTCTTTTGCTTTACTGAAACGGTGTTGGTCTTCGATCATGTCAAACATCGGGCCAGGATTGTCACCCACTTGCATCTCGATGCACCGGACTTAGACGCCGAATACCAGCGTGGTAAGGACATACTGGACATTATCCAAAAGCGCTTGCGACAACCGGTGCTTTTGCCTGAGGAGCCTGCACCTCTTGTCGATGCAGCAGCATTGCAGGTTACATCGAACCGGACGCAAAGCGAATTTGAGGAGATGGTACGCCTCTCCATAGCCTACATCAAGGCGGGAGATGTCTTTCAGGTTGTGCCATCACAGCGACTCAGCCGCCATGTCAATGCGGCACCCTTTACCGTCTATCGAGCTTTGCGAGCCATTAATCCTTCTCCCTATATGTTCTTTCTCGATCTGCATGACTTTCACATCGTAGGCGCATCACCAGAATTACTGGTTCGCTTCGAGGACAACGAAGTAACGATTCGGCCAATAGCCGGTACACGTCCACGGGGAACCGACAGGTTAAAAGATGAAGATTTCGCCCAAGAACTGAAAAACGATCCCAAGGAAAGAGCTGAGCATGTGATGCTGGTCGACCTCGCGCGTAACGATGTAGGGCGCGTGAGCACACCTGGCAGTATCCAGGTCAGCGAATTGATGGAGATCGAACGCTACTCGCATGTGATGCATTTGGTTTCCAATATCACCGGTCAACTTCGTAAGGATGTCACTCCTTATGATGCACTTAGAGCAGGGTTTCCAGCGGGTACGGTCTCTGGCGCTCCCAAAATACGAGCGATGGAGATCATCAGCGAGTTAGAGGGAGAACAACGCGGCGTCTATGCAGGCGCGGTAGGGTATTTCAGCTACTCTAAGAACCAGGAGACAGCCATTGCCTTGCGCACGATGGTGATGAAAGATGGTCGTGCTTATATACAAGCAGGCTGTGGAGTGGTAGCTGATTCTGATCCCGCGGCTGAATACCAGGAAAGCCTGAACAAAGCCAGGGCTTTGCTGCGCGCCCTCGACGAGGCCGAGTTTATCGCCAACGAACACAGACGCGGTTCGCTACTTGAATGGGATGCAACGTTGGAGCAGGCCACTGTTGTATAAACGATTGTACCAACGTTCCTGGCAAGCTAATGATGTGGGAGAATAGTATGCTATTATTGATAGACAATTACGATAGTTTTACCTACAATTTGTACCAGTACCTGGCGGAACTTGGCACCGAAATCGCTGTATACCGGAACGACCAGATCACGCTTGAGTACATCGAGGCAATGCAGCCCGATTACATTGTCATATCACCGGGACCCTGTACCCCAAACGAAGCGGGCTTGTCTTGCCAGATCATCAATACCTTTGGTACACGCATTCCCATATTAGGGGTATGCCTGGGACACCAGGCCATTGGGCAGGTCTATGGTGGCAAGGTTGTGCGCGCGCCAGAACCGATGCATGGTAAAACAACTCCGATATTCCACCTGGGAGAAGGTGTGTTTCAAAACCTCCCTGTACC
>DMFQ01000247.1:14052-23825 GCA_003450555.1 Ktedonobacter sp.
ACTGCCGAGACGGCAGAGGGACTGATTATGGGTCTGCGGCACCGCACATACCCTGTCGAGGGTGTACAGTTTCACCCGGAGTCAATCATGACTCCTTCGGGAAAAGATTTGTTACACAACTTTTTAGCATACAAGAGGCAATGTATGGTGCAACTTCAAGGCACGATACACTGAGCTTTTTGAAAGAGAGAGGAACAAGCAATGATTCGTGAAGCAATCGCTCAGGTTGTAGCTGGTGCCACCCTCAGCGAAGACGAGGCGGAGTCAGTCATGGAAGAAATTATGTCTGGCGCTGCTACTCAGGCACAAATGGGGGCATTTCTCACGGCTTTGCGTTTGCGCCCTGGCGGCGAAACTGTGGAGGAGATTGCGGGATTAGCACGTATCATGCGCGAAAAAGCTGTACGGGTTCACCTGGCTGAGAACGTTTCGACGCGCGCTCTGGATACCTGTGGCACAGGCGGCGACGGAGCGGGTACATTTAATGTTTCGACCGCTGCTGGTATCCTTGCAGCAGCGGCAGGAGCTTTTGTGGCGAAACACGGCAACCGTTCCGCTACCAGCCGTTGTGGCAGCGCTGACGTGTTGGAGGCGCTCGGTGCGCGCATCGATCTTGGCCCGGAGCAGGTAGCCTATTGCGTCCAGGAGATCGGTTTTGGCTTTATGTTCGCTCCCGCCTATCACCCCGCCATGAAGCATGTTGGCCCAACCCGCCGTGAGATAGGTATTCGCACCGTTTTCAATATCCTTGGCCCGCTGACCAATCCTGCTCACACTCGCTTCCAGGTACTCGGTGTAGCCGATAGCTCCTTGATGCGCAAGATGGGCGAGGTATTGCTCCACCTCGGCTGCCAGCATGCCCTGATCATTCACGGAGAAGATGGCATTGATGAATGTTCTCTTAGTGCGCCAACACTTATCTGCGAGGTACGAAAAGGCCAGGAACTACGTGAGTATACTATAACCCCTGAGGAAGTCGGCCTCAACCGAGTAACCGATCAGCAACCCTTCCAGGGTGGTGACCCGGCCTATAATGCCGCTATGCTACGCGCTCTATTGAGCGAATACAAGGCGGAACCCGCTACCGACATGCTGTGCCTGAACGCGGGCGCAGCCCTATTAGCAAATGAACAGGTTGCGTCAATGCGTGAAGGAGTCAACCTGGCTCGCTCCACACTGCGCGAGGGAAAGGCAAAACAGAAACTACAAGACGTTATTGCCTGTTCACGCGCCTTGAACAGGTAGGGTGTCCTATGTTTCTCGACCAGATTGTGTCCCAAACGCTGAAAGACCTGGAGCAGCGTAAGCAGGAATGCTCGTTATCAGAGATGATGCTCCTTGCAGCCGCTCAGCCTCCACCACGTGACCTGCTGGAGGCTCTCCGCCCTAAAAGAAGTGCAGATTCCGTGAACGAATCGGCAGGCGCGGAACAGGATGCATTCGCCAATAATCAGACAGAGATACGTTTGATCGCAGAGGTAAAACGTGCTTCACCGTCCAAAGGCTTGCTAGCTCCACATTTCGACCCGGTGGCATTGGCGCAAACCTATGCAGCTCACGGGGCCACAGCTATCTCTGTTTTAACTGAACCTCACTTCTTTCTTGGCTCACCACAGTACTTGACAGCAATAAAAGCAGCGGTGAGTGTGCCTGTGTTGCGTAAAGATTTCATTGTAGATGAGTATCAGGTATACGAAGCGCGAGCGTGGGGCGCTGATGCTATACTGCTTATATGTGCCATCCTCCGCGACGAGCAACTGCGCCACCTGCTCAAAGTGGCCCATGATCAACGTATGCATTGCCTGGTAGAGGTCCATAGTGTCGAGGAAGCACAGCGAACCGTGGCAGCCGGAGCATCAATCATTGGTGTGAACAGTCGAGACCTCGTGACCTTTCATATGAATCCCAATCTCATACGAGAGCTACGGCATATCATCCCGGCAGACCGTGTTATCGTTGCTGAGAGTGGCATCCATTCCGCCGCGGACGCTCGCCGTTTAGCGCGCTATGGCGTCCAGGCCATGCTGGTGGGGGAGTCGCTGGTGGTATCGCAAGATGTACCGGGTCAGATGCGTTCTTTATTGGCAGGGGCCAACGAGAGTATACAGGTAAAAATATGTGGCCTACGCACGCACGTGCACCTGAATGCTGCGATCGAAGCTGGCGCAGACATGCTTGGCTTCATCTTTTATGAGCCAAGCCATCGTTATATACAGCCCGCTCAGATGAAGATGCTGCTGGAAAATACACGCTTCTCCTCTTTACCAGAGGATGGACAGCATGTGCCCGATCTCGTTGGTGTCTTCGTCAATGAGGATGCGGACTGTATCAATGACATTGCTGAGCGAATCGGGCTACACTTTGTACAACTGCATGGCAACGAATCACCCGAGTTTTGTCAGCTCATTAAGCGCCCTGTCATCAAAGCGCTCCAACTCGATAATAGCGGAGATAGAGGTAAAGTCAAAGCCTATCGAGAAACATCGTGGCGCATCCTGCTCGACACTCCCTCCAACGCCTGGGGCGGAACAGGCGCTACTCACGATTGGAGTCTTGCTCGCAGCGTGGCGCAAAACACTCCCATCTTGCTAGCAGGTGGTCTGACACCTCAGAATGTGGCAGAAGCAATTTCTCAGGTTCGCCCGTGGGGTGTCGATGTCAGTAGCGGTGTAGAAACCAATAAACACAAAGATGTCACAAAGATACAAGCATTCATTCAGCAGGTACGCCATGGCATCGCTTTACAGCGAAATCCGTAATCAGGGGTTTTTATCACTCAATTTTCTTTATTGTATACTTATAGATTGAAAGGCAAAAGAGCTTTGCAGACACAGCACACGCAGCATACGACGCAGACACACAGTACAGAGACATACCAACATAATCTCTACCCAGATGAGCGTGGCCGCTTCGGCTCATTTGGTGGAAAGTTTGTACCCGAAAGCTTGATGGCGGCACTCACAGAGTTAGAAGCCGCCTATCTGGATGCCTGTAACGACCCTGGCTTCCAGCTCGAGCTGCAGACGCAGCTCGCCAGCTTTGTCGGACGCCCAACGTCGCTCCATTTTGTGCCACGCTTTTCGCGCATGGTTGCGCCTGGCATCAAAGTGTATCTCAAACGAGAGGACCTGGCGCATACAGGGGCGCACAAAATCAACAATGCGCTGGGACAAGGATTACTTGCTAAGCGTATGGGGAAAAAACGCATCATTGCCGAAACGGGAGCTGGGCAACATGGTGTCGCAACTGCCACGGTCTGTGCTATGCTCGGGCTTGAATGCATTGTCTATATGGGTGAGCTTGATATCCAACGCCAATCGCTCAACGTGTTTCGCATGAAGTTGTTGGGTGCAGAGGTCCGCTCGGTTGAAAGTGGCAGTCGTACCTTGAAAGACGCCATTAATGAGGCGATTCGCGACTGGGTCACGAACGTTGAGACAACGTTTTACCTGATCGGTTCAGCGGTTGGTCCGCACCCCTATCCACGGATCGTGCGCAACTTCCAATCAATCATTGGCGCAGAGGCGCGGAAACAGATCCTCGCACAGGAGGGGCGCATGCCTGACATAGTTGTTGCCTGTGTTGGAGGCGGCAGTAACGCCATTGGCATGTTCTATCCTTTTGCCGACGCATTGGATGTACGATTGGTAGGCGTAGAAGCAGGTGGCACAAGTCTGGCAGCAGGCAAGCACGCGGCAACATTAGTGGCAGGTAGGCCAGGAGTACTCCATGGAGCAATGAGTTATCTCTTGCAAGATGACGACGGACAGGTATTGGAGACGCATAGCATTTCAGCGGGGCTTGACTATCCGAGCGTTGGACCTGAGCATAGTTATATGAAAGAAACTGGTCGCGCAACATATGTCTCAGCCAACGATGCAACCGCCTTGCGGGGATTGCAGGTGTTGAGCCAGTGCGAAGGTATTATCCCCGCCTTGGAGCCAGCACACGCCCTGGGATATCTACTGGAGGCGGGTGAACAAGGTGCGATTCCCGCCGGGTCTCTGATCATCCTGAACCTTTCAGGGCGCGGCGACAAAGATATGCTTACGGTGGCTCAGGCCTTGAATGTGACATTGTAAGAGAGGAACAAGCGATGCAAACGAAAAACGAGGACTCAATACACCAGGCCACTCAAGATACGCCACCCGCAGCCAGAATTACTCATGTTTTTGAGCGAGCGCAGCACGAGGGGCGCGGCGTGCTCATTCCCTACTTTATGTGCGGTTACCCTTCAGCCTCACAGTGTATCGAGCTTGTACTGGCAGCAGCGGCAGGAGGCGCCGATATCATCGAGCTAGGTATGCCCTTTAGCGATCCCCTGGCCGATGGAGCCACGATCCAACACGCAGGGCATGTTGCCCTTGAGCGCGGGATGACCATCAAGGGGTGTATGGAGACCGCTCGCAAGGTTGCAGCACAGTGTGATGTTCCACTACTCTTAATGGGCTATTATAATCCTGTCATAGCGTACGGCCTTGAGCGTTTCTGTCAGGAAGCTGCGGCCAGCGGCGTCTGTGGCTTCATAATTCCTGACCTTCCGCCCGAAGAGGCAGCGCCTCTGCAACAGACCGCGTACCGCTATGGACTTGCGCTCATCTTCATGGTGCCGCCTACTACGAGCGATGACCGCATTACCCAGATAGTTAAAGTTGCAGCAAACGGCCCTGGTGGATTTCTCTACTGCGTCTCACTCAGTGGTGTCACTGGCTCACGGGCAGCTCTGCCTCCGCACATGCGTAGTTTCATTGCTAGAGTCCGTGGCTATACGAAAGAATATGGCCTACCGCTGGCGGTTGGCTTCGGCCTTTCAACGCCCGAACATATTGCCGAGATAACAAGTTATGCCGAGGGAGCAGTAGTAGGTAGTGCATTGGTTACTATCATTGATCAGCACGAGGAAAGCCAGCAGGTCGAGGTAGTGAAGAACTATATTGAGAGCCTCAGGAAGAGGTAACAAGAAAAAGGGGTATGGCACTTCATGTATTGTAGGGGCATCAGGGGAGCAACAACTGTCGAACGAAATGAGCGAGAGGATATATTGACGGCTACGACAGAGCTATTGCAATTACTCATCCAGCACAATGACTTGCGTGCAGAAGATATCGCCAGCGCTATCTTCACTGTTACGGAAGACCTGGACGCAGAATTTCCAGCTTTAGCCGCGCGCCAACTTGGTTGGACAGAGGTTGCGCTGCTGTGTACGCGCGAGATCCCCGTCCCTAACAGCCTGGTGAAGTGTATCCGTATTTTACTGCACGTGAATACTACGCGCAGCGCTGCGGAAATGCAGCATGTCTATATTCGTGGAGCAGTCAACCTGCGCCCCACATTGAGTAAGCAGCTATAGAACTTTGTTTCAGCTGTGAAACGGAGCAAAGAGTAACCTTGTTTAACTGGCAATCATGACAATGGTGTCAAGATAGGCCGAAATGCTGGCAATGACGAACTGGCAATAAACCAAACCGTTTTGACACACATAAAGGAGTTTTAATCATGATTGTCGTAATGAAAGCACAGTGCGATGACAGAGACATTGACCACGTTTTAACTTTTCTTGCAAACCATGGCTTAAGCGGTCACCCTTCTCGAGGTATTGAACGCACTGTCATTGGTGTCCTGGGCGCTGTTGGCCCTTCTGGCACTCCAGGTAGTATTGGCGGAATCAATCCCACCATTGGCGAAGCATTGGAGTGCCTCCCCTGTGTCGATTCAGTGCTTCGGGTCTCCAAACCCTATAAGCTCGCCAGCCGCGAGTTTCACCCGGAAGATACCATTGTTGATATCCCCGTCCCCTGTGTCTCCCAGGGTATCGTACAAATCGGCGCCAGTTCAGTTGTTATGATGGCCGGTCCATGTACAGTCGAAAGTGAAAAGCAGTTGATGATCACGGCGCAAGCTGTTCGCAATGAGGGAGCGGTCATCCTGCGTGGCGGCGCCTTCAAACCCTCAACCTCGCCCTACGGCTTTCGCGGCATGGGTGAGGAAGGCTTGAAACTGCTTGCCAAAGCCCGCTCGGAGTTTGGTATGGCAGTGATTACCGAGGTTATGACTCCCACTGACGTACCAATGGTCTGCGAGTATGCCGATATCCTGCAAATAGGCACTCGGAATATGCAGAATTATATGCTCCTCGACGAAGTAGGTCGCACAAATAAAGCCGTGGTGCTCAAACGCGGTATGTCTTCCACCATAGAGGAGTGGTTGTTAGCAGCAGAGTATGTTCTCTCCCAGGGTAACCGCAACGTGATTCTTTGTGAACGTGGCATTCGTACCTTTGAGAAGGTAACGCGCAATACGATGGATATCAGCGCCATTCCACTGATCAAGCGTCTCTCGCACCTGCCGATCATCTCTGATCCCAGCCAGGGCACAGGTCGCCGCGATCTCGTTGCTCCTATGTCTCTGGCATCCCTGGCCGCGGGCACCGATGGGCTGTTGATAGAAGTACACCCTAACCCTGATGAAGCCTTAAAGGATGGGGCCCAGTCCCTGACCATTGACCAGTTTAAGGATTTGATGCCACAGGTTCAGGCAGTAGTACAGGCGATAGGACGGAGGGTAGTGACGGATTAATTCGCCCGATACTCCTACTGGAACCCGTAATCACGACGACTTTTTGCTGCAAGGCGCATGGCAAAGATCACTCCCTGGAGCGCGGGAGTGATCTGCGGTAATAGGCCATCTGTGTTGGAGCTTCTTCAACGCCAACCATGATCGTGTGGAGGTGCGAGATATCATATTGATCAAGCATGGTAGTGAGTTCAGCACAAATATATTCGGCAAGACACTCTGCCGTTGAGTTGTCAATTGGCAACTCGACAACGTCACTGCGAGGAAAAACATAGCGTTTAGCCTGAAATTGGATCTCCCATGTTTCAGGAGTTGCGGCAAGTTGCAAGTGTGGATTACGTACCGGCAGCAAGAAACGATGATTGAGTTTCTGACAAATCTCCCTGGTAAGCCGTTTCAGCACCGTGAAATCAAATACCAGGTTATCCTCGTTGAGCGTACCCTCTATTTCAACGAGCACACCGTAATTGTGACCATGTAAGCGTTCGCATTTCCCGCCATAAGTAATAAAGTGAGCAGAGCTAAAACGCAGGTAACCTCCCTCAATTTTCACCTTCCGCAAAATTCGCTCATCTGCCATGTTATGACTCCCATTTTCTCATGCTACTCATGGTTCATAACATATCAGATGAGCGAGGAAGAAACAAGGGAGGCAGCTCATGCACTTCTTGCTTAGAATTCAGAAAGTTCTGCTTAACATATGCGCGGGAGAGGATCTCCAACCAGCATATCCAGCACCCTCACCCCACCAATATCTGTGCGCAAAAATACCATTCCTGCGGGTTCAGCTTGAACGGTGCCTATTATCGCAGCCTCGTGCCCGAGCGCATGCGCACGCATAGCTGCGAGCGCCGCTTCCGCCACCTCGGGTGCCACGATTGCCAGTAACTTGCCCTCGTTGGCAATTGTCAGCGGATCAAGGCCAAGAATCTCGCAGGCGCCTCGCACTCCTGGGCGTACAGGGATAGCGTGCTCCTCAAGGGCAACTGATACCTCCGAACCCAGGGCCATCTCGTTCAATGCGGTTGCGACACCTCCACGTGTAGGATCTTTCAGACAGTGAACACCACTACCAGCGACCGCGAAAAGCGCGGCTACCAGAGAATGGAGCGGCGCGGTATCGCTCTGCACGTCGGTTTCTATATCTAAACCTTCGCGCGCCATCATGATTGCGATACCGTGATCTCCGACCGGTCCGCTCAGCAAGACCTTGTCCCTGGGTTGCAACTGTGCCTGCCCGAGTAGCCAGTTGGCACGAATGATACCGACACCGGCTGTGTTGATGAACAAACCATCTGCCTTGCCCCGCTGGACAACCTTGGTATCGCCAGTAACAATTGCAACACCCGCCTCTTCTGCCGCCGCCGCCATAGATGCAACGATGCGGCGCAGGTCAGTGATCGGGAATCCTTCCTCCAGGATAAAGCCCGACGAGAGATAGAGAGGCTCTGCGCCCGCCATAGCCAGGTCGTTAACCGTGCCGTGGATCGCCAACTTCCCAATATCCCCACCGGGAAAGAACAGTGGGCTTACGACGTAGGTATCGTTCGTAAAAGCCAGGCGCTGGCCTGTCCCATTGATTTCAAAGGTTGCCGCGTCATCCATAGCATCAAGCAACGGATTCGAAAAGGCAGGCGCAAAAACACCCTCTATCAGGTTGTGGGTGGCCTTGCCGCCACTTCCGTGGCTGAGTGTGATCTTCTCATCACGCAAATAGAATTTATGTCGCCGCGCTTGCCTTGAGCGCTCGATCTTCTCCAGTACGCTATCAATGCGATTCGCATCTTGCGGGATAGACGCGTCCATAGAAACCTCCTTGCACGCCTCCTAAGCGAAGCTAGACGCGCTAGCGCCGTTGGATACGTGTGTTACTTCTTGTTATTTCTGTATTTCAGGATACCTCCTGTGGTCTATTTTGCTCTGGCACCTTCAATAACTGGTATATTCAATCGACTGCGCTCGGATGCCATAGAGAATCGCCCGTAACTGTAGTAAGCTGCGCAAGCGCCCTCTGGTGATACCATACAGGTTCCGATGGGCGTCTCGGGCGTACAGTCCCACGGGATACGCAACGAGATAGTAGCAAGCAAGCAGAAAAGTGAGGAGTACGTTCCTTCGACCTATCGTCAGAATGAAGGGAGGAGAGGGTGAAAGAAGAGAAAAGGGAAAAAATAGCGATCTTGTCTGGCAAAAAGCGTGCTTCATCGGGAACAAGGGTGCGAAAATCGGCAGACGAACCCTCTCGATGGGAGAATCCACGTCGAGGATGAGCTTCGTCGAGCACGCGCAGTCAGTTCAAGCGACGCGCAAACCCAGGGTCTGGGCAAACGCGGGTGAGAGCCCATAGATGGTAATCTCGACGGGTGGGGCCGTAAGTGGTCGCACATTGCGTGCGAGCCGTTGTTGCCACGTCAGACGCCAATGTGCTCGCGGAGCCGCGCGAGAGAGGTGATGAAGGCGGGCACAGAGATGGCGGAATGGGCGGGGCTTGCACGGTGACTAAGTGGCTGCGTTGCCAACCTATCCAGGCGCGGCGAGGCTGACAGCGTGACCAATCACCCCAAAGGACAGGATGAGAGGCAAGGGCAGAAAGGCACGAAGGCGGCTGCTCTTCTGGTACCCTCTGCGGCAGGGGATGCAGGACAACGCTGACCCGACGAGGTTTTTTGGTGAAGGCACCATGTCCTTGACAGTCGACGCGTAAGGGACACGAGCGACAGTCAGCGATCCGGGCAGCATAGAGCACGCGTACCGTCCCATCGTGTTCGGGGCGTCGCTCCTGTGGATAGAGCGTTGCTCCTTGCCGACAAAGTAGTGTGCCATCAGCCTGAGGAAGAAAGTCGTGTCCCCCAAAGCTTCCTCTTCGCGCTGCATGTGCCCAGTGCGGAGGACCAAAGGATGCTTCTGTCACCGAGGGGTTCGGAGATGGCAGGGCTTCAGTTTGAGGGGGGGGGAAAACTCGGTGAGACGCATCGAGGTGGGTTGCCACTGCCGACTGAGTTCTTGGCGCAGGTTCCACACCCATTGCGAGAGGATCTGCCAGACCTCTTGACCGTGCGGCGTGTAGGAACTCCACCGATCAGAGTCCTGCTCACGATCTTCATCAGCAAGGACCGTCTCGAAACTGCCACGATGCAAATAGAGCATGACCACATCGGCAGCGGTGAACCCGAGAGCGGGCAAGGCCGTGAAAAAGAGCT
>DMFQ01000322.1:0-6322 GCA_003450555.1 Ktedonobacter sp.
TAACCAGCCAAGACTGTAACGCACACCATAGCGACGCGCTCGTTCAAAGCCGTGTGCTGTATAAAGGTGAGCGCGCTCTGTCTCTCCTAATGCCTGGTAGATAATCCCCAAACCCTGATCGCCCAGGACAGCCCTGAACGGATCACCAATGGCAATATAGAGTTGATGGGCCTGTTCCTGCAGGCGAATAGCCTCGTGGATGTGCACGCCCCAACCGCGCAGCCAGCCAACAAGATGTAACGCGAATGCCTGGCTTCCCCGATCTCCAATCTCTGTCGCCAGTTGATGTGACTGCCAGAGCGCTGTCTCCGCTTCTTTCTTTCGATATAAGAGAATATCAAGCGTGGCCTGAGCTTGCAGAAGCAAGATGCGTTCAATTGTACTTACACGCTTTAACGTCAACGCTCCCCTGTCACTGGCAAAACTACGCCCAGGGAACCATGGAACATCAGCTACTGCTTGAGCGATGTGGGTATTTCTCTCCTCCTGCGTATCCACCACAAGGGCTGTACGCGCGGCCTGGAGATGCGCCAATGCCTGGTCGTACCTGCCCTGCATGCGGTACACATCCCCCAGCAAGCGATTAACCTGCGCCAGTTGCAGCGCTTCCTCTTGTACGTCTCCTGAAACAGAACTTGTTTGGCGCAGGAGTTCCAGGCTCCTATGAAATGCCTGTGTCGCCTGTTCAAGCTCTCCTAGCTTAAACCAAAGTTCTCCGATGGTAAAATGAAGCCCTGCGCTCGAAGGTGCCAGTTGGGACGTTTCTCCATCCTCAAGCAGCCTCAGTGCAAGGCGAAAATGGCCAATTGCCTCGCGATGTGCCTGCATGTGAGCAGCGTCTTTGCCCGCCAGTAGGTTCCAGCGCAAGGCATCTGCTTTGTTCCCCCCCAACATATAGTGCCTTGCCAATTCCGCGGCATGAGCGGCAGCCACGTGTGAGCCATAGGTCGCTTCTAATGCCGCACCAATTGCTCCGTGGAATGCGCTTGCGAGATGCGTGGATAACTCAAGCTCAGCGCTCAATACCTCTTGCACAATACCCTGACAGAACATATAGGTAGGCGAAGTCAGTTGCGCGGTCGTAACGGGCCTGATGAAGACTGCACCCCTACCCTCTTCTCTATCGTCGGCATCATACCAGTTATCATCGTCAGCAAGTGGCACGTTGGCAATGATCGCCGCCCGCTTTGCTTCTTCGATCAAGGAGAGGATCGCCCGTTCTTCCTTGTCCTCTTGTACTTTAAGCAGCGCAGCCAGCGGAAATGTGCGACCAAAAAGAGCAGCCACCCGCAAAAGTTCACGACAGAGCGAGCTCAACTTTTGTAAACGCTGTTTCACTGCCAGCATAATAGTGCCTGGCAGTTCTGTCTCGATAGCCTTTGTCGCGCGCCATTCACCATCACGAAGAACAAGTTGATGGTTGAGCGTGAGCGTTCGTACAAGCTCTTCCAGAAAGAATGGATTTCCCTCGGCGCGTTCCAGCAATGTCCGCGCTATGTGTTGCGGCAACGTTCCAGGCAGAAGCTCGTGTAGATACTGAGAGGCTGCTTGCGTATCCAGTGGCCCCACCGGTAACAGCAACAGCAGGCTCTGCCGCATCAACTCGCCCAACGTCCTGATTACAGCATTACTGGCCTTCGTCATTGTCTCGTCGTCACCTGTTTCACTATGCTCCTGTTGCATATTCTGCGGACGCATTGATCCAACTAAAGCGACACAGCTCTTATGCAGGCGCACTGTGAGGTACATGGTTAGTTCCAGGCTGGCGCTATCTGCCCATTGCAGATTATCAATACCCAGCAAGAGAGGTTGTTCCTCAGCCATACGTTCCAGCAGCGTCGCCACTGCATCGAGAAAGCGGAACTTCTCCTGGTCAGGCGAGAGGATTTCTGGCATAATCGTCACATCCAACATTCTGGGTAGTTCGGGGAAAAGACGGGCTAATGCTGCTACCAACGGCATACCTATCGGCGCAATGGCAATATCTTCATGCTGAGCAACACCTTGTTTTATACCGGCAGCAGGAACATCAGGAGATAGGCCCATATAGTAGCGCAGTTGGTTCACCGAAGACGAGCGCAAAATCGGGCGTAAGGCCTCAAAAAAGGGGAAATAGGGAAATTTCATGCTCGACTCATAGCTGCGTCCCTCAAGTACGCGGAAACCGCTTCCACGCGCTTCCGTGTACAACTCCGCCAGTAGACGCGTCTTCCCCACGCCCATCTCGCCACTGATCATCAGGGCACGAGCACCTACCGGCAGATTGAGGGCCACTGTGTTCAGCAGGAGGCGAATCACCTGCATCTCGGTGGCACGACCTACCAGAGGTAGCGCTTTATCTGGTACATCTAATCTACTCAGTGGATCAGCAAATGGTGCCTGCATAGGACTCCAACTGTAGAACTACTTTCAATGCTGATTTCGTTTACTTGCGCTTTAAGTAGCATCCGCTAAAAAGAGGATCTCCACACAACACGTACTGCCGCTATAAACCTCCTGCTAGTCCCTTCTTATACGCGGCATTATATCGTGGTAAATAAATAAACCGTAAAAGACAACCAGGAAGGGAACGTCAAACAAGAAATAGAGCCAGAAGATCGTTGCTGCATGCAACCATAGCAGGTGATAGAGCAGCGCCAATGCTACGAGTGTTCCATACACTACTGCCACCATAGCCAGAGGGCGAACTGGCGCCCATTCCCGTTGTGTAGCAAGCCAGATAGCCCCCACCCCATTGCCAATGACGATGGCGCCGATAAAGCGATCAAGGATCGGCGAGATACTGACAGGGCCAGACGGGAATATTGAGTTCCGGTAAAAAAAAGAAAGCGAGACCGATAACGAGATTAAAAAGACCCNNGTTGTGTAGCAAGCCAGATAGCCGCTACCCCATTGCCAATGACGATAGCACCGATAAAACGATCAAGGATCGGCGATATACTGACAGGCCAGACGGGAATATTGAGTTCCGGTAAAAAAAAGAAAGCGAGACCGATAACGAGATTAAAAAGACCCGCGAATAATGCCAACCTCCGTTCTGGCAGGCTGAAGGTGAGATGATTGTTCATTACACTCTCCTTTCTATTCTTTGTCATATCTTGCAACGATTATACTACAGTTTAATACCAGACAGGTATAGCAAACCTGATTATGGGTAATCTTACCGATGCAAAAGGTAGCCTCTACTAGCTAAACTAGTCATAGGACAAGCGGAGCAACAGACAAGTGACAGCATACTGCCGTCTTGATCTACCTCCCTACAAATGTGCGAACAGATTTCGAAGACAAGAAAGGAACCCAAATCCCATGTTGAAGTTGCCTACTCGCTGGTTCAAAGGCTTTGCTCTCGCGGCAATAGTAGTCATGGCTCTCGCAGCTTTAAGTGCGTGTGCCGGCGATCCCTCAGCCCTGGCCAGTTCGGTGAACAGTACCAATACCAGTAAAGCCGCGACAAGTAATGTAAATCCGAACAGTGCATTTACATTTAGCCTGGTGCCTTCACCCGGCATCACCAGTTGTTTACCAAATGCCAAGGGCAGTGTAACCATCACCCCAGGTTCACTCAATGACGTGATGAAGGTCAATGTGACTGGCCTGGCTCCCAGTACTGGCTATGACCTCTTTGTGCTCGAAATTCCCAATAAGCCCTTCGGTATAGCATGGTACCAGAGTGATTTGCATACAGATTCGACAGGTGCGGGCAGTGTCTCGGTGCGCGGCATCTTCAATAAAGAGACGTTCTCCGTCTCCACTGGCGGCCCTACCGTTACGTTCGCTGCAACTCACCAGTTTCACCTCGGTCTCTGGTTCAACACTCCTAAGGTACCCTTCAACCTGGGTTGCGAACCAGGTCAGCCTTCACCAATCATCACCCCATTCAATGGTGTACAGAAAGCCGGTATTCAGGTACTCAACACCAGCAACTTCCCCGATAACGCGGGTCCACTCTCACACGTCTCGTAAGCGCCCTTTCTTGCATAGAGAAGCCAGGGTATCCCTACTCGATATCCTGGCTTCTCTTTCTCTCCCTCCCTATCTCCCTGCTTAGTCCTTTGCATAGCCCTGGCTGCCTAAAGCGTCTTCATAGGTAGTCAACGCATTAGCACAGCTTAATAGAATACCTTCCCTTTTGCTTTATGTTCCTTATTGAGAAAAACTTGCAAATAAGAAATGTCTGTGTTATACTCTGTTTAGCTGTTCTCTACGTGTTCAGGGATGTCTTCCGTTGAGAGCTTCTCAGGTAGAGTCCTTGTACGTCGTCTCCATAAATTTACAACTCCAATACTTCCCATGGAAAACAGAGTGTTCACCAACTTCTTTTTGTGTTGTTTGGTGCAACTTGCGAAAGTAGGAGGTTTCATGAGTAAAAACTTTGGTATAACGCCGCTGACACACGTGTTCAATGATAGTTCAACCAACCTGCGCAAGAAGATCATTGCCATATACGTACTTCTTATCGCGTTCAACATCCTCGCGTGGGCCTTTGCACTTCTTGGCTTCTCAGTGCAATATCCTGCTCTGCTTGGTACTGCGCTGCTTGCATACACTTTTGGCTTGCGCCATTCCGTCGACGCGGACCATATTTCGGCAATTGATAATGTAACGCGCAAACTGATGCAGGAGAAAAAACGACCCATTGCTGTCGGATTCTTCTTCTCGCTTGGCCACTCGACCATCGTGGTAGCTTTAACTATTGCCATCGCTATTGCAGCGGCATTCGTTCAAAGCGCTATTCCCAGTTTCAAAAGCGCGGGTGGCTTGATCGGCACATCGGTCTCAGCGCTCTTCCTCTATTTAATAGCGTTTATTAATATCCTCGTACTTTGGGAAGTCTTTCAAGCCTTTCAAAAAGTGAAGCGTGGCGAGGAATACAATGATAAGACGTTGAATGAATTTTTGAACCAGCGTGGCTTATTGGGTCGCTTCTTCCGCCCTTTGCTTAGGATGGTCGATAAGAGTTGGAAAATGTATCTTGTTGGCCTGCTCTTTGGCCTTGGCTTTGACACCGCCACGGAGGTCGCGCTCCTGGGCATTTCCGCGGTCGAAGCTGGTAAGGGGCTTCCTATTCCCTACATCCTCATCTTCCCCCTCCTATTCACAGCAGGCATGTGCCTGCTTGATACCACCGATGGCATCTTGATGCTCGGCGCGTATGGCTGGGCCTTTGTCAAACCCGTGCGCAAGCTTTACTATAATTTAAACATCACCCTGGTCTCGGTACTGGTAGCCTTAGTTGTAGGAACAATTGAGATCATCTCGATTATTAGTGGTCCATTGAAGCTGACAGGTGGGCCTCTGGAATTACGTGAACAATCTAGACTTCGGTTTCCTCGGAGCCTTGATCATTGGCATCTTCATTCTCAGTTGGGTAATCTCGACAGTTATCTACAAAGTGAGACGCTATGATGATATCGAGGGTCAAGATGGCGCCTGAGCCTGAGCCTGAAGAGTTGGTCAGCAGTGGCAGCCGGTAGAGCACCCATTTCAGAAATGCCACCAGATAGTATAAAGAGGGAGGGCCGCCTGTGACCCTCCCTCTTTATACTATCTGGCAACTTTAAATCACTGGCAACGCCTGCCCATCAGTCATAGCCTGCGGGCCTGCGTGCAGCACGCCATGCCCGCCATCGAAAGGTGTACCTGCCAGACCAGGATTATGTAATACCTCCCGGGCAGTACCCACTCCATCGAACCACATCCCCACATGTTCCAGTTGGATACCGGAAGCAGTACCTGACTGGTCAGCCGAGGTTCCTGGATTGCGATTATCGGCGGCAAATGCCACAAAAGTGATCAGGTGAAAGACCGACTCACCCGTACCGTCACTGCGTGTTGTTAAATCCCCAACATACTCTCCATGGCCGAAGGGTTTGGCGGAGATCTCCGTGTAAAAAACGGTAAATTTGATGCCGGGCGGCATATTCTGCACATTGACAGTGACCGTGTCAAAGTCATTGGCTGTGGGATTCTGGAAAACGGTTACCAGCCCACTTGCATTAGGAAACAACTGCTTGACGCTGGCCGGAAACAGCGGAAACTGCACGATCAAGGTTGGCGCCACCGATGGGAGCACTTTGACCGTTGGAGCTATCTGACCTGCGTTCCCAAATGCAGGTACGCGCAACTGCGGCGCCGTCGTAGGAAAACTAACCGTACTTGGATTTCCGCTGCCGCTCGGCTTTGTCGCTGTGTTCGACTGCGGCGAGTATGTATTACTATCACAGGCAGTAAGCAACAGGGCTAGCAGCGCGATGACCAACAAAGCGATCATAGACCGAGTGGGCAACGCAAAGGTTCGGCGAGTATAGTAGGGACGACCCTT
>DMFQ01000322.1:6403-9114 GCA_003450555.1 Ktedonobacter sp.
CTTGCGGTCGTCCTGAATATAGGATATATGTCTGAACATGCTTGTCCTCCTCCTTCTTCTGGGATGGAATAGACCACCCAGGGACGCGATACACAGATCTCCTAGAAAACCGGAGCAACCTGCCCATCGGTCATAGCCTGTGGGCCCGCGTGTAATGGCGGGTTGCCGCCATCGAAAATCGTTCCCTTGAGCGCGTTGTTGCTTAGCACCTTCTGCGCATCCTGGAGCGAGGCAAACCACATGCCCAGGTGTTCAAGATTGGTTCCTGAAGTCAGACCTTCCCGGTCATCCTGCGATGAACCTGGATGACGTGCATCCATGGCAAAGGCAACGAACGAGATGATCTGGAAGACCGTCTCGCCACTACCGTCCCCACGCGTCGTCAGGTCAGCAACATACTGGACATTGCCGAAGGGTTTGCTGGCAAGCTCGATAAAGAAAATGGTAAAGGTGATGTTTGGCGGCATGTTCTGTACATCGAGCGTCACAGTGTCGGAAGTGCTATCTGTGCGGCTCCCTCGCACCACCGTCACCAGGCCCGTAGCCTTGGGAAACAGCGCCTTGATACCGCTCGGAACAAGTGGAAACTGGAGAATTGTCGTCGGCGGCAGCGCATCGAGTATCTTAACGGTAGGAGCAAGGCGGCCTTCGCCCGCCATTGCCTGCAGGTGCTGAACATTTGGATTGATTGAAACGTCGGTCACTCTATGGGTTGCTTTGCTAACACGGGATGCGGCATGAGCCATCCCTGTCGGTACCATGAACTGCAATGTAGCCAGGAGCAGCATGGACAGGAGGAGAGCGCCACATTGAGTGGTGAAGAGAGGAAGGTGACGCCTCGCCGGCAACCTTTGTCTCCGCGTGCGCGTAAGTTGCAATAATGACATTGTCTTTCTCCTTGTGTTTGGCGCGATTGAGGTGCGATACAGCAACTCTGCACTAGAATACCGGGTCGGTCTGGCCATCGGTCATAGCCTGCGGACCAGCATGTAACGGCGGGTTGCCACCATCAAAAGGCGTGCCCTTGAGGGTCGTATCATTCAGAATCCTCTGAGCATCCTGCAGAGAGGAGAACCACATGCCCAGGTGTTCCAGTTGCGTGCCCGAAGCCAGACCACTCTGATCCTGTGAAGTGCCTGGATTGCGTGCGTCGGCGGCAAAGGCCCCAAATGTAATTGCCTGGAAGGTTGCATCACCATCACCGTTATCCTGCGTATGCAGATCAGCAACGTACTCGACATGACCAAAGGGCTTGCTGGCAAGCTCAATGAAGAAGATGGTAAAAGTCGTATCTGGCGGCATATGGGTAACATCGACCGTGACAGTGTCGAAGAGGCTTATCGCCGGGTTGCCTTGCACAATGGTCACTACGCCACTGGCATTTGGAAACGTCTTCTTTATGCCGCTGGGAAAAAGGGGGAACTGGACAATGACGCTTGGCGGTTGCGAGGAAAGGACCTGAACCGTCGAGGCCAATTGATGTGACTGAATCAACTGCTGTAAGTTTTTGGGCTGGAAGGTCTGCTTGCGTATCTGCTGAGCATTAGAATTTGCACCCAGCGGATGTGCGAAGACTGTGGCTGTCAGTAGCAGCGCTACCACAAGTACGCCAATCAGCATAGTGCGGCGTGTAATGGTAATGTGTATCATAGCAACTCCCTCAATTGAGCTCCTCCCGCAAATCAACGAACAATCAGCGGAAGACGCCTTTATGACCGCGTTAGCACGGTCCATCCGGAATCCAGGTACTTTACATTGACCTGGTCTCTGTTCTAGTAGAAAGCATACCTATGATGCACTCGTGAAACATGTGCAATCTTACCCATTTTTCTCTAGGGACTCTAATGCGAGAATAAGCAAAGGTACTCCTTTTACCCTTCCTCACCGTCTCAGAGATGCTATACTAAAGTACTTCAAAACTGTGTCCAAGGAGGTTTTATCATGACAAACGTAGAGCAAAACATTTCGTTTCCATCCGTGAAAACGCAGATTGACGGCTACCTGGCCCGTCCAGAAGGCGAGGGGCCGTTTCCTGGTGTTGTCGTTATTCACGAAATATTTGGCCTGAACGAAAATATCAAAGATATCGCTCGCCGCTTTGCCGGCGAAGGCTATGTCGCTCTCGCGGTCGATCTCTTTGCCGGAAGCAATCGCACCGTATGCATGTTCCGCTTCATGAGCGGTCTATTCTTAAACTCACTCAATCATCGTGGCATTCAGGATCTCAAGGCCGCGCTGACCTATCTCAGCAAGCAGCCCGGAGTCGATAGTTCCCGTATAGGTGCGATTGGCTTCTGTATGGGGGGAAGTTTCGCTATTGCCTGGGCCAGCACTGATGAGCGACTCAAGGCCATCGCCCCCTTTTATGGCGCCAATCCCCGCCCATTAGAAGCCGTTGCCCGCCTCTGTCCCGTCGTAGGTTCCTACCCAGACAATGACTTTACCACGCCTCAAGGACAGAAGCTCGATATAGCCCTGGACGGCTACAATATCCCGCATGATATTAAAATATATCCCGGCACGAAACATTCCTTCTTTAACGACCAGAGGAAGAACTACGACGCAAACGCATCGCAAGATTCGTGGCAGCGCGTGTTGACCTTTTTCAAAGAACACATCGGCCAGTAGCAACCATCCCACTTTTTGTCGCAAGGGAAAGCCAAACAAGCCCCATTCGCGCCTCTCCCAAGCCCTCTCGTCGCTAAAATGTA
>DMFQ01000322.1:9152-10472 GCA_003450555.1 Ktedonobacter sp.
TATCCCCCCCTGCCCTGCTCATCCCCTACCTTGCTTTCATCGCCAGTAAAACCGGGAATATCCCACGCTTGATTTTCGTTCGTTACTATAGAAAACAAAGTATACCTGTGCCGTTCTGATCTGAAGAGGTCAGAAATGTTATTTGCTTATCACAACGAAAGGATAAACAATGCTTGACTTCGCCCCAGTGAGAGATGGGAAGCTCTCATTCACTGATCTTACCCATAACCTCACAAAAACTGACCTTTACCGCTTGACCGATGAGATGATCGACACCATGCAGGCAATTATTGCTGATGCAAAGGATGAAGATGTGGACTTCGTGCCGCAGGACCCCGCTGCGAACGATACCTTTGGGATTGATGAGGAGAAGGACCTGGCCTGGACGCTTGGCCACGTTATTGTGCATGCCACAGCTTCATCGGAAGAGTCGGCAGCATTAGCCGTCACGCTTGCTCGTGGCCTTCCCGTTGATGGCCGCTCTCGCTATGAAGTGCCCTGGCGTACTGTACACACTGTTGCTCAGTTGCGTCAACGCCTCGCAGAGAGTCGCCGTATGCGTCGCGCGTTTCTGGATGCCTGGCCCGACGAACCACATCTCGATACCACCTATACACCCTATCCGCGCCTCGGACCAATCAATGCCGTGACTCGCTTTGTCCTGGGTTTAAGCCATGATGATTCGCACATAGAGCAACTGCGAGAGATCATGCGCCAGGCACGAGCACAGCGAAACACGGCTCACGCGACAAATTCCTAAGATGAAAATGACTCTTTAAGATCACTCGATTGGCCCTTGTATGCCCAGGATGTTTCTGAGAAGATAGAATACACTGGGCATTTTATGTTGAAAGGGCAAGGTTTTCGTATTGAATCATAATCTCATCACCGTTTTGTTCGGCCTGGCCGCCTCCCTCTCTTGGGGATCAGGAGATTTTAGCGGAGGGCTAGCTACACGCCGCGCAAACGTCATGAGTGTCGTAATCGCCGCTTACATTCTCGGATTCGCTCTCTTGATCGCCCTTGCCTTGCTATGGTCCGAGCCGTTTCCCTCTGCCCTCGATCTGGCCTGGGGTACCACGGCAGGTCTTGCCGGTGCGGTAGGATTGGTTTCCTTTTACCAGGCGTTATCAATTGGACGCATGGGAATTACCGCTCCCATCGCTGCCGTCCTTGCCTCCACTCTCCCGGTAATCTTTAGCGCTATTTTTGTGGGACTTCCCAACCTCTTCCAGCTTACTGGATTCGCCCTGGCATTGATGGCGGTATGGCTCATCTCGCGTCCTGAAAGAACTATGGCGCGTCCTGAAGGGGTAGGGT
>DMFQ01000320.1:0-288 GCA_003450555.1 Ktedonobacter sp.
GGTCGCTCAAGAATCGGCCAGCCGGATCGCAGCCAGCCGGTTTGGGATTGGGAACGCCAAAGAAGACCTGCGAGTTAACCGGCCCCGCCACCCGGTGCCCAGAGTTATCGGTAGAGCGCAAATGAGGTGTTGACGCCCTGGAAGACAAACTGGGGAGAGGTCGCGAGCGCCATATCCGGGGGCTGACAGCCGCCGAAGTAGGGGCAGATGGTGGCCGAGTCGGCCATGCCGTTGAAGCTGACCTTCTCAGATGTCGTGCTTCCCGGATCGGCTAGAGCCGTCCCACCC
>DMFQ01000320.1:521-940 GCA_003450555.1 Ktedonobacter sp.
ATTCATGCTCTGCCCATTGACTGTTTGAGAGCTTCCCTTCTGTGCCGAGACACTTACGCCGCCGGATGACTGGACCGAATGGTTCGATCCGCTCGCAAAAACAGCGCCAGTCGCAAAAGTGCCGATCATTAATGCTGTAATTGTGAAAAGAGAGAAAAGAGCAACCTTGAAGTTTCTCTTCTTCATTGTTCATCTCCTGTAGAAACTAAATACACTACACTGCCAAAGTGGTTTGACAACTGGCTAAGTAAACCGCACCATTGCGGTGTGTAGACAGGACAGGACGACATGATATATAGTCGGCAGAACGTTATTATGCCAGTAGCTGTTGTTCACCTCCTTTTTCGTTCGAAATTGCCGAGATTTTGGGCACAAAATACTACAGTCACATCCCTTAAGAAAAAGGGATAGGATGAGAC
>DMFQ01000320.1:1075-1367 GCA_003450555.1 Ktedonobacter sp.
AGGATAGCGAGCACCATTTAAAAAGACATTCCCTCTTTTCGGCATAGACTTATACTAGATATTCCTTAAACAGGTAAGTACATTTCTATTGATAGTCGATGCCTATGATGTTCACTGTCCCCGCAGCGTTTAACATCATGTAAAAGGGAAAATCACACCGAGGAAATTATACACGTAGATTGTCGCAAAGTCAATGCATTTCGATTGAGATGGGGGGCGAGCCATTGCGGCCCGTGGGTGCTATGAAGCCAGGCGAGAAGGCGTAGGCGGCACCGTCGGAAAAGCCCCATTC
>DMFQ01000320.1:1538-2928 GCA_003450555.1 Ktedonobacter sp.
CGACCTTGAAGGTCGCCCCTACATTTTGCGCAGCGCATCAAATAGATCTTCATTATTGGGCATATCGCCGGTATTGTTCAGGACCTCGATATAGCGTATGATGCCTTTCTTGTCGATAACAATTACGGCGCGGTTCGACATACCCACTTGATGGCGCAGTCCAAACATGTCAACGACCTTGCCCTGGGGGTAGAAGTCGGAGAGCAGCGGGAACGTCGTGTGCATTTGTTTCTGCCAGGCGTTTAGCGCGTGGGTGCTATCCATGCTGATACTGACAAGTTCAACGTCAAAGTCCTTGAAGCGATCCAATTCTGCCTCATAGGCGGGAAGTTGCGCGGAACACACGCTGCTGAATGCAAATGGGACAAAGGCGAGCACAACATTTTTCTTATCGCGAAAATCCTTGAGGCGCCACTCTTCTTTGCCTGCTTTCAGTGTAAAATCCGGCGCGATATCTCCAACCTTGAGGATCTCTGTCTCTGAACGGCTCTTCGTTTCCATCAAAAAATATCCTTCTGCACATCAGGATTCGTGCTCAGTAGGAGGGCACGAACCGTAGTTACTTGTTTTGTCTACCAATCGTCTTGGATTGTGCGTGCCTTCAAAAGAAGAAATAAAACGCACAACGGGGACGCTGGTGCATACACGATTCTAGCACCGCTGTTGGGAAGGTGTCAAACGGTGACCCTGGCGGGTAGCACTGGGAGTTTGCTTTGTTACAAGAACAGGCCTCGCATAAACATACGGCTGAGATGAAAAAACACTTTATTTCCGCGTGGGATGCTTTGCTGGCGAGAAGCGGCATTGTAGCTTACATGCCTATTATCGTCGTTGTGATCCTCATGTTCTGTGGGGCATCCTGGCAAATTTTCTGGCCCTCGACTGACGCGGCGCGCTACCAGTGCTATGCCCTCGTCTTCTGGCTGGGCAGCAGCGGGATGCAGGTATTACCCGCCTCGCAGTGCGCGTTTCTGCATGCCTCCACGCTCAATCTTGCACCATTTCATACGCTGCCATTTGAATATCCGCCGCTGACGCTGGTGCTGTTTTCTCTCTCGCTGCTGGCGCCCATTCCTTTTTACCAGCTCGTTTTCGCGATGTGGATGGCGCTCACGTCGGTGCTGATCTACTGGTTGTTGCTGCGCTATGGACCGCGCGGCGCGGCTATGACATTCGCACTGTATGCTTTAGTTGGAGCATGGGCGACCGCGGAAGGACGCTTTGACCTGGTACCCGCGGCTCTGACACTGCTCTGCGTGCTGGCCGCAGAACGCAAATATTGGACAGCCGCCTATATAGCGCTGGCCTTTGGCACGCTGCTTAAAATCTATCCGCTCCTGCTCCTTCCGGCATTATTTATCGCGGAGCAGCGGGCGGCTGAACGCTTTTA
>DMFQ01000320.1:3079-3418 GCA_003450555.1 Ktedonobacter sp.
CCAGCTCAACTACTTCGCCCATCGCCCTGTGCAGATCGAATCTACGGGCAGCACCTTCCTCTGGCTCGCGGAACAATTCGGCTATCCCGCGCATGTCGAGTACACTTTCGGCTCGCTCAATATCGTCAGCGCGTTGGGAAATAGCGTTGCCCTCTTCTTTATAGTAGCATTTGTACTGGGGTACCTCTTTACCATGTGGCAACAATGGCGGGGAAAGCTGGACGTGCTACAAACCTTTCTCGCGCTCTTACTGGTCTTCATTGTGACAGGAAAAGTCTTTAGCCCGCAGTATCTCATGTGGCTCATGCCTCTGCTGGCCTATGCCAGCGCGCTGGATGG
>DMFQ01000320.1:3583-4809 GCA_003450555.1 Ktedonobacter sp.
ATACTCCTTGTACAGTTCGTGCCGGGTTTTATTCAGATCGTCGCGGTGCGGGATGCGCTCTTCGTTTTCGTCACGCTCGCCTACCTCTTCAACTGGTTTCAAGTACGCCGCCGCAAAGCACTTCCACCGGAACAGACGGGAAAAGAGACCAGGCCGCTGTTTGAAAGCTAGTCGCGTCTCCTCTGCAGATCCAATCTAATCTCGTAGGAGCGGGCAGCGTCCTGCAGGATCGTTGTATCAACTTCCTGGACAAACATCGCCTCGCGATTATGGTCCAACTGCGCCAGCGCTCCTTTAAAGGGCACCGTTACTTGGGAGCGACCGACGAGGTTTTCTTCACATCCCGCGAAATTCTGGCGACCCGCCGCGTTAGCATACACGAGGATCAGCTCATTTTCAAAGGCGCGCGCCACGCACAACGCGTTCACCAACTTGATCTCCGAGTTGGCATCATGCTTCATGCCGTCACCCGCATCCTCAAAACACCAGTAACTGGGGCAGATGACAAGGTCCACATCCTGCCGCACCATGGCGCGGAACATCTCAGGAAACATCAAATCCCAGCAAATCATCAGGCCAACTCTGCCAAAGTCTGTCGTAAAAACGGCAACCTCGTTTCCCGCAGTGATATAGCTTCTCTCAGGCAGCCAGAGATTCACTTTCTGATAATGCCCCCTGATGGTACCGGTTTTATCGATATAGTATGTTGTGTTAAATAATCCGTTGGCGTCTCCTTCGATAATGGAACCGGGTACTATGTCGATGGCATACTGGCGAGCCAACTGCTGGAAGTGCTTGACGTAGCGCTGCTCGTAGTCAGCATATTCTTTATGGCCAGACAAGGGACCGGTGATACAATCCTCGGGGAAAACAATGATCTGGGCCTGCGCTGCAACGGCTTGCTGGATAAAGTGCTCAGCTTTCTTAAGGTTTTTGTCGGGCGCAAACTGTTGAATGGCGAACTGTACGACGGCGATTTTGAATTGCATGTAATGTGTTCTCACTTTTGTTTTGTATGGGTTGAGTGACCCAGTCTTCATGGGTAGATTTCTTGTGATGGTGCCTCGGCATCGGCTTCGTACCTGTCCCGTAGGGGCGGGAGTGGGGAAACGGGGTGGAGAGGACGCTTGCGTCGCCCTTCGTCCTGTTCAAGACCACCCCACCCGGGCGACGCAAGCGTCCCCACCCATCCGACCACGCCACTCCCGCCCCTACGAGGACGAAGG
>DMFQ01000326.1:0-1744 GCA_003450555.1 Ktedonobacter sp.
GCTGGAAAGCGCGGAAAAGGGTAGTAGGGTGGTCCGTTGTTCGAGGTGGCATCGGGGTCCTCGACGATGAAGTCACTGTAGATGCGTTGTGACGAAAATGAGACTGTGACCTTGAATGTCTGGTTGGTTGTCTGGTCAACAAGCGCGAGGTTCCAGAGTTGCGCGCTGCCATGTTCAAGTTCAATTGAGGTGAAGACTTTATCACCGGCTGCGACATACCCGATGAACGTCCAGCTATTGGGTGGCAGCGTCTCGTACCAGACGGTATGTTCAATCTGACCGTCAGTTGTGACGTATGCCAGCGTACCAATCTGCACAATATTGTTGTAACTGGCACCCCACCCACCTACGCCAATCCAGGTAGCAACATGTGCATTGGGCACGTTAGAGATAGCTGGCTCTGTCCACGCCGCCCGTACGCCCGTCACCTCACCGCGAGGGAGCGTATATCCTGCCCAGTTAGCGCTCTCCGCTGTATCCCAGCCAGCGGGAAAGCTACCTGATTGTGTACCGCGCTGCGCTTTCGCTGTAAGTGTCGCGCCAGGAATCTTTGTCAGTGTGACGCCGCGGCCCTGTGTTGGTGAAGCGCCGACAGGAGAAGAAGGCGTCCTACACGAAGAGAGCAGCGTGAGTAGTAGCCCAATGCAGAACAAACGCGCTACCCGCTGGCAGAAATTGTTCCATTTCTGCGTTCGGTTCGATTGTCGCATCTCTTTCTCCTCATACGAATGTGCAATGAAATGTGGGGACAAGGCTTGCCCCTGGCCAGGGGCGTAGGGACCCGATGTATCGCGTCCCACGCGGGTGGATGGGCGGCGTACACGTGATGTGGCGGGAATGTGCCTCTCCATCCCTCCCTCGGACGCGATACATCGGGTCCCTACAGTGAAGCTCCGCTATGAGATTATAACAAACTCTTGAGATCCCTCTGTATCTCCCCGTAACTTTGATATCTCTCTCGACTATCCTCCATCAAGGCGCGACTAAGTATGCTTTCAAGTGCAACCGAAACGTTAGGGTTCAACAGCCGCACGGGCGGAAAAGTGGGATAGTGGGGAGGGGCATAGTTCGTCAGCGCATAGTGCATACATGCTGCCAGCGAGTAGATGCAGGTGCGCTGGTCGTAGGGCTTATCCTGCACAGGTATATATGGCGAGATCGCCAGTTTGCGCGTTGTGCGATGCTGGCTCCCTTTATTCATTGTTTCAAGCGACTGTGGTGGTGGAGAAACCTGGAAGCCCGTCAGGATAGGGCGCCCGCGCGTTAGCTCAATCATGATGTTGCTGGGAGTGATGTCATAGTGGCGCAAAGGTGGCCGTTGTTGCTCCAAGGCCATCAAGGCATTCAGCAGCGCATTTAAGTATCCTGTCACTTCGCGCTCTGCCAGCGGCCTGAGCAGTTTTTGCATTCGTTCTTCCAGGCTCTCGCCATCGGCATAACTCAATACCAGGTAGTAATGCTTGCCCTCGACAAAGCGGTCAAGGACGCGTGGCAGCAGGGGGTGGCGCAGGCGCGTCAACGGCTGCGTAGCTTTCTCATAGTAGACGAGTTCTTTCGCGCGGCGCGCCAGTGGGAGGTTGGTACACTCCCAGCGTTTCAGCACCACCTGCGCATCGTTAGCCAGCGTGTCATAGGCCACGGCGACCATCAACTTTGTCTCTTCGCTGTTCTTCAAGACTCGCTTGATGAGATAGCGTCCCTGGCGAGCGCTGACCCCTGATAGCGGGCTATTGAGCACCATGCC
>DMFQ01000326.1:1851-2444 GCA_003450555.1 Ktedonobacter sp.
GGCAGTCTGGACCGCGTCAGCGTATTTCTGCGCGAACTCCAGAATATGCGGATAGCGCTGTCGATAATCCTTGGCAAGGGCGCGCAGTATGACCGCTGCCACTTCTATGGGGATGCGGCGGTTCCACTGTTGTGGAGAAGGGGGCGGCTCATTGAAGTGCGCGTTCCACATCTCTTCGATGCGTGTATACGCAAAGGGAGTGCGACCGCTGAGTAGTTCATAGCAGCAAACTGCCAGCGCGTACTGGTCGGAGTCGCGCCGTGGATTGCCCTGCCATTGCTCAGGAGGCATATAGGCAGCTGTCCCCGTTGCTTCGCCGAGAGAAGCGTGCGTTTGCATTCCCAGGTAGAACGTCGTGCCAAAATCCGAGAGCAGGACCTGACCGCTCCGCCCAATGAGCAGGTTCCCGGGCTTGACATCCTGATGAATCAGTCCATTTTTGTGTACAAAGCTCAGCGCCTCCGCCGCCTGCTGCATATAGGGTACCAGCTCCTCAGCGTAGGCGACTCGTCTACTGCCATTTGCTCTGCGGAAGAGGTCATAAATGGTCTGGGGCGCGTACTCCATTACCAGGTAAGGACGTTCATCTTCCA
>DMFQ01000326.1:2561-3934 GCA_003450555.1 Ktedonobacter sp.
CGCAGCACTTTGAGCGCCAGGATGCGGCTAAGCGGCGCCGGTTCGCGCACTTTATAGACATGACCATAGCTGCCCGCGCCAATAAAAGAGATAAGCTCGTACCCGCCGATATGCGCCCCTTGTACTAAAAAATCGCAGCGAGGACAGATGACGGCATTGGCATGGTTCTCATGTCCGCCTCCTGGTCGTGTATTCAAACAACGGGCCACCTATACTACCTCTTCTATTTCTTTTTGAGGAATCGTCGGCATATCCACGCGTCCAGCATACCACGCAGGGCGCCAACCAGGCTGGAGACACTCGCGATGATGAGCAAGGCTACCCATGCCTGGTTCAAATGACTGAAGACCGGTGAGTGAGATGAAAAGATCAGATGCCACAAGACTACCAGTAGAAATGCGCCAAGAAACATAAGCATACCCGCGATAGCACTGCTGCGCGCTAGCGTGGCAAAGCTCATTTTCGCGGAGAGCCAGACCGCCAACATGGCCCCTGGCGTAGGGATGCCGATGAAGATGATAAACAGCACTACCAGGATATCCAGCCAGGGAAGACTATTAGCCGGATATGTGAAAAAGGCTGGTAAGGCGAAAATCATCATGATTGTCAGCGGTAACAACCCCGTCATGGCCCCTGCAAAAGCTGGACGCCAGAGGACCGGAGCCACTTCGACCTGCTCCTTGCCCGCGTCGACATGGGCAAGCTGGCGCATCAGATAGAGATTGCTCAGCAGCAGGACAAGATAAGCGATGAAATAGTGTGATCCTGATGACGCCACGCCGTAGCTAATGAAGGCTCCGCTCAGTATTGGTGTGATGATGGCGACGGTGAGAGCGCGGTAGATGAACTTACGCACATGGCGGACGCGCACCACACTGGTAAGGCCCATTGCAGCCAGGATCATGAAATTCACGCCACAGCCTAGCAAGAGACCCATCATAACGTCTAATGCGGGGACTGCTTTAGCTAGTGGATTGATGAGTATGATAATCAGAAATTGTGAGAGCAGCGTTATCAATGCCGCGATGTAATAGAATAAGCGTTTCCCTTCGCGATACTGCTTCACGTCCGCGCTGGCGACCGCGCCATTGGCTTGCAATCTATCCTGTGGGTGATAGGGGTAAGAGGGAGCGGCGTAGCTACCCGGATTGGCCGGAGGCATGCCAACAGGATTCTGCGCCTGGTCCTGTGCTTGCTGCGAAGGCCATTGCCCTGGCTGCTGTTGCCAGGGAACGGCAGTGCCGCCAACGCCGCCGGCAGGGAACAGCATGGCAGGTTGTGTGGGAGGAATAACGCTTTGAGCACTTGAAGCAGGCAAGGCGGCAACCAGCGGTGAGACCGCTCCCCACGGCCGTTCGGCTACTGTCAGGTCG
>DMFQ01000326.1:4069-5648 GCA_003450555.1 Ktedonobacter sp.
AGATCAGCCGCCATAGCTGACGCGCTTTGAAAGCGATCCGCGGGATTCTTTGCCAGCGCTTTGATCACGACCGCCTCGATGGCGGGTGAGAGATCAGGGCGATAGTCTCTGACAGATGGCAGCGCGTCGCGCATTTTTTTGGCCATGACCACGAAAGGATTAGGACCTGTACAAGGCACACTGCCCGTGAGTAGTTCAAAAAGGATGATGCCCAGCGAGTAAATATCTGAGCGAAAATCTATTTCATTGGAACTGATTTGTTCGGGTGAAGCGTATTCCGCCGTTCCCAGGAAACTGCCCACGCTGGTCAGCGCGGGCAAGGCCTTCAAACGTACAATACCAAAGTCACCGAGCAGTAGCCTGCCATCCAAATGGAAGAGCAGGTTTCCCGGCTTGATGTCGCGGTGGACTACGCCGAGACTATGGGCATAATCGAGAGCATCAGCTACTTGACTGATATAACTAACAACGAGCTTGAGATCAATGTGCGAACCTGAGCGATTCGTCTCGTCAATGCGCTCGCGCAGAGTGCCGCCACGGATGAACGGCATGACCAGGTATGCCACTTTCTCCTGATCTACCACCGCTTCGTCATACTCGTAGATAGGTAAGATATTCTTGTGCTCTAGTTTTGCGATGGTGTCGGCTTCACGGCGAAAGCGCGCTAGAAAGACTTCTCTCTGTTCAATTTCGGTGTTGTTCGTGGGGATCAGCACCTTTACCGCCACAGTGCGCACCGGTCGCGATTGCTGGGCGAGGTATACTGCTCCCATACCTCCATGACCAATAACGCGCTCAAGAGTACATGTGCCCAGTGTGACGCCTATCAATTCTTTTATGTCCATAGAGTAATCAGTCCATCAAACTTTTTTAGCACATACATATATACATTTTTAGCTCCACAAATCATTCTGAGCAGCCTCTTTCACGACTCGTTTCTTGGGCGTGGGACGTTTTTCGCGCAATGATTTCTTAGCGGGCACGATAGCCGCCGGTTCCTCGTCGTTGACTACATAGGGTTGTTTCTCTTCATCTTTGACGATCTCCACGGTAGCTTCAAAAATAGAGGTCCGACGCACGCGCACCTCTGGCCATAGACTCAGTATCGCTTCGATTGTCGCATCCTCGCAGTCAATCAGTGAGGGCCATTGCGCTCTAGCATCATGCAGAAGATCTGCCAGAGAAGGCACGGCGAGACTCTCTATCAATAGTACGAACGAGTTTCTCAGTTGTTCCATCCAATTGTCCTGGTAGAGTCCTATCCCCGCGGCGAAAGACACTCCCTGCCCACTCACGAGTTGCGCCGCCTGCAATAATTCTGAACGGCGGTACGCGTGCAGGAGTTCATAGCATACGCGTTCCGGCAAGAAGCCCTCGCTCTGCACGCGCTGTCGCACCGCGTCAACGTCAATCAATGCTAACCGCTCGGCTACGTCATCGTAGCGATTGCGCAACAGCTTGATAAGCTCGGTGGCCGACAATTGATTGGCGTACCACGTGATGGGAAAAGATTGTGCTATGCTGGCAAAAGCTTCCCTCGCTTCTTCGGGGATAGCCAGCACGATATCTCCACGCTCCC
>DMFQ01000257.1:0-3369 GCA_003450555.1 Ktedonobacter sp.
AGGATACGCAATCATATGGATGAAGCGACGTTTACGGCACTTTGGCGAACGATTGCTGGTGGTCGTCCTTTGCCCATTCTTCCCGATGAAGAGCCAAAACAACAACTGATGCAGGTAGTGATTGATTTCATTCAGGCTTCTACATGGGGTGAGTCAAAACGCTTCCTGGAGGCACATCTCGAACTGCTCCAACCGGAAGTTGATGCGGCGTTGCAGGCATTGGCCGCGCAACAAGAACATGATGGTGCTCGCAAGACCGTCGAAGAGCACCGCCTCCTGCTGGCTGAATGCAGGGACAAAGGAATTGATGGTGCATTTGCAGAACTCTTAGATGCACAGAGTCTAGAAACGGAGAACACTGATGAAGACGAAGGACTGACAGTTGAAGAGTTGCCCGATGTTGTCTCCTCAGTCATATTGCAAGGTACAGAAGAGCAACGCCAACAGTTTGCGGTCAACTCTTATAGAGGCGCAACAGCAACTTCTGCCAGAGGAGGCAGCGTTGGGGAAACTTTTTGGGTGCCTGGCGGCAGCACTGCGAGATGAGACGCCGGAGGTTGCAGCGTTAGAGGCTCCATTTACTGATTTGTGGCAAGCGTTTCAGGATGCTCTGAGAGCAGCACCGAGCGAAGAAAGTTAATGAGGAGAGAGGAGGCAAGGAGGCATGACTGAGAAAGAACTGATGTTTACTTGCTGGAACTGCCAGAAAGAGACCAACGGTGATTGTCACGGTGACGAAGCCACTGGCAACGTTGAGCAAGAGCGTGTCGGTGCTTCAATACTGCGAACACTGCAATCGAGCCAATAAGATCCAGGTTCCCGATAATGTGGATGTGCACAGGTTTATCCTGGGTAGAGACAAGGGCTTTCTTGGGGTACACAAGCAAGGGCATTCCGCGTCTGCAAGGAGAGAAGGAGCTATGACGACTCCGGTACAGGGGCAGCAGTTCGATCCTGATGAGGAGAAACTCTTGCAGGGGATGACGGAGCATTGGCGTACAGTGTGGAATGAGGCGCCAGTGCAAGCGCTCACGCGGGTCGAGGATGCGGCCAAGCAAATGATTGTGGTCACGACTGGACTGCAGGGGCTCTATATTGCTATTTTCGTGTTCAGCAATATCCGGGCACAGGTGATGGCGGTGCCAGGGGGCGTGCTCATTTTACTGCTGTTCTTCACGCCCGTGGTGTGCTGGTTGGTGAGCCTCTGGTATGCGACACGCGTGTTTGTGCCTCGTGTGCGGCTGGGTGTGAACTTTAATGAGGTGAGTGCAGGCGCGTGGAGGAAGTTCAAGGATGCGTATGGACGGGCGAGTGAGGAGAAGTTGCGCTGGCTACAATTCTCGCACCGCTGGCTGATTGCGAGCTTTGTGTTCGTGCTGATAGCAATCGTGGTGCTTGTCCTTTTGCCAACGCCACCGACAGCGCCAACTCCGATCATTATTGTTACTCCGACACCGACGCATTAGGATCATCCGTGTGGGAGTACTTTAATTGGGCATGGCGAATGACATTGATGGTGGTATCTAACAGGCACCCGTCAGATCTAGCTCGGTGTCCAGCACTTCTTCCAGTGGGAGGTCCTCTCCATCATATTCAGCGTCTTCCTGCTTTTCCAGGGCTGCCATAATGATACGCTCAACGTCTGCCAAGCAGGTGATGCGGACTAATTCATTGCGCACGCGTTTGGCACCGTGAAAATGCCCGAGGTACCAGCCCATGTGTTTGCGCAGCTCGACAAAGTGATCCTCACCCTTGAGTTTTGCGTGAACGCGCGCGTGTTCGAGCGCCATGAGCAGGCGTTCTGCGCGGGTTGGTGTGGCCTCGGGTAGATCTTCGATGGTTGGGTTGATGCCAGCGTTGAGCAGTTTTTTCAGCTGGGCACGGTCGCGGAAGAGCCAGGGGTTGCCAAAGCTGGCGCGGCCAATTAAGACACCGTGAACGCCTGCCGCACGGATGCGCTGCGCTGCCTGGTAGAGGTTGTGGATATCGCCATTGCCGAGGATCAAGGTATCGGTCTTGCGCACAATCTCAGCCGCCGCGGCAATAGCTTCCCAGTTCGCTTCACCTTTGTAGTGCTGTGCCAGGGTGCGTCCGTGGATGGAGATTACATGCGGCTCTAGTTCCAGCAACTCTTGCACCCAGTCGGTAATCACGATTGAGTCATAGCCAAGGCGGGTTTTGACTGAGACAGGGAGGAGGCGGCGTTCAATGCGCGCATTATCACCCCAGACGCGCACACGCTCTTCATTCATCTGGCGGATGCGCCTGATGCGTTCCGGGTGCATCTCCAGGTCTTCCAGGGTCTGACCATTGGACCAGTCGCGCACACCCTGCTGCGCGGCGCGAATAATGGCCTTCGCGGTATCGGGTACGCGGATAAGTCCTGCACCTCCGCCTCGGTTGGCGATTGTTTTAGCAGGACATCCCATATTTATATCTAGACCGTCAAAGCCAAGCTCACAAACGACGTGGGCCGCTTTGTAGAAGTATTCAGGTTGACAACCGAATATTTGCGCCACAACCGGCCGTTCCGCGGGCGTATAGAGAAAATCCCGGTAGATGCGGTCGCTGCCACGCCATAATCCTTCGACGTTGGTAAACTCTGTCAGCACCACGTCTGGGCGTCCATAGAGGCCATGCATAGTACGGCAAGGCGCGTCAGTAACTCCGTCCATTGGGGCTAGCGCAATAATAGGTTGTTGTAAGGTATCCCAGAAAGATGCGTATTTCATAGTTCAGTCTCAAAAGGGAGGTCATTCCTGTTATGATCAACGCCTGGTGACCTCTAAAGCACAGGCGAGAAGCTACTATCAAGTGTGAAGATGATTATTTTCTATAGCTTTTATATGATACACTTTCTTTGGGTGGATGGTCAATTAGTATGCCCTATTCTTTCTCCTTTTCTTGTAGGGATTCTTCCACCTATTTTTTATGCGTTACAAGGTTTCATTCTCAAGGTGTGGCCGGCAAGTAGTATGCTGACGAGCAAGCGCGCTAGATCCCAGGTACAGGGAGCGAGCACCGATTCGTCGAAATCATTGATACCGAAGTAGACGAAGCGATTATCTCCTCGGTAGCTACCAAAGTTCTGCAGGTGTAAATCGCCACAGATCCACACTGGAGGAGCTTCATCGAATGGGGAAAAGGCGGGCCAATCTTCATAAAACAAGTGACAGGTGGCACGTAAGAACGCAAAGGGGTTCTGGGTCATGAGTTTGTATTTATAAGAGCAGTAGTTCAGGATTACGTCCTTGATTGTATTGTTTGATTCGCTCGGTAATGGTATTCAATTGTCTCTCCTTTTGTGGTACCGGGTATACCTCGATTAAAGAGATTTGGCTTGTTTATATGATACGTCAATATTTGCTG
>DMFQ01000257.1:3491-3632 GCA_003450555.1 Ktedonobacter sp.
GTTGGCGTTTGTGGGATATAATAGCTGAAGGGTGGTATGTTGCTCAGCGAGGAGCGCAACCCTGCATGGTAGTATGACGAAAGGCGGTACTTATTTTATGGCAGATACAACAGTTAAGCGCGAGGTGCAGATGCCCTCCGC
>DMFQ01000087.1:0-5010 GCA_003450555.1 Ktedonobacter sp.
TGCGACCCAATTGTTTGGGACCAGGCAGAAGTGGTTCAATGATTTGCCACTCCCGGTCACTCAGATCTGTCGTGTACGTTTTTCTGTTCATCATAGCAGCTAGCTCACCAAAGTAGTCAATTGGAGGGGAAGAGAGTAACGAATCCAACACCTCTCCTCAGACTGAAACAGATGATCACCCCTGTGAGTGGAGCGTGTAACGAGGCAAAAGGTGCATTGATCGGTATCGTTCCTGCCAAGCGGGGAAGGCTTCGGCTTGTATCTTATGTTGTTTAAGGAACNNGATGCTTTCGGGCAAGGCGGGCAAGCATCAAGCGGATCATGGCGATTTTGGATCATCGCTTCGCTACTCTCGGGCAACCGCTCATAGTCTTTGGCCAAACGACGGTAGCGATTGAGCCACCCAAAGGTTCGCTCCGAAGCCCTCTGCGACGCCAGGCATGATAGTAATGCGAAACGATGCCATAGGGCGGGAAGTCCCCTGGCAAATCTCGCCAAGCGCACCCGTTTCGATTGAGATAGAAAATGGCGTTGAGGATTTCCCGCCGAGAATATTCGATTTTGCGACCCAATTGTTTGGGACCACCATATATCTTATGTTGTTTAAGGAACCAAAGCAAGGGGTTTTGTGCCAAGCAGTACGAGTGCTCCCAATGAAGTTTCACAATATTGCATTGGTTCCTTTCACCAACCTGGACGGGAATGAAATAGGTTCGTTACTCCATTACCCTCATTTCCGAATGATATTTTTTTACAGGCTCTAAAGACTCGGCTAGAAGCCGGGGGACTCGTTGGCGCGACATTGAAGGTAGCTGAAGCCAAGGAAAGTTCCTTTTCGTTCTCGCGTTATCGTGTCTCGTACAGAAGCACTACCTTAGGGGCTATGAAAACGCGATCGCCGTTAGTGAGTGCAAGCTGATCAACACGTTGTCCTTGATAGACGAGTCCATTGAGGCTTTCCGCATCCTCTATCAACCACCTTCCGTTCTCCCAACGAATCTTGGCATGCAGACGTGAGACAAGCTGAGAAGGTATCTGCACATCGGTGCTTGAAAGGCGCCCGACCGTGAGCAGTGGCTTATTCAAGAGGCGCTCGCCGATCACCTTCCCGTCTATTTCAATCACAACACGCGCATTGCCAGCGAAAGCCAAAGGCTGTACCTGCCGCCTACCATTTCCACCCTGATTCGTCGGAGGGTATGCAGGAGGAATGGGTCTGGACGTTGGTCCTGCTGGCGAAGGCCAGTTCTGAGCTACCGGAAGCAGGGGCACCGGTGCCTGTTGTGGATACAGCGCCTGGTGCTGATTATAGGACCCTGGTATGCCTACAAGCGCGGGACGGATCATGGATTTTTCTTCGATCTTCTCGATGTTATAGCGATTCTGCTCTTCGAGCAGTCTTGCGAACACCCCACCCTTGCGCTGCAACTCTTTAAAGGTACCCTGCTCAACAATGCGCCCTTCTTTGAGAACAACGATCTGATCAACTTGACCCAGTGTACTGAGACGATGGGAAATGAGGATCACTGTGCGTCCAACTATCAACGTATCCAGGGCGTGCAACACCTCGGCCTCGGACTCGACATCCAGTGCCGCGGTCGGTTCATCCAGGATAAGGAGAGGGGCATCACGAAGAATAGCGCGCGCAATTGCCATGCGTTGGCGCTGTCCACCCGACAAATCCTTGCCTTGTTCGCGTACTGTCCTCTCATAGCCGCCCAGGTCACTGATGATCGTCTCATGAATGTTCGCTTTTTTCGCCGCTTCAATAATCTCCTGATTGCTTGCTCCCGGTTTTCCAATGGCAATGTTTTCACGGATCGTCCCCTCAAACAGGACCGAGTCCTGGAGCACCATACTGATATTCTGGCGCAAGACTCTGAGGGGATACATGCGATTATCGACTCCATCGATTCGCAGAGACCCCTGTTGAATCTCATAGAAGCGTGGGATTAACTTGACCAGCGTGGTTTTTCCACCGCCAGAAAGTCCGACGAGCGCGATTTTTCGGCCCTGTGGAATGCTGAGATTGATGCCTTTTAATACGGGATTTTCTGGGGTATACCCGAAGACCACGTTCTCAAACGTAAGCTCACCCCTTAGCCTGGTCGGCCCATAATACGGTGCCTGGCTATCTATCACTTCTGGCGCCTGATCCAGCACCTCTTGGATACGCTCTGCCCCTGATGCCGCACTGCTCGCAAGCGTTGACAACTTCGAAAGGTCACGCATCGGCTGGTACAATAGCTTCAAGAAGGTGAGGAACAAGATAAGCGTCCCAATGTCGACACTTGCCGCGGGAATAGTAAAGTACCCGATGTTGAACGCATTCCCAGCGGCAACGAATCCGCCCACGCCTATCACGGTAGCTGTTCCGAGTATGACGAGAAAGGTGACTATAGGGGTGAACTGTGCTTGCAGAACACCGGCACGCAGCCCTGCTCTACGGTTCTGATCGACATACCCTCCGAAGCGGAGAGCTTCGCGCTCCTCACGGGTGAACACTTTGATAACCGTGAGCGCGTTAATATCCTCTGTCGCGACATCTGAAACGTGTCCAGTTGCTTTTGCCGCCTTTTTAGCCGCTATTTTGATGTTTTTCGTATACCCAAGAACGATCATGAACAATGCTGGTGCGATGGCAAGCGAGATCAGCGTATAGGATGAACTAAGAATAAACATAACTGAAGCAACGCCAATCAATGTCAGAACACCTGCGAGCAAATCTACCAGACCATCCGTGACCAGTTTCTCAATGTCTGCAATATTGCCGGTGACACGCTGAACAAGGTCACCCTTCTTCTGTTTCCCATGCCAGTCTAACGATAAGCGCTGCAAATGCTCAAACAGTTGATTTCGCAAGCGCGCTGTGAGGTTTTGGGCGATGTAAGCCGCGAGGAAGAGATCCAGGTAGGCCAGTAATGCACTCAACGTGCCAAACACGATCAGGAGCAGCACTGAAAAGACAATCACCCCATTCACGGAATGGTGGCTCGTCACCAGGTGCGGGTTTGGATCGCTTGGGGAGATCGGGCATTGTGTAAGCCCTGGTTGCGTCGGCGGTTGTGTTTTGTCTAGTTGGAGAGAGGGATCAATTTGGGGAATGTCAAACTTGTCGAGAAGAGGATTGAGAAATGGGAAAAGGCAGGATGGATCGTTCCCTGAATTGGCGACCTTACTCGGGATGAACTTGAGTGGAAAAGCCGTCACGATATCGGAGCCTACCTGCAGGACCGTGACCAGTATAGCCAAAACGACCAGGAAACGATACCCTTTCAGATTGCGAAACAGAAACTTGAATAACATGATCCTCTCCTTACTGGAACTGGATAGCAGGGATAACTAGGGGCGGCTATGCCCCTTGCTCAGAAACTTGCCTCGTCTCATTCTTACTTGACCCAACGACCTCCATCCTTATATACATTATATACCGTTGGGATTATACTTCACGATGCGAAGGGTGGGTCGACCACCTGTATTCAAGGGCAGGTACAGGTACTGGGTCTCCTCGTCTATAGCTATCGTATGTGTCCCTTTCCCAAGGACGTAGTCTCCTAGCTTATGAAACTCCCCTGCCTTTTCATCAAACACCGAAATCCCTCCCTTGCAGCCAACAAAAAGGACGTGGAAGCGTTGATCTATCAGAACGATATCCGCTCCCCCGGCCAATCGTGTTTTCATGGGATCCGTAGGGATGACCTTCATAGACTTCAGATCAACCCTCAGCAGATTTTCTACAAGATTCCGGTCAGAGTCGAAGTCGGTGCAAGCAATAAACGCAACTTCTTGCTGCGTATCTATGGCCATACCATGAGGAGTACTGCATGTAACAGGGAGCACCAGGCGGTCGGCAATTGTATTCGTAACGGCATCAATAGAGACGAGTTCACCTGTACCAGGTGGCGGCAGTGCTACTGGATTTGGGTCATCTGCATTGTGCAATATTTGCGTGGTAACAAAGACACGGTGCAGAACGTCATCGTACTTGTTATGCCCTACATCATATCCGAATGTGGGAACATTCCCCGGCTGTGTCGTAGGTGCAAGTTCCCGCGGCAATTTCGGTAGGTTGCCAATATTGATCTTGGTGATCAAAGTATCAGTGAGCGCGTCAATGACAGCAACGTTCTGGTTGGTCCTCGCGGCATTCAAGGTTTTCTTTGGGTCAGCGGGAGTTCCAACGTCAGAGACAAAAATCTTGTGTTCGACGGGGTCATACCCAACGGCGTCTGGACCTTCGTCGTCGCCAAGCTCAATCGGCTTAAATTTCAAGGTCTTCACATCAATGGAGTAAACGATGCTTTCCTCTGCATCGGCAGCGTAGACCTTGTGCAGATCGGGAGCATCCACAATACCGGCAACCTGGGGGATAGGTATGCGCGCAATGAGTTTGTCTTGATTGGTATCGAAGACGGCAATGTGTCCATCAGTTTTGAGGTCGAACTTGATGTGGGCAAGATTGAGCAGATCTGGACTTGGCCCCGTATGGGCGATGAACAACCGGTGGGTTCCTGGATCGAGAGTCTGGAAGTCGAAATGATCAAATTGTTGTTCCACGCCAGGGGCGAGTGGATCTTTCTGACCAGGACTGACTGCCCCTAAACCACTGGGAAGGGGAATATCCTGGACGAACACAAGCCGATGAGCCGGTGGAGGAACAATCATTTGATAAGCAACATTCACCAGCATATATGCAAGTAAACCGAAGCTTATTATCCCCATGAACCAGCGAAAGATACTGCTCGCTCCCAGGCTCCGGGGATGCGAAGATGCCATAGATTGCTCAGCCATTAACCTTCTCCTCGTTGTCCTTCAAGATATTGCTTCAGATGTTTTTCTTCTGCTTGTATCTATCATTTTGAACTATCAGGAGGGATGTTCCAATGATGTACTTCACTAAAGCGGTGTGAATATGTACCACATAAAGCAGTACATCAGCTATTGTACCAACATTGGTATGTTAGTCAAGCCTCTATACGCTGAGGTTCCTCTGCCTGGATCAGGGGAAAC
>DMFQ01000087.1:5186-7522 GCA_003450555.1 Ktedonobacter sp.
AGCTCATGTGGTAATGGGTCTTATGTTCTTTCCACGTGGTGGTTCCGCTCATGTAACTCGTTCACTAGCCCGCGAACTTGTCAAAATCGGCTGTAAAGTGACCATTGTCTGTGGCTCGTTGCGGATCGCTGGCCGTCCAGGTGATGCGCGCGAATTCTTCGCGGGCCTGGATGTCCGTCCGGTCGACTACACCGCCGCACTGGAGGCCGAGGACCCGCTGCGGGCTGATCCACCCATGCATCCATCCTACGAGGACCGCCCTGATGCGCCTGACAGAATCTTCGCCAGCGTCGACGACGAAATCTACGAGCATCTCGTCACGACCTGGATGCGAGCATTAAGCGATGCTGGTGCGGCTCAAGCCGATATTCTCCATCTCAATCACCTCACTCCGCTCAACGAAGCAGCGGCACGTATAGCGCCGCATGTCCCCGTGGTTGGACACATTCATGGGACAGAATTGTTGATGCTCGAGGCCATTGCTCAAGGAGCGCCAACGGGCTGGACACATGCTGAGGCGTGGGCAGAGAGGATCCGCCACTGGGCGAGTGCATGCCAGCGACTCGTGGTCTTGTCGAAGACGCAGATTGAGCGCTTGACGAATCTGATGCCAATCAATCCTGAGCGCTGCGTGGTTATTTCCAATGGCTTCGATCCCAGCACCTTTGATCGTCATGAGGTTGACCGCATAGCCCTCTGGCGGCAATTGCTTGTAGAGCACCCACTTGGCTGGCACCCAGATGGCGAGCCTGGCTCAGTGGCCTATATGCCTGACGAACTGTCACCTTTCGCTGAAGGACCAGTGCTTCTTTACGTCGGACGTTTTACCTCCGTTAAACGCATCAGGCTCCTGATTACGGCTTACGCGCTCGTTCGGGAGTCGTTCAACAAACCTGCGCCCCTCGTACTAGTTGGCGGCTTTCCTGGTGAGTGGGAGGACGAGCATCCGTTTGAAACGATTGAGCGGACGGGCGCACGCGATGTCTTCTTAGCTGGCTGGCACGGTCATGAAGAGCTGTCAGATATCTTCGCGGCCTCCGACGTTGTCATTTTGCCTTCAGTGCGTGAGCAGTTTGGGCAAGTACTCGTTGAGGGCATGGCTTGTGGCTTGCCTGCCATTGCCGTCAATGCCTACGGGCCGAAGTGAGATCATTGACGACGGTCAGACGGGCTGGCTCATACCACCGGACGACGAACGAGCACTAGCCGACGCACTGTTAGAGGCTGTTAACGACGATGGAATGCGACGACAACGAGGTGTTGCAGCCTATACGGCAGTACGTGCCCGCTATTCCTGGCCTTCCTTGGGAGAGAAGCTTGCTCGCACCTACGAAGCAATTCTCGGCAGGCCATTTTTTCCTGATGCATAATGCAACTCTTAACAAGTGTTTACTCACCAAGTCTACAGAGTCTTTGTTTCCCTGAGCAGGCGCTCTACAAGATCAACCAGCGCATGGTCGGCACCAGGCACACCGCGAAAACCTGGAAATGAATTAATATCCACAATGATAGGTCCTCGCTCAGTTATAAGGAGATCAACGCCGTAGAGACGCAGATTGAAAGCGCGGGCAAGCTCTAGCACAATGCCTATCCACCGGCCTGGTATCTCCTTGCTCGCAATTGGAAAATCTTCTTTCGATGCATCGGCTTCTAATGGTGTGCGACGGCGTGCAGCAAATATGCGCTCATCGATGACCCATAGCTTGATATCCCAGCCATCACCAGCGATAAACTCTTGTAGAACGACTGGCTCCCGGCTCCAATGTGCTGCAAGCGCCTGTAGTTGCTCAACGTTATGGACTTTATCCACAAGGTCTCCGCGATGACTATAGCGGCTTTTAATGATGAGTGGAAATGGTAAACTTGCAAGCAGATGTGAGTCAGCTAACAAATTTTCCAGTGTGGCAAAGCTCCGGGTCTGCGGCCATGGCAGGTTGGCCTCGAGCATACGCTGTGCCATACGTACGCGGTCCTGGCAGACAGACGATGAAGCCCAACTGTTTACCACTAATGCCCCATGTTGCTCAAGGAAGTAGGCTACATCCAGTGCCTGCGGCGCGTGTGATTTCAGCAGGTAGAGGTCTGCCAGAACATGTATCTTTTCCTGTGCGATGGCTTCAGCTCCTGTGAGCGTGCGTACATCGAGCAGCCGCACAGTGTGTGTAGTGCTAAGTTGTTGCAGTGCCACAGCAATGACAGGGTGATGAGGTGTTTCTGGATTATCCATGATTAGGCAAATATCCATATATTCTCCCTGGCTCAGCGGATAGGCAAACCGCGATCTCTTTGAGCATTTCAGACAATTCTTGTGGTCGTGGACTGTTAAGACGATTGAC
>DMFQ01000087.1:7656-10058 GCA_003450555.1 Ktedonobacter sp.
CCAAGTTCAAGCATTGCTTGCCGATAGGTACTGCTGAATACTTCTGCCGACGCCTCGAACCATTGACGCATACCCGGACGGGAATACCAAAGCCCACTCGGACGCAGGTAAGCAAGGAAGTAACCGACATCGAGTGCTGAGTCTGCCAGGCAAAACCCATCAAAGTCTACCACAAAGACGCGATGACTGTGGAAGAGTAGCTGACTGGCCTTAAAACCACCATGAGCGGATCGATAGACATCAGGTTGTTGTGTCTCTAAACGTGCGGCAAGTTGCTGTGCGAGTCTTTGTACAACTTCTGCCTGGGTTGGATTGGAGGCCGCGATCAGCAGGGCACGTTCACGGGCGCGCTTTGCCTCTTTTGCTCCTGTGCGTGGAGTACTCTCATGAGGCTGTACTGTACTCGTGTGCAAGCGGGCTAATGCAATCGCTGTGAGTCCTAGTTCTTCGGCTGGAACAATCACGTTCGTAATCTCACCACCACGCCCATATTCCATGCGAGGTCGCAGGACGCGTCCACCTAAGCGTAATAGCTCCTCAGGGTTGGCGGGTTGCACTGCCTCGTTAAACGTCAATCCAAGTATCTTGTTCAGACCAAGCGGTTGTGGTAGGAGCGGCAGATCCAGTATGTGTCCTACAACTTTGCATCCCTGCGTAGCTATCTGCTCTTGATAGAGTTTCTGCTGCAAGGACTGAACTTCAAGTGCCTGTTGTGGGTCAGCATAGACCTTCCCAAAGATGGTTACATTTTTATGGCTGGATGTTTTCTCGCTGAGGTGCTCCAGGCTAAGGGAATAGCGAATAACACAGCGATTCGCGGGTTTATAGCGCACAGGTACGGCAGTTGCAGACACAAGTTGCCAGTCCTGGTCGCCCAATTGTTGCCGAGCTGCTGTTTGCAAATCCTGGAGAAGTAAGCTCTGTTGGGTGGTGTCACAACTTGCCGCAAGCGCAGGGAGGCTATTATCGGCGGGAAATGACTGTACTGAGAGACCCAAATCTTCTGCTCGCACTACTCCTGAAGGTTGTAGCGCAACTGAAGCCTGCTGGGCCTGTGTTTCGCTAAAGCGAATATATGCGCCTTCAAGAGCTTGTTCGTCGAGTGTCAGGCTAACCGAGCGGTACAGGTCATTGGAATATTTTCTTCGACCGCGCTTTACTTCATCCACGTTGTAGATAACTGCAAGCCCTCGTCCAGGCTTGCGCCGCAGGTAGCGCACAAAAAGCTCTGATGCTCCCTTTAGTCCAGGCAACAATGGGCGCCTGGCCCTCTCAAAAAGACCTGTGACAATGGCTGGAAGTTTTAGGATAGAGAGATTAGCATTTGAATGATCTTGACTCATGCACTCGTGCTCCCGTCTTCCTTCTCTACTTATCATGACTTCATACTATCTACAAGGAACAAATTTCTCTTGCCTGTTGACGAGTGCCGCCGATTACGCTCCATACGTGCTAAACGTTTTCTCTCAGCATGTTTTGCGGCATGGAGAACATACTCCGCGATACGCACCACGGCTCGCGGGACGCGTCCAAAACTGGGGAAGTCGTTGATGTCTAAAATGGCAAGTCCATGGGGTGTTTCAACGACATCGATTCCATAAATATCAAGACCAAACAGTTTACCAACATGAAGCGTAAGTTTACGTAGCTCCGGTGTGAGTGGGATAAACTTTTCGTCCACATCACTGTGTAGCGGTGACTTCTTTGCAATAGCTGCATAGACCTCTTTGCCCGTAACATACACTTTGATATCAAATCCAGTATTTTCTGCGTATCTTTGTGCCAGAAAGAAGCTATCGTCTGCCTCAGCTATCTCCAAGGCCGCCAAATCGGCAGGGCTATTCAGGCGGTAAATACCCTTACAGGAACTTCCGTTGCTCGGTTTGATGACAAGAGGATAGTCCTCTGCGGGAATCTGCTTGAGGAGGCGAGGATGAGCGACAAAGTAGGTAGGTGGTATAGGTAAGCCGTGCGCGCGTCCAAATGCTGCCGCGACAGCCTTGTCTCGCACAAGGCGAATCGCCCGCGAGTTATTGATAGTTGGGATGCCTACTGCTTCTGCCGCTGCCAGAATACTCATGCCAGGGCCATCTGCCAATGATTTCAACACGAATGCATCGTAACCTTGCGTGGTAAGATCGGATAAGCAGGTAACAGCTGCTTGTGTTTCCAGCACATCCACGTCATGACCCCATTGAAGCAATTGGTCTGCAACGACCAAAGGCATAGGATCATTTCGATATTGCTCTTCAACGATAAAGCAGAAACGCATTACTAACTCCTCTATTGGGCACATATACGAATACGACGCTTACGAAAGAGCGCGGTACGATCATGATGGTCAATCGCAATTGCTCTCGGTGCTTTCTAGTGTATCAGTTCTATAGCCTGGTTGCTATTTA
>DMFQ01000035.1 GCA_003450555.1 Ktedonobacter sp.
AGAAAGCTGGAAGTCGGCGTTCGCCGAGGATGCGCGTAGCGCGATCTGGACCGCGAGCAAGTCGATGACCTCGTACTGACAGACCCGTCGGCGCGGCATCCGCGCACGCGCTCACAGATCTTGGTCAGGACGCGCCTCAGCGCCGTCGATACCCGACGATCAGAGCAACGCGCGCCAAACCACGAGGGCATCGAGGGGGCAGACTCGTGATCCGGTCTGGATACGCACCAATTCATCGGCGAGAGTGTTCATGTGTGCCTCCTTGATGGAAAGTGTTTTGTTCTTCCTCATCAAAGAGGCACATTTTTATCCCTGCTCGCTACAAGTTACCTCTCGTTGCGCGTCTCGTGGGCTTTGTTCTTCTTGGCTTTCATGCTCTCGTCTTTCTCCTGCTCTTTTATCCCTCTCGATTGCCACCTTCCCCCTTGTGCAAAAAATGAAACGCACCCGATATGGGGTTCTCCATACCATCGACCCAGGTAATGACTCCACGGCACAGCATCACTCCAGCCGATCTTGTGATACATCATTTCCTTCTGGTTGTCTTGTTTTGAGAGAACGAGGTGTGGTGATACAAATCGCGCAAGGCGAGAGGAATGTGCTCAACTAAGGCAAGCCATATGCCTGGGTCGCCGACATCATTGGTGATATCTGTGACGAGCAGACAACTCGCGCTATCGATCGCCTCTCTGATGAAGAGCTTCTTCGAGAAACTATAGACCCGGTAGCTCCTGGTGATGCCAGAGGGAGCATCGACGACTACCCATCTATGCTGAGCTTCTCCTGTTCCCAGGTAGCGAATATGGTAGTTGTGATAGTCGATCCCACCGTGTACAGGTTGAATATGCAGGTTATAGTGATGAGGTGGCTGGGAGAAGTCATGCTCGCACATACTGAGCCAGGCTCGTTGTGGTATCAAGAGCCCATGACTGGTCCAGGACCACATGATCTGTCTTCCGGAAAGCGACTGATGTCTACAGCGCTTCCCATGCTGTGTTTGTCGTTGTTTATCTATCTTGCTTGCTCCGTTTCTTTGCACGCGATTGCGTGAGGAGCGCGCTCAACAAGACGTGAAGGTGAGGCAAAGAGCGATGCATCTCTCCTGCAGAGCTTCTTGAACGGAGAAGCGAACGTCCAGAAGCAGGGAGAAGAAGCGGGTGAGAGGTGACATCAGCAGTTCGCTGTGCTCGTCCACGCCGTCAGTTGAGAGCGCATGTTCAAGGAAAGAGAGATACATACTCTGGATGACGAAGAGTCCTCTCTGGTAGAGGAATCCACAGCGCTACTAGAGCTGTCTTCTAACAGCCATCTCTCTCTGCAAAATCATGCTCAAAACTGAAGGTCTTACTGGACTACCACAGTCGACATAGTTGTCTTCCTCCTGAAGATGATGATAGAAGTATAGCATCTCTCTTATTATGTTGCCAGTCGTAGTCGTAGGCAACAAAGAGTCCACCTGGTCGCAGAATACGTGTCACTTCAGCAAACGTCGGTTCTGGTTCCATCCAATGCAGAGACTGAGAGCAAGTTACGATATCGACACTGTCAGTCTCCAGATCTGTCTGAGTAGAGAGGCCATCCCGATACTCTATCCGCTCCCCATGAGGAGAGAGGAACTGCTGACGTTCTGCCTGAGCCCGCATCTCAGCGTTTGGCTCGATCCCATTGCAAGAAAAGGGGAAGACAGCATGAAACAATCTTATTTGTATATGTTGTGTGGGTTGCCTTTCGCAGGGAAGACCACTCTCGCGAAGGAATTGGTACATTGGCTAGGAATAAAGCGTGTTGCCATCGATGAGATCAATACCGAACGAGGGATATGGAATGATGAAACAGGAATGTCCTCAGAAGATTGGGCAAAGACCTACCAGGAAGCCTATCAGCGCATTGCGGCTTTCCTCAGCCAAAGCGAAAGCGTTGTCGATGATTCAGCAAATTTCACCAGGGAGTAACGAGATCGCTTACGGGCAATAGCAAAGAAATATAACGCTCAAACATGTGTTATCTTTGTTGATATCCCTTTGTCTGAGGCGCAACGCCGTTGGCAAGAGAATAGACAAACCGCAGTGCGTGCTGATGTACGCGATGATGATTTTGCTTATGTCGTTGAATACTTTGACCCACCTGGAGAGGACGAAAACGTTCTGCGTTATGATGGGTCACTTCCACCAAAGGAATGGACTCGTCTCAGATTCTCAAAGAAAAAGAGTAGACACAAAGCCTGGCGCGTTCTCTTCTCTTGAAGAGTGAAGAACAGCAAAAAAAAGTGCAAGACGCGCTGGAGCAGCAAAGGAAATTCGGTGGTAGCAAGCGAGCTTCACTAAAAGGAGAGAAAAGATGTCTCAAATCAAAGGACCGGCGCTTTTCTTAGCGCAATTTGTACAGGATGTTCCACCATACAACACACTTGAAAATATCACCTCGTGGGCCAAATCATTGGGCTTTCTCGGCGTGCAAATTCCCGCGTCGAACAAACGAATGATCGATCTGGATAAAGCAGCTGAGTCAAAGCAGTACTGCGATGACTTCAAAGGGAGATGCAACGGGCTGGTCATCACTGAATTGGCTGCTCACCTCCTCGGTCAACTGGTAGCGGTTCATCCCGCTTATGATGTCATGTTTGACGTTTTTGCCCCTGAGTCTTTGCACAACAACCCCAAAGCGCGTACCGAGTGGGCGAGAGGAGAGATCGTCAAGGTCATACAAGCATCTCGCAATCTCGGTTTAAGCGTGGTACCTATCTTTTCAGGCGCCTTGTTGTGGCATACAATGTATCCCTGGCCGCAGCGACCGCGAGGACTGGTAGAGATGGGTTTCAAGGAACTGGCCCAGCTTTGGCAACCCCTCTTGCATAGTGCCGAAGACTACGGGATTGACTTCGCCTACGAAATTCACCCGGGAGAGGATCTGCACGACGGCGTTACGTTTGAACGCTTCCTGGCTGCCACCGGTAACAATTCAAGCGTAAACCTCCTCTATGACCCATCCCACTTCGTATTGCAACACCTGGACTACGTCGGCTACCTGGATTGCTACAAGGATTACATTAAAGCATTCCACGTCAAGGATGCTGAATACAATCTCTCCGCCCGGTCGGGGGTGTACGGTGGATACCAGGACTGGAAGGATCGTCCTGGTCGCTTCCGCAGCGTTGGTGATGGACAAATTGACTTCAAAAAAGTGTTCTCGAAATTGACGCAGAACGGTTTTTCAGGGTGGGCGGTGCTTGAATGGGAATGTTGCATCAAAGATTCCCTTCAGGGAGCCAGGGAGGGCGCGGCATTTATCAAGAGTATGCTGATCGATACACCGAGCAGGGCATTCGATGATTTCGCGGGTGGCATACAGAACCATGAGATCAACCGGCGCATTCTAGGTATCGCAAAGGAGGAAAAATTATGAGCCAGGTGAGAGTATCAGAAACACAAAGAAAACTGAGAGCGGGCATCGTAGGTGGAGGTGTAGGATCGTTCATCGGTACAGTCCATCGTATTGCAGCACAGTTGGATAACCAGGCCGAGGTGGTCGCGGGGGCAATGTCAGCTGACCCCAAAAAGGCAGAAGAATCTGCCAAAGCCTGGTTTTTGCCGCGCTCGTACAGTAGTTTCCAGGAGATGGCCAGGGTAGAGCCGACCTTACCAGATGGCATCGATTTCGTAATGATCACCGTCCCTAACCATCTACACTTCCCCGTTGCGAAAGCTTTTCTGGAGCAAGGTATTTCCGTCGTGTGCGATAAACCGCTAACCAGCACGCTCGAAGAGGCTAAAGAACTGGTTGCGTTGGTGGAACGCGGCAACGCAATTTTTGCACTGACCCACAACTATACCGGCTACCCCGCAGTGAGGCAGGCCCGCTACATGGTGCAGCAAGGGCTGATTGGCGACATCAGGAAGATCCTGGTGGAATATATCCAGGACTGGTTGATGGAGCCGGTCGAGACTACGGGGAACAAACAGGCAGTGTGGAGAACCAACCCTGCGCAAGCGGGAATTTCCAGCTGTGTGGGTGATATTGGCACGCATGGCGAGAACCTGTTGGAATTCATTACCGGACTGAAGATTAAATCACTGTGTGCAGACCTGACGACGTTTGTGCCGGGGCGAGCGCTCGAAGATGATGCAAATATTCTGCTCCGTCTGGAGGGCGGCAGTAAGGGGATTCTCACCTGCTCCCAGGTAGCGGCCGGCGAGGAGAATGCCCTCAGCATTCGCATCTATGGCAGTAAGGCCAGTTTAGAATGGC
>DMFQ01000357.1:0-2019 GCA_003450555.1 Ktedonobacter sp.
ATGGTCGCTCGCGGGTTTTTGCATCGCTGCCCTCCTAGCACGTGATTTGTATACCTATCATTAGTTTTACCAAAAATCGAGCGGTAGTTGCCAGTGTAACCCAGATTATTTTATGCCGATTACTGATAATTCCCTGAATTGGGTGGGGAGAGGGCATGGTTCAACGTGTGCGCTGGTGAAGCCTGCATCCAGCATTAACTTTACTACGTCGTCTCCGGAATAGACGATACAATACTCTGTGCCGGTTCCTCCACCTGGCCATTTTTCCCTGGGGAGAATGGTGAGGGCCAACGTTCCTCCCGGTTTGAGGACGCGCTGTATTTCCGCGAGGGCACGGAGTGGTTCTTGCCAAAAATAGAGCGTGTGAATGCTGAGGACTTTGTCGAACGTATGGTTTGCGAAGGGGAGATTGACGACGTTGCCGCGGCACAGTTTCACTCGCCCAGCTTTGATTGCCCGGGCATTGCGACGGCTAGCGAGGCTCACCATTGTCGAGGAGTAATCGATGCCCGTGACGTGGCCTTCTGAAGTTAGCATGGCAAGTCGTTGTATGGTTGTTCCGGGTCCGAAGCCGATCTCGAGTATATGATCGCTGGGTTGTACATGCAGGAGTGAGACGGTCCAGGCGTTTTCTGGTTGGTGTTGTTGGGCCATGCGGCCCGCGATGATGCGTCCCACGATGCCTGTCGGGCGGCGGTACTGCCCGTACGCTATATTCTTCGAACATTTTGGTGATATTCACGCGTGCTTCCCTTTCTTGCTCTTAATACTAAACGATAGTGTGCTGATTTTCGAGGATGGCTTTCTTCCTTTGAGAATTCTTGTTTGTTGGCTTGATAGTGGTAAAGAGGGAACTTTTGGGTGCGGTTTCGTGACAAGTCGCTCGCCTGGAATAATAGGCGTAGAATGTGCGTTTTGCAACTGCAAAACGCACATTCTACACAGGGAAAGAAAAGAGGTTGATCTCTTTATCTAGATCCACATTCGCGGCAGGGGCGCGGCTGTTCTCTGTAGCGGCGTGGAGAACGAAGTCGGCCAATTGGTATCGAGATGAAGTAGGAAAGGGCTGACAATGTGGTGATGTAAAAACTGACGGGTAAGTGGCCGCCGGTGCCGACAAATGCCAGGATCAGCCCACCCCACGTGAAGATCAGGCCCAATACCACCGCCAGGGAGATGGAGGTGAGTGGGCGACGAGTCAGGTGCATGGCTGTTGCAGCAGGAGCAATCAGCAGTGCGAGAACGAGCAGGACGCCAACAACCAGGACCGTCTCAGCGGTTGTGATGCCGAGTAACATCAGAAAAATGATCGAGAGCAGGCGGACCGGAACGCCGCGCGTCTGCGCGACCTCGGGATCGATGGAGGCAAAGAGCAGCGGACGGAAAAGAAACGCTATCAGCAAGAGCGTGGCGCTGCCGCAAGCCAGGGTAATGAGGACGTTGCCACGGGTCACGCTCAAGATAGAGCCAAAGAGGATGCCTACGCCTGCGGATGCGTTTGTGCCGGTTTGTGTGTAAATGCTTAAGAACAGGACTCCGAGGCCAAGCGCGAATGAGAGCACCATGCCAATCTCGACATCACGACCGCGGATGCGCTCGCCTAAAGCGCCCATGCCTAGCGCTGCCAGGATGGTCAGGAAAAACATGCCCAGCAATGAGCTGATGCCGAGGATGGCTGCTCCGGTGGCGCCCGCGAAGCCAATATCCGCGAGGGCTTCTCCGGCAAACGCCTGGGCACGCAGGATAACAAAGTAGCCCATTACCGCGGTTACAATGGCAACAATGGTGCCTGCCAGGAAGGCATTCTGCACAAAATCATGCTGAAACAATTCAAGCATAGGTGTCCTTTCAACGGGTGATGCCCTGTACGCGTCCTGCTGTCTCTAATGAATCACTCTGTCTCCGTTCAATTGTGTCCATATGAGACGGAGAGGTAGTTTGCCTGCTAATGGCGATCTTCCTTGCGCGACGTCCAATCCATAACGGAGAGAGGAGACGCACGGGAAGATAGACGCCAAA
>DMFQ01000357.1:2181-5553 GCA_003450555.1 Ktedonobacter sp.
ATGAGGATGGCCCATAGCGGACGCTGGACGATACGTATAGCTGTCGCCGAGGGACCAACCAGGAGGGTGAAGACGAGTAGCGCGCCGACTACCTGTACCGAGAGCGAGACGGTAATGGCGATCAAAACGAGGAAGATTATTGCCAGGAGCCGTACGGGGACACCGCGCGCCTCGGCCACCTCTGGATCAAATGAGCTGAACAACAATGGCCTGAACAGCACAAGGAATATTGCTACTGTGATGAGGCTGGAAACTCCGGTTAACAGCACGTCGGCCTGGCTGATGCCCACGATTTGCCCAAACAAGATGCTATAGACACGCTCCGCGTAGCCAAAGTAGAGCGAAAGGAAGAGAATACCAAAGGCCAAGGGCAAAGGTCATGATGATGCCGATAGAGGTATCGCGTTCGTTGACCTCTTTTCCCAGGATGCCAATGCCAATTGCCGCCCCAATGGTAAAGACGTACAGCCCAATGACAGGATCAACCCCCAGGAGAACAGCCCCGGCAGCGCCCGCGAAGCCGATATTCGGCAGCGCGTGTCCGGCAAAAGTTAAGCCGCGCGCAACCATAAAGTAGCCAGCAACGGCGGCAACCACGGCGACACACGTTCCGGCGAGGAAGGCATTCTGGATGAACGAATATTGCAAGATAGTAAACATAGTCATTTGGTTTTCCTGAAAAGAACAGGCGAAGGGACACAACGCCCTTTTCGACCTTGCATGTGGCGGCGTTACGTTTCCGCGCCGACCACGAAGACTCGACCCAGCGCCTGTACTACCTCGACGGGTGAGCCATACAATTGTGTCAGAGTGGAACTCGTGATGACCTCGTCTGTAGTGCCGATGGTAGCATGTCCCCGCGCCATGTAGAGGACGCGATCCACCACTGGCAGCAAAGGATTGACGTCGTGCGCAACCAGCATCACAGTGACATTGCGCGCGCGACAGACTTTAGCCACCAATGTCACAATCTCCTGCTCGTGGCTAATATCCAGGTTTGCTAACGGCTCATCGAGCAAGAGCAAGCGCGGGTTGGTTAACAGGGCCTGGGCGATTAGTAAGCGTTGTTGCTCTCCACCTGACAATTGGCCGATAGGAGCATCTGCGAAGGCCGAGGCATCCACCTCCAGCAGTGCCTTGTCAATGATGGCATTGCGCCTGGCACTGGATATGCCAGGTCCCCAGTGATTACCATCCAGCCCGAAGCCAACTACGTCGCGTGCTCGCAAAGCGAGGTCGGCTTCGAGCTGGCGATGCTGTGGGGCGTAACCAATGGCATTGTTCCCACGGCGTGCTGGTTTACCCAGGACGCGTACCACGCCCGCATCTGGCTTGAGGAGACCGAGCAATAGCTTGAGCAGGGTACTTTTGCCAGCACCATTGGGACCGAGCACGGCAACGAACTCCCCTTCATTTACGGTCAGGCTGACATCTTCTAAAATTGTCTGCTTGCCATATTGAATACGGACATGTTCGAGAGTGATGACCGGCTCCTGTGTTTCTCTTGCCACGCTGTTGCTCCTCATTAGCTGCTCGTTGGTTACTCGCTGCCTGTGCGTCTGTTTGCTGCCTGCTCAGTGTCCGGTTGCTGTTGCCAGGGCCTGTTGCAACGTGTTAAGTTGATCCATCATCCAGGTCTGGTAGGTTTTGCCCGAAGGCATGGTTTCCGAGACCGGCACGATAGGAATGTTAAGATTTTTCGCTTTGTTCAGTAAGTTTGTGGTAATCGGAGTGATCGTCTGAACATTATAAATCAGAACTTTTACTTCCTTTTTATCGACCTGGTTATTCGTATCAACTACAGTATTGGCGGGAGGATCATTTCCCTCGGCATTAGCCTTCTGAAACTCGAACGGTGTTAACACATTGAGACCTTCTGGTATGGACTGGTAGAGATAGATTGTTTCCGTCAATGCGACTGGCGTCCCTTTGTACTTCTTATTGATATCGCTAATCTTCTGATCTAAGGGTACCAGAGATTGCTTGAATGTTGCAAGGTTTTTGTCAAAAGTGGGGGCATCGGCGGCGTCGAGCTTCTTGAAAGCAGCGGTGATGGCCTGAGCGATGTCCGGCATATTTGTCGATACCATACCAGATATGAGGATTATCAGGTAACTTATGCTTAACGATATTCGTGGTAATCAGGACGATACGACTGTCATTTGGGGAAGCTGAAAGCAGTCTGTCTATCCACGTGTCGTAGGCGTCTCCATTCGCGACCACAAGCTGTGCTTTTGCTATGGCTTCCGCAGTCGGCACATTGGATTGATATTGGTGAGGATCAACGTTGGGATCAGATAGAATACTGGTTACAGCAACATGGCTCCCTCCTAACTGTTTGACTACATCGCCATAGAAGTTCTCAGCTGCCACGACATTAATGACTGAAGAAGATGAAGACGTGCCATTCGCGGAATTATTGCCAGGGGAAGTGCCGCCACAGGCGCTCAATAAAAATAGAGTGATGATGCAGAAGGTGAGCCAGAAAGAGGCCCTTCTTGTGATAGGCATGGATCTTTCCTCCTAAAATAAGGGTGGAGTTTCTTCTTTAATGATACAGTGTATCTTTATATTGCAGGATAACATAAGCATCAAATATTTGTCAATGATATTCTGTCTCATTAAAAGCTCTGCTCTCTTGCTCCTTTTTCCTGGCAACATCAGTGTTATAATGACGCTACTGCGCCTGACTGAAGCAAGAGGGGGAACCATGCCAGTGCTCTCCAGGGGGCATACTACTTGAGCGGATAGGAGTCGAAAAGAGGATGGCACGTTTTGCGTTGAGGAATGTTAATGGTCTTTTGAGCCGGAATGAATGGCTTACCGTTGGGGGAGCATTGGTTTTGAGTATCGTGGCTGGCCTGCTCACAGCGTTTCATGTTAATGCTGTCATCACCTTCGTCATATCGGGAGGTGCTCTTGCTATTCTCGCGGCCCTGGTGGGGTTGGCCACCAACCAGGTCGGTTCGCGTCTTGGACCAGGCGCAACGGGAGTATTGCAGTCCGCTCTTGGCAATTTGCCTGAACTTTTTGTCGGTTTTTTTGCCCTGCGGGCCGGGCTTATCCCAGTGATTCAGGCTGCCCTGGTCGGATCGATTTTGGGTAACAGTCTCTTCGTGCTTGGGCTTGCCTTTTTTGTTGGGGGACTGCGGCATGGCACGCAGCGTTTCGCTTCTGAAGCGCCCCGCATGATCGCAACGCTGACGCTGCTGGCGGTATCCGCCCTGGCCTTGCCGACACTGGTCTTTTATCTCCATGCACCAGCAGCAGGACATGAGGACGGGTTTAGCATTGCCTGCGCGGTGATCTTGCTAATCGTCTTTATCGCCAGTATCCCTGTTTCGTTAAAGGGTGGTCCGACAAGCGTCCCTG
>DMFQ01000411.1:0-281 GCA_003450555.1 Ktedonobacter sp.
CAGGTACATTCTCTGATGGGGTCCCCAAAAAAACCACAAGGACAGGGATTCATAGATGCAACCAGCATAAAATTGGCGGGATAGGTAATCGTTCCCTGCGCGCGTGATATCGTGACCACTTTATCTTCTAGAGGCTGGCGCATTACTTCCAGGACGTTCTGCCCAAATTCTGGTAATTCGTCCAGGAAGAGCACGCCGCGGTGAGCCAGGCTGATTTCACCCGGACGAGGGATACGCCCTCCCCCAACGAGTCCTGCGTGGCTGATGGTGTGATGCGGCGC
>DMFQ01000411.1:366-1292 GCA_003450555.1 Ktedonobacter sp.
AACGGGCGTTGCAGCACCAGCGGCATATCCGAGGGTAGCATCCCGCTGACACTGTATATCTTGGTGACATCGAGCGATTCTTCAATGATCATGCGGGGGAGTATAGAAGGCATCGAGCGCGCCAGCAGTGTTTTGCCCGATCCAGGAGGGCCGCTCATCAAGATATTATGCGCGCCGCTCGCGGCCACTTCTAAGGCTCGCTTGACGTGTTCCTGTCCGCGAACTGCCGCCATATCTTGCCCATAGACAACCTGGTCAGCAATGTCTAGGATGCGAGGATCGGGAATGTATGGCTCGATTTGTCGTTCACCGTTGAGGTGTGCAATGAGCTGGCCAAGCGTCTCCACCGGATAAATTGTCACCCCACGCAGGAGCGAGGCTTCCATAGCATCGGCAGCTGGCACAAAGACGACGTTGACGTGCTTCTCACAGGCGAGCGCCACCATAGGCAAAATGCCGTTGGTATGGCGCAGGCTGCCATCAAGGGAAAGTTCACCCAGGAAGAGGCATTCGTCTATCGGTTTTTCAGGATTAATCTGACCAGAGGCCAGCAGCACTCCTATGGCTATAGGAAGATCATAGGCTGGCCCCTCTTTGCGCAGGTCAGCCGGGGCCAGGTTGGCGGTGATACGCTTGTAGGGGAAGAGGCAACCGCAATTCTTAATTGCCGCTCGTACTCGTTCTCTTGACTCATTAATCGCGGCATCCGGCAGTCCGACTACATTGAATGCCGCGAGTCCATTCGATAGATCAACCTCAACTTCGACAAGTGCCCCCTCCAGGCCAATTACCGCGCAGCTTTGTACTTTTGCCAACATAGACCATGACCCTCCTCACCATATTTGCCCCGCCATTATGCCTGAGTTATGGAAAAATAGCAATAGCACATCCCATTGGCTGCTAAAGCAAGAAGGAAATGGTGGGCA
>DMFQ01000411.1:1425-10538 GCA_003450555.1 Ktedonobacter sp.
TGCCCACCATTTCCTTCTTGCTTCTTTGCCGCTGGCTATCCAAGAATAACGCGAATGTAATTCTGTGTCTCAGCGGGAAGGAAGTTGCGCCAACCGGCCCCGCCTAAGCTCACTGCCCTTTGCACTGCCCCTGGACCAGCATTATACGCTGCGAGTGCTTTGGCGACATCTCCCCCATACTGCTGCACATAGTTTGCCATGAGACGAGAGGCTCCCTGGAGTGACTGGACAGGATTCCAGGGGTTGATACCAAGCGATGACGCGGTAGCTGGCATGAATTGTGCTATGCCTATTGCGCCCGCGGGAGAGACAGCTGAGGGATTAAAGCCGCTTTCCTGGTTGATCTGCCGCACAAAGATGTCTGGCGAGAAACCAACGTTGAGAGCATCTTGCCTGGCAAGGTTAACATAGTACTGGTGCGAGCCGCCAGTGCCACCGGAACCACCAGAGCCTCCTGAGCCACCGCCTCCACCATTTGACCCTTTGATTGGAACACATATCAGTTGTCCCGGATAAATAAGGTTGGCGTTGGCCAGGTGGTTGTAGGATGCAAGGCTCTGCCAGCTCATTCGATAGCGAGCGGCAATAGCACTCAACGTGTCCCCGAACCTGACGTTGTATGAAGCATCTCCTCTCGCGCAGGAGGATTGCGCAAAGGCTCCCAGCAAGTGTCCTCCCACCGTACTCCCCAGTAGCAGGATTCCCAGCGCGAACAGGACAATCGCGTGTCTTGTGAATACGTTCACCCCGCGCCAGCGACGAAAAAGTGGAGGAACAGACAATTGCATCTCAGTGCGTCCTTTCCATGATGCCTTGCCTGCACATATTGAAGTTTACAAAAGCAAGAGCATCTCATGAACCGCCCTCTACATCACTTTTGTATTGCCTATTCAAATTGCAGATGATGTTGACAGAGGACCTTTTACGTATTTTTTCAGTATGGTGTTCCAACAAACGCCCTGACTGTCATTCATTCGTCGATAAGTGGACTTTCTGGCTACCCCAACCATTTGCACCTATACCGTCGTGATAGCAGGTTCTCTATGGTTCAGGTGGATAACACGAAGAGGTTCGTAGCTGAACAGCTTACAAAGCATCGTCTTTATATGAAGTGACAGAGGTCTAGTTTGTGGTATAGTCAGCATACTACTGCCCCTCAAACCATAGGTAAGCAGAATCATGCCCGAACATAGGACTATTGACCCTATGATGGGTATGGAAAACGTTGCAGCCTGACTCATTAGCACGGTTTGACATGCTTATAACCTGCGTGATACGATTTTGCTTGACACCCAGGCTTACCTTGCCTACTGTCTGTATTCTCTTGATAATTTTTTCCAGAGCACTCAGAGTCGCGTGCTCTGGTCAGCGTGCTGGGCATACAACCAAAATGACCCAGCAACGCATCGAGTCGGCTCGTCTTGGGCCAAATGTGAGTGTTGAATAGCATGAATCGTGAGTATCATTGTTGGTACAGTCCTTCCTTGGAGCGAGAAATGGAGTTGTTGGTCTTTGGCCACGCCGGTGCTCGCGTCCTGGTTTTCCCAACTTCAATGGGTCGTTTCTTCCAGTGGGAAGATTCAGGCATGGTTGCTACGCTAAGCAATCAGCTTGAAAACGGTGAACTTCAGTTATTTTGTGTGGATAGTGTCGACGGCGAAAGCTGGTATGCCAAAGAGCGACCTCCAGCTGAACGGGCGTGGCGCCACATCCTGTACGACCGCTACCTCCTGAATGAAGTCCTGCCATTCTCCTCCCAGCATAATGCTAATCCCTTTCTGATCACTGCAGGCACAAGCTTTGGAGCTTACCATGCCGTCAATTTCGCCTTTCGCTATCCGTACCTGGTCGATCGCGTGATAGGAATTAGTGGTCTCTATGATATCAAGTTGTTCACGGGTGGCTATACTGACGATAACGTGTACTTCAATAGTCCAAGCGACTTCATGGAGCACGAATCCGACCCTGCTCGGCTGAAGGCACTACGACACATAGACATTATCCTCGCTATCGGTCGCGATGACTCCAGTTTCTCAAACAACGAGTCCCTATCGGGCATCCTCTGGGGCAAAAACATCTGGCATGCCTTACGCATCTGGGATGGCTGGGGTCACGATTGGCCCTGGTGGCAGCAGATGATCCATATGTACATCGGCGGTCACGATTGACCGGGGGAGAAGACATATGACGCTGAAGATCGGCTTGTTTGTCGGGCGGGAATGGTCCTTTCCACCCGCTTTTATCGAAGAAGTGAACCGTCGCGATGAGGGCGTTGTTGCCGAGTTCGCAAAGTTGGATAGCACGCGCATGGACGAACCATGTCCATACGCGGTCCTCATCGACCGCATCTCGCACGAAGTGCCATATTACCGTATCTATCTCAAGTATGCACTCCTGCAAGGCGCGACGGTTATCAATAATCCCTTCATGTGGACAGCCGACGACAAGTTCTTCGAGTCCGCTCTGGCCACAAAATTGGGGGTCGCCAATCCCAAGACCGTCGTCCTGCCAAATAAAGACTACATCCCGGGTATCGTCCACACCGAGAGCCTGCGCAACCTCGTCTATCCGTTGAACTGGCAAGGTGTCATTGACTATGTCGGCTTGCCATGCGTCATTAAAGATGCACTTGGCGGCGGCTGGAAAGACGTGTTCATTTGCCATTCGTTAGATGAATTAATACTTCACTATAACGAGTTTGGCCTGCGCACGGTTATCGTACAGGAATTCATTAAGTGGGACCAGTACATCCGTTGCGTCTGTCTGGGGCAGCAAGAAGTGATGCCGATCAAGTATAATCCTCACGAGCGCAAGTATTTCGTTGAACACGAGCATCTCAGCCCTGAGCTTGGACGTCGCGTCGTAGAGGATTCTCTCAAGCTTGTGCGCGCGCTGGGATACGATATGAATTCTGTCGAGTGGGCTGTTCGTGACGGCATTCCTTATGCCATCGACTTTATGAACCCCGCGCCAGACATGGATATTTACTCGCTGACCCCCTTTTATTTCGAATGGGTAGTCAAGCACATGGCCGACATGGCTATCCGGCTTGCGAAGCAACCACGTCCCCAGCATCGCGATCTACAGTGGGATACCTTTTTTAGAGCGAACCGCGACAGGGTCAATGATCAATTAAGCCCTGGCGCATCTGGTACATCTTGAGTTGATGGTGAACGTGATCTAGTGGTGCGCGCTACATCTGGCCCCTACATCTTTCTCTGAGAGGAATGCCATGTCACTACGAGAAGCCATTGAACGCTATCACGATCTCCTGACTGACGAGCTGGCCGCTGCATCCTATCATCAGCTCGAAGAACAGCAGCGCCGGCACGGGCTTTTCTTCGGTGGTCGGCCGCTCTGTTCAGTGCTGCGGCCACGCTTTATGACGCCTGAACAGTATCGCTTTCTCCAATCGCGTGTCAATCTGCTGCTGCGCGCCTTCGACAAGGCCTACCAGGCCGCTGTGACGGATGAGGGATTTCGCTCCCAGTTCGGCCTGCTTGACTGGGAAGAAGAACTGGTGCGGCACTCTCCCGGCTTTCGTGATCCCAGCCCTACCTCGCGCGTCGATACATTTTTCGTCACGGAGCGCGGCGGCCTGCGTCTGACGGAATACAACGCCGATACACCAGCAAGCCCGGCCTATAATGACGCGCTCGCGGAAATGTCTTACGGCCTGCCCGTGATGCGCGAGTTCCTGCGCCACTATGAAGTTCGTCCACTGCCAGCGCGCCATGGCGTCCTCCATGCCCTGATAGATGCCTATCAGCAGTGGGGCCACAGCAAAGAAGCGCCTCGCATCGCCATTCTTGATTGGCGCGAGGTACCCAGCTTCAGCGAGTTCGTGCTGTTCGCGGAATACTTCAAATCGCAGGGTATAGAGTGTATTATCACTGATCCGCGCGAGGTGGAGTACAAAAATGGTCGCCTCGTCGCAGGTGATTTCCACATTACCCTCATTTATAAGCGCGTCCTTATTAGTGAGCTGATCGAACGTGGCGGCATGGATCATCCTGTCGTGCGTGCCGTACTCGATGGCGCCGTCTGTATGGTCAATCCCTTCCGCTGCAAAATCCTGCATAAAAAGGCCAGCCTGGCCGTCTTATACGACAAGCGCAACGCTAATCTCTTCAGCGCAGCGGAGCAGGAGGCCATCGAGGCACACATCCCATGGACGTGCCGCGTCGAAAATCGTCACGTTCACTATCACGGTGAGACCATCGATTTGATACCTTTCATCCTCGAACATCGTGAGAATCTTGTACTCAAACCAAATGACGAGTATGGCGGCAAGGGAGTTGTTCTTGGCTGGCAAATAGATGCCAGTGGCTGGGAGCAGACAATCCTGACCGCTCTAAGCGAACCGTATATAGTACAGGAGCGCGTAGCCATCCCTACCGAACCGTATCCAATCATGATCAATGGTCAGGTGACCTTCGTCGATCAGATGTTGGATACCAACCCACTCGTCTTCTACGGAGACTACGTGGACGGCTGCCTCTCACGCCTCTCATCAGAGGCACTTTTGAACGTCTCAGCCGGTACTGGCTCGGCTGCGGCAACATTTATCGTAGAGAAGCGCTAAAGCAAGCGATCAAAAGAATAAGGGAACCAGAGAGCAAAGAAGGAGAGTCGAATTATGAAAGCACCTTCGCTCACTATAGGCATCGAGGAAGAATACCAGATCATCGATCCGCAGACGCGTGAATTGCGTTCTTACATCACCGAGATTCTGGAAGAGGGTAAACTCATCTTGCTCGAACAGGTCAAACCCGAGCTGCATCAGGCGATGGTAGAGGTAGGCTCCACTGTCTGCCAGACGCCAGCAGAATTGCGGCAGGAACTGGTGCGCTTACGTCGTACCATTATGGAACTGGCGGCAAAGAACGGCCTGAAGATCGCCGCCGCAGGTACCCACCCCTTTTCTTCCTGGAAGACACAGGAGATCACACCGCAGGAACGCTACATAGGCGTGAAGCAGGATATGCAGGAACTCGCGCAGCGCATGTTGATCTTCGGTACCCACGTTCACATCGGTATCGAGGACCGCGATTTTCTCATCGACGCCATGAACGTCGTCCGCTATCTGCTGCCGCATATATTGTGCCTCTCCACCAGCTCGCCCTTCTGGATGGGTCGTAATACCGGCCTGAAGTCCTACCGTAGTATTATTTTCAGCAACTTCCCCCGCAGTGGTGTCCCCCGCGCCTTCCAATCATGGGCAGACTTCTCTTACCTGACGGATACCCTGGTTCGCACCAATACTATTCCCGATGGTAGCAAAATCTGGTGGGATGTTCGCCCCAATCACTCGTACCCCACGCTAGAATTCCGCGTCTGCGACGTCTGCACACGCGTCGACGAGGCGGTTTGTATAGCTGCAATCTTCCAGGCCATCATTGCGAAACTCTGGAAATTGCGCCGCGACAACCTGACCTTCCGCGTCTACCCTCATGATTTGATCGATGAGAACAAGTGGCGTGCCGTACGCTACGGACTGGACGGTAAGCTGATCGACTTCGGCAAACAGCAAGAATTTCCTGCCCGCGACCTGATCCGCGAATTGATCGAGTGGTTCATCGGCGATGTCGTGGATGAGTTGGGCAGCCGTCAGGAAGTGGAGTACGCCTACCGCATTCTACAAGATGGCTCAAGCGCTGACCGTCAGCTGGCCACCTACCAGCGCACGGGCGATTTGAAAGCAGTGGTCGACCAGCTGATTCAGGAGACGAGCGAAGGGGTAATGGATTAAAAGTCTAAACAGGATAGTTATCGCTTATTCACTCTAATACGCTCATTGATAAACGGAGAGAAATGATCCCGGTATCTCTCCCGGACGTCCTTTCTCTGCCAATCACTACCACTAACGGTTTGTCTGCACACTGGCGAACCGCAGCAGCATGGCTGTTCCAATACCCAGTGAGGGAGTGTTGTGAAGAGCGCGTAGTCGACTGTGACCTCCTCATCGACAGCAATAGCCTTGCGCGCTACAAAAGTCACTTCGTCGCTCATCCACAGATTTGAATCGCATGAATGATTCATCCCCCCTATCAGCTCATCCGGTGTTGCATATATCTCGACCATGTGGGCATCTTCCCCGATCTGAATGGCATTGTACCTGCTAAGGTTCGTTATATAGGCCTGAAACTCTGCATCCGAAAGCACCGTCCCACCATTGATCACGACAGTTTCACCTTCCTGGATTGCTTGAGTGGCAATCATCCCATTCCCTTGAATAGACGAAGGCCGAATTTCCAGGCGTGGATCATACCAGGTCTTTGACAAGTATTTCCTTTTCTCTTGCATACTTTGTACCTTCTAGCGACAATTGAAGAGAGATTTGAACTGCACTAGTATAGAAGGAAAGTGAGATTTGAACAAGATATTTCCCATGTTTTAATGCCCTCAAGTACCTATAATTTGAAACAAATCTTTTTTACTACATGCTGCAGGAAAAAGAGAAGCATGGTATAATGCCAGATGAGTTAAGGTGCTTCTGTTCCCTGAAGCATTGGTCAGACTGTATTTTTAGCTCGAAACGACGACCTGGCTCATGGCGTGAGGACTGGTGAAGCCTCACAAGGAGCCAGCTTCAACTTCCCAAGGAGAGTAACGTAATGACGTCACACGCACACTATGAGACGAATACTTTACAGCAAGTCACACAGCATCCCCTCGACCCGCTCACCGAGGAAGAGGTCAATCAGACAACGCAAATTCTCAACGCCTCCGGGCGAATCACTCCCAGGATGCGTATCATGGCCTATAGTTTGCATGAGCCTTCCAAAGAGGATGTTCTGGCCTACCAACCAGGGCAGCCAGTGCAGCGCGAGGTGTTCGTGGTCATACGAGACCACGAACGGCAACTCACGATCGAGTCGTTAGTCTCCCTGTCAGACGCGACGATCCGCTCATGGCACGAGCGCGGCGACGTTCAGCCTGCCCTCACCTATCCAGAGGTCTTCAGCGCCATGCAGGCAACCTTTGATGATGCCGGCTTCCAGGCGGTTCTTGCAAAACGTGGCATCACGGACCTCGCCTCTGTCGTCCTCTTTCCCTGGACAGCAGGCAATTGGGATCCTGAGGATGCAGCAGAGCAGGGACGCCTCATACGCCTTCAGGCGACCATTAGCAAAGGTCCTGAAGACAATTACTACGCCCACCCTATTGAGGGTGTGATCATCACGGTTGAATTGGATAGCATGAAAGTGGTGAAGATCGAGGATCACGGTGTTGTCCCTGTGCCGGAGCGCGCCGGAAACTACACGACCAGTAGCATCGCCAAATCGGATAACGTTCCCTATTTCCCGGAAGGCACACGCAAAGATCTGAAACCTATCTCGATCACCCAGCCGAACGGAGTCAGCTTCCAGGTCACAGGCCACGAGGTCAGCTGGCAAAAATGGCGTTTCCGTGTCGGCTTTACTCCACGCGAGGGGCTTGTGTTGCACCTGGTGGAATACTTCGACCAGGGAGGGTGGCGTCCCATCCTCTACCGGGCAGCCCTCTCCGAGATGTATGTACCATACGGGGACGCTTCCCCCACACACAACTTCAAAAACGTCTTCGATGCTGGCGAGGTCGGCATCGGCGTGCTAGCTAACAGCCTTGAATTGGGTTGTGACTGCCTCGGAGAAATCTACTATTTTGATGCGTTTGTCAACGACCCCCAGGGGCAATCAGCAGCCATCAAAAACGCCATCTGCATGCATGAGGAGGACTACAGCCTCCTCTGGAAACATCTCGAATACAACGAGGACGGGTCGACAAGAGTAGAGGTGCGCCGATCCCGCAGACTGGTGATCTCCTCCATTTCGACGGTCGGAAACTACGAATACGGCTTCTACTGGTATCTGTACCAGGATGGATCTCTTCAGTACGAGATCAAGCTGGCAGGGATCATCGCCCCGGCAGCTATTACGCCAGGTGAGCTGCCAACCTCCGGGTCACTTGTCGCCTCCTGGCCTCTATGGACCGAACCACCAGCACTACTTCAATGTCAGACTTGATTGGATGCTCGACGGTCTTGAGAACTCGGTGGTCGAGGTCAACTGTGAGTCGCTCCCCTGGGGCAAAGATAACCCTCGCGGGAACGCCTGGGCTGCGCGGGAGACACTGCTCGCTACCGAGTCTGAGGCGCAACGCACGATCGAACCCCGGACGGCACGTTACTGGAAGATCGTACAATCCAAATAAACGCAATGGCGTCGGCCACCCCGTCGCTTACAAGCTCGTGCCGGGCGCAAATACGTTCCCCTTCTTCCATGAGAAGTCGCCTCAGTGGCAACGCGGAGGATTTGTCCGTAACCGCCTCTGGGTCACTGCCTATGATCCACACGAGCGCTATGCCGCCGGAGACTACCCGAACCAGCAAAGAGGGGGTGACGGGCTGCCGACGTACGCAAAGCAGAATCGGTCCATTGGAGGGAACAGACGTTGTGGTATGGTATACTTTTGGCTCCAACCATGTTGTTCGGCCCGAGGATTGGCCCGTCATGCCGGTGGATATGCTGGGCTTCTCTTTAAAGCCAGCTGGCTTCTTCGATGGGAACCCAGCTCTCGATGTACCCGCCATGGAACACTGCGACCATCCAGAAGTAGGATAGCAACACACCTTTTTAAAGCTGTGACTTGAGGGAGAAAAGATTTTCAGGGAAGATTCTCTGAAAATCCTCCCTCCTAAGCTGTCAGATGATGAAGCAGCCTTCTTACTTTACTATCAGGTACCTTTCAACCTTCTGTCAACATAATGAATGCGCTTTCATTTCACCTTTAGGATAATCGTCCTATTTCATAGTAATTTCTCTCTTCATGCTGCTGTTTTTTGGTACACTGTAGAGGCAAATGTTTTTCGCCTTTTGCATATCCTTCTGGGGTGCATCCCCGTGTAAATCGTAGAGCAGAAGATAGACAAAACAAGTTTTCGAGACAACTGTTGTCTGTCTCTTGTTTAGTGTTGGAGGCTATTTTGGGAACAGTCCGAAGTATACACGAATCGACCCGAGCCCGGCGGTGCACTTTCGAAACAGGCGCGATCTTTTAAAAGCTCGCTCAAATCTGAAGATTACGTCGTTAAAGCACTTCCACCCGTGCTCAAATTACGAGATCTTACC
>DMFQ01000411.1:10617-13715 GCA_003450555.1 Ktedonobacter sp.
CCGCGATGTTCATCGTCATTCTCTTTTTCATTACGAACGTCAGTAGCGCAGTTGCCGGGGGACCAGCCGGGTTGACATACTGGATCGTAGGCGCACTGTTCTTTTTCATTCCCTGTTGCCTTGCTACAGCCCAACTGGGAGTCATGTTCCCACATGAAGGATCTCTCTACAGCTGGACTCACAAGGCGTTTGGTAGGTATGGAAGCTTCTTTGTGACCTTCTGTGCGTGGATTCCGTGTACAATTCTCATTCTGGCTACCTCAGATCTTGCCGTCAGCTACATCCAAGGGGTTAAACCCTAACTGGCTTACCGAACCATGGCAACAGGGTATGGCTCTATTGCTCATCATCTGTTTCTCCGCAGTAGTTTCACTCCAGCGACAAAAAATGATACAAAACATGGTGAACCTGGTGGTATTCCTCATTTTGACTGCAGTTGCCCTCGTCTTCATCTCTGGTCTGGTATGGCTAGCCGGGGGGCATAAGTCCGCAACAGACTTTAGTCAACTCTCCAGTTGGGCCATTACATGGTCCCCATGGTGGAACCCCTTCACTGGGGCAGGCAATTTCGGTCTCTTTGGCACCATTACTCTCGGTTACCTCGGAGTGAATCTTCCCTTGAACATGGCAGGAGAGATTGCTCCCGGGAACAAGCGGAAAGCGATAATACAACACCTGATCTGGGGAATGGTCATTGTTGTCACGTCCTATCTCCTAGTCACTTATGCCGTCCTAGTTGTCGAGGGTCAGAACGCCGCCTACGCGCTTTTCGCGATGGTCAGTACGGTGGATACAGCTCTTGGGCGCGTAGCGGGAAATGTCACAGCTCTCTGTATCCTACGCTACGTTTGTCGTCGCGACAGTCGTCTACAACTACATCTTCGCCCGCTTTCTCATGGTGGCCAGTATTGATCAGCGCATCCCGAAAGGTGTAGCTAGACTCAATCGCAATCGCGCTCCCACGGGCGCCATCCTCTTTCAGACGATTGTCTCCTGTACCTTTGTACTTCTGTTCTTTATGGTGATTCCCTACCTGCACGTGTTAGGAACCAAACCGGCTGATGTGGCAAACGAGGTCTATTTCGTAGTAGTCGGGGTAGCCACTCTCATGTGGGCCTTCGCCACGTGCTTTCTTTTTATTAACATCTTGCGCCTTTATGCTCAGGATCGTGAGACATTCAGATCACACGCCATAGTCTCCGTTCCTCTCCAGTTGCTCAGTGCCGTAATTGGTCTGGTCGTAGGCTTTTTGGCCATACTGGACACATTATTCAACTCATATATCCCTCCCTTGATTCCCAACGGGCAGTGGTTTCTTGTCGTCGGATTGCTCACGTTTATTCTTCTGATACTTGGCGCCTTAGGTAGCATGCTCGCGAGCGGTGAAGCCGCTTGGCAAAGTTACGAAGAAACAACCACTTAGGAAAGAGGAGCAGAAAGAACTCGTCCCCAGGCACTCATTGGCTGGCAGGAAAAGAAGGTGATCTCGCTCACGTAAGCCATTTTCTATTGACAAATGATGACCTAACTGGTACAAATGATAGGGAAGCACTCACTCTCACTTAGCGAAATACTCTTTTAACCGTTCATCCTGTAATTGTTGTAATTGCCTGGAGGTATGTTCATGTCAACTCAGGACGGATTCGTCCCAGTAAAACAAATCGTTCCAACATCGGCTGATCCTGCTGCCGGGGACATCCTGGTGGAACAAGCACCTGTGGATAAGCTCCATGTCAATGCGATTGGCATGTGGGCAGTAATGTATTACTGCTTCGCAGGTGCAGCTCCAATAGCTGCCATGTTCTTTAACGTCCCAAACATGGCTAGCCAGGCAGGCGCAAGTCTTCCGCTTGTGTTCTTGCTCTCCAGCGTCGGTCTTGTATTCTTCGGGGTCTCGATCGTCTATTTTTCTCGGCGGCTGAGTTCGGCAGGCGGGTTCTACACCTGGATCAGCCACGGGCTTGGCAGAGGCACGGCCTTTCAAAGCGGCTGGCTGATGCTCGGAGGGTATGCTATCTTCGAGGCTGCTTCACAAGCTGCCTTCGGTGCCCTGACCGACCTCACATTCTCCACTTACCTTCATTTCAATATGCCTGGAGGGTGGGTGACTTATTCGCTCATCGGGACCATCTTGGTATTTCTCCTTTCGTATTTTGATATCAAGTGGTCGGTCTGGTGGCTAGCCCCCTTCCTAGTGCTCGAGATCGGGAGCTTGGTGCTGCTCGACCTGGCAATCACTCTTAAAGGAGGGGCAGCGGGACACGACCTCGTCCACACGTTTTCGCCAGCCGCGGGGAATCTCAAAGGGGTCAGCCCCGGCGGTATCCTTGGTATAGGGGTAGCCATGGCCCTCGGCGTCTGGTCGTTTGTTGGCTTCGAGTCTGGGACAGTCTACGGGGAAGAGACCCGCAATCCTCGCCGCGCTGTGCCCATTGCTGTCTTTACGGTGATTGTGGTTATGGCGCTCTTGTACATTTGGACGACATATAGCGCAATCATCGGTTTGGGATGGCAACATGCGGGCGACACACTGGGCAATATCGCTATTGCACCACTGCCATACTACAACCTGGCGGATGCATACGTAGGGCACTGGCTGACTGTGATCATGATTATCGCGGTCTCTACATCCACTTTCGCTGCCTGCCTGGCATTTCACCAGGCAATGGTGCGCTACTTCTATGCTATGGGCCGAGAGGAAATCCTGCCGAAGCCCTTTGGCAAGACTCACAACCGTTGGAAAAGCCCGGTGAATGCGATCATCGCGCAATCGATCTTTACCGCATTAGTGATCCTCTTTCTGGCGCTTATTGTCCAGAAAACGAATGCAGATGGCAGTACTAGTTACGCTCTCGGGTTTGCCGACGGCAAAATCTACACTCAGACGAACGGCATCAGCAGCTATGCCTGGCTGGCTATCATCGGCACAATAAGCTTCATTATCGTCTACATTCTCGTGAATATTGCGGCGCCTACTTTCGCCTGGCGCAGTGACAGGAGCAGCTTTAACGTCCTCACCCGGCTGATAATCCCGATCCTGAGCTCGTTGATTCTACTCATTCCGTTGATTTCCTTTGTCTTCCCAACCATACCTGGAC
>DMFQ01000411.1:13811-14068 GCA_003450555.1 Ktedonobacter sp.
TACCTGGACCCATCGGGTCTTTCTTTACAGGATTGGGCTTCTTTCCGACGCCCTTCCCGCTCAACATTCTCCCGCTGTTCGTGCTAGCATGGGTGTTGATTGGCCTGGTGGTGACCTACTTTGTGAGCAGGAACCCGGAGCGCTATGAAAAGCTGGGGCACATCGTGCGCGGCGATGTTTAGCCGTCATCAAGAACGGCACAGTACGCCTTTAGAGACACAGGTGGCCTTCTCAACCTGAGAAGGCCACCTGTGTCT
>DMFQ01000411.1:14201-16097 GCA_003450555.1 Ktedonobacter sp.
GTACGTGTCTTAAAGCGAACGTTACGAGAAAAGTCCTACCAACGAACGTTAGCACCTCGCAGCTCGACCCGTGTTCTGTGTTCGCAGGCGGTAGATCGATCGACGGGTTATGAGTAAAGAAGCCGTTTGGACGTAAGTGAAACCCGGCATGGGCTACAGGCATGACTGGCCAATCCTCGATACGAGGAGCGTGGTGAACGCCAACGGTGTACCAGACCACTATCTCGGTGTTTTCGACAGAGCGATTCGCCTGCGTCCAACTCGGCAAGCCAGCACTGCCGGAATGCTGGTTGGGATAGTCACCAGCAGCATAGCGCTCTTCAGGAGTATATGGGGTCACCCAGAGATGCTGCTTCGCAAACCCGGCCCGCTGCATGAAACTTGAGCCTGGATTGGCAAAAGGAAGGACGTTCGCTCCTGGCACGATCTGATAGCCGACCGGTTCGCCATTGACAGGGTTGCGTACGTCAGGATTAACGATCTTCCAGGTTCGAGCTGCTCGTTGATCCGTTGTCTGTTGCGCCTCTAACTCCGTTTGCAATACGTGGGAGCGCACGACAAAGGCGTTGCCATAGGGGGTCTCCTCGTCAATCGTCACAGTACGCTCCTCCGTGACCGAGTTATTGACACCGTCCACCATGGGGTCCAGACGGAAACAGAAAAAGTGCTGGTGATTGGGCGCGTAAAGACCAGGCGCGAGCAGTTTCCCAAATGCTGGCGTCTCCCCCGGAGGCACTGCCCCGACATTCATAATGCCGGTGAGCTTGATGTCCATTTCCAGGCTGCCATCCTGGCGAAAATACCAGAAAAAGCCGTACTCGTAAATGCCAACGGTAGCGATGAATGAGACAACCAACCGCCGCGAACGACGCACCTCCATATGCTCGGTGCGGAAATTGGTATGCTTCCAGAGTATGCCGTCGTCCTCCTCGTGCATACACACGACGTTTGGTAGGGTCATGGGGCTGCCGTCATTTGCCGTTAAATGTGCATCAAAGTAGTGAATGGTACCCAGACAATCGCAGCCAAGCTCCAACGTGTTGGCTAGCCAACCTACACCATACTCGCCCACGTCGAACGCGTTCTGGCGACCATGACTTGGACTGGGATCACCGTAGGGCACTACCATCTCCGAAAGCGCCGCCCGTCTAAGAATCGGTCGCACGCGCCCGTGATCCTTGAAGCCAACCTCGTAGAGTATAAGCCCTTCGCGTGGTGAAAACCCGATACGAAATGTCCAGTTATCCCACATCACATGGTGCCCATTCACGGTAAAACTGGGACCCTCCGATTGAAGAATTTCGAGTGGCTTGAGAGGCTCACGCAGAGTACCAAAAGTGTCCCGTGTATAGTTACCGTAGTGCTGCGGTACCGGCACCACGCCGTAGTCATCGATGCGGATGACTTCCAACCGGTTCAGGTCAAAGAGCGCGTGCAGCCCGGCTACTGGGTGGGCATAACTATTCTCATTAGGATCAGAGGGATCAAGCCGCACGTGCACAGTTGTGCGCAAGATCCGCTGAGTATTCTCCTCTGCTTTGCCAAAGTTGCCAGCTGACCAGGGGTCGACGTAGACCAGGTCAAGATTGGTAATACCGCGTTTGGCAAGGGCGGCCTGAAAGTCCGGGTGCGCCTTAACAGTCTCCTCGCACGCGAAAAACTCTTCCAGCATAATGCTGGGTTGGACGTCCTTGATATGACGCCACGACGTGACTCTACTCTCCGTAATATTCACAATAGCTTCGTAGGTCGCACCCGCGTTACCCGTTTTGTCCAGCAGAACCAGAAAGGCTTCGCGCATGACAGCGTCCCCCGGCTGAAACGCGCGAACGACCTCTGGTGATGGCTCGTTGACGCGTTACCGACACGAAGCGCACAGACTCACTCAAGTTGCGT
>DMFQ01000028.1:0-16338 GCA_003450555.1 Ktedonobacter sp.
CCTGGCTCACGTGCTCGGCCTGGATCGCGCTCACTAATCAAATGTACGACATCCATTCCTGAAGTTATTACCCCAAAGACCCCGTGTTTGCCATTAAGATGTGGCGTTGGTCCATAGGTGATGAAGAACTGGCTGCCATTGGTGTTGGGACCAGCATTTGCCATCGACAGGATACCGGCGCGGTCATGTTTCAGCGCAAGCGCTCCACGTTCGTCAGCGAACTTATACCCGGGATCACCCGTTCCTGTTCCCGTTGGATCGCCACCCTGTGCCATAAAATTGTGCATTACGCGATGAAATGTTGTGTTATCGTAAAAACCCTCGCGCGCTAAAAACACGAAGTTGTTTACTGTCTGGGGAGCTTGTGCCGCAAATAGTTCTACCTGGAAATCTCCTACTTGCGTATGGAACGTTGCCATGTACTTTTTAGCAGGATCAATCACCATCGCAGGTGGCCCACTATAACGCTTCTGTGCCATGAATACTCACTTTATCCTTTCATGTACGACCTAAGGCGCCGCAACCACAACTATATGGTTGATGACATCTGGTTTAATATTCTTTGAACTTGCGTTGTCGCCGGGACCTTGAATCTTGAGAGCTACATTCAGGCCCTGCACGACATGCCCAAAGAGATTATACGATTTTTGCAAAGCCTTTGTGTCGTCCGCTGTGCAGATGAAAAACTGACTGCCATTGGTGTTGGGGCCAGAATTGGCCATCGCGAGACAACCAGCAGTGTAATTTGCCAGTACGGGCTCATCCTTGAATTTGTAGCCGGGACCGCCCGCGCCAGTACCTTGCGGGTCACCTGTCTGAACAATGAACTTGGGTACGACGCGGTGGAATTTCAACCCATCATAAAAATGGTGCTCTGCCAGGAAAACAAAGTTATTGACCGTGTTAGGCGCCAGCTGTGGATCAAGTTCCAATACGATCAAGCCTCGATTGGTATTGATACCTGCACAATACATTTTCTTGACATCTATAGACATAGCAGGAGCCTGGCTGTAGGTATGTGCAATCTTATTGAAGGCGGCTCCACTTGGCCCTGGAGAGCTATTCGTGAGTTTGCCAACAACCGATAGACAGGGTGAAGGAGTTGTTGACGGGGTTGAGGTTGGCACTAGCGGAGTCGGTGAGACCCTAACTACAGGCGTCGTTTTTGGCTTGACGGGAGGCAACGCAAAGGGGCCAACATGATAGAAGTAGAGCGTATAGATACCTAGCCCAATAATGAGAATGCTCATAAAGATGCCCCAGGGATAGCGTGCCAGGCCTCGTTTGGGCGCCTTATAGCCAGGAGCCCGTTTAACAGGTTCTCTGACCTCTAATTTTGGTAAATCAGTGGCATGAGCTTTGGCTATTCTTGCTGCGCGCTTTGTTGCCGCGCGTTTTGTTGTCTTTGGCATGGGGATTGAAAAGTACTCCTTCTTTACATAGTATGAGGCCCCCAGCCAATGTACGACGACTATCTCTTACTAAAACGGTGGGTGGCCATATTGAACCCGAGTATGAATTTTCTCTGTGCTATAATAACCTTCTCATGTGGTTGGGTCAAGTCCTTTTCCCTATTGGATAAATTCCGCAAGCCCTTCTTTTTTCAATAGCTACGACTTTCCCTGTGGATATGTATGTGGATAAAGTCGTGGATAACTAGGGATAACTTGGTCAACATTGTGGATAAACAGGGGATAACCTTACGTTATGTCATGCTACCGCAAGGCTCAAGCACGCCAACATCCTAAACATATCCACATATCCACAATGCTCTTAAATACTCTTTAATTGATTTCGCGTGAAAGATTAGGTACACTGTTGAAACACGCAATTTCAGACGAGATATCGCTTTATGACGTGTTAAAAATCGAACCAATGTGCTAATATAACAAGCAAATAGAGTATTCTATCAAATCGGTAGGGGATACGCGTGGAGAAACTATTACCTCAAAACATTGAGGCGGAGTGCGGCGTACTCGGCAGCATCATTATCGACCCAGAGGCAATTGTCCAGGTGGCAGAATTTCTGTTCCCCGACGATTTCTATCGTGACGCCCACCGCACTATTTACGAGGTCATTCTTCAACTCTATGAGCAGCGCGAACCAGCAGATTTCATCACGATCTGTGACGAGCTGGAACGTCGGAACAAATTGGAGAATGTCGGAGGAGCCAGCTACATTACCTCCCTGATCAACCAGGTGCCGACCAGCGGCAACGTTGAGTATTACGGGCGCATCGTCGAGCGTAATGCCATTCTGCGCCGCCTCATCGAAGCTGCGGGCCAAATTGCCGCTATTGCCTATCAGGAGGAGGACGCGGATATCGCTCTGGATAAAGCTGAGCAGCTGATCTTCCATATCAGCCAGCGCCATGCGCGCAGTGACTTTTCGCTGCTGCGTGATATCCTCTCCGAGTACATGAATAAACTGGACCAGCTCCATGAACGGCGCGGCACCATCGTCGGAGTTCCTACGGGCTTCACTGACCTGGATCATCTGATGGGCGGTCTGCAAAAGTCCGATTTGATTATTCTAGCTGCGAGACCTGCGGTGGGTAAAACGAGCCTGGCTTTAACCATGGCCCACAACACCGCCATCAAACACCAGCGCTCCGTCGCCATCTTTAGTCTTGAAATGAGCAAAGAACAACTGGTGCAACGTCTTCTTTCTATGGATGCAGGAATCGATCAGCAGCGTCTTCGCACCGGCTGGATTGAAGATGACGAGTGGGAGCGCATCGTTTTTGCGATGGGCACACTATCGGAGGCCAATATCTGGATCGATGATACCGCAGGTATCTCTACGGTGGAGATGCGCAGTAAGGCGCGTCGCCTGCAAGCCGAACACGGCATCGATTTAATTATTGTTGACTACCTACAATTAATGCAGTCAATGTCGGGCAGCGGCAAGCGCAACGAGAACCGCGTGCAGGAGATCTCAGAGATTAGCCGCAACCTGAAAGGGCTGGCCCGTGAACTGAATGTACCGGTTTTGGCGCTGGCGCAGTTGTCACGTGCAGTAGAGAGCCGTCAATCCAAAGTACCACAACTATCGGATTTAAGAGAAAGCGGTTGCATCACTGGCGATACGCCGATCTATCTCCCTGATTTAGGTATGTACCGTCCAATTGAACAGCTGGTCGGGCAAGAGGGATTTCGCGTCCTGTCCCTGAATACCGAAACATGGCAACTAGAGCATTGCATTGTGAGCAACGCCTTTGCCACGGGATGTAAGCCAGTTTATCGGATGACAACCCGTTTGGGACGCACTATTCGTGCTACCGCAAATCACAAATTCCTGACCATGCATGGTTGGGAAAGGCTATCTAGCCTTTCCCAATGCGACGAGCTAGCCAGTTTAGCACAGAGCGACGTTTATTGGGATGAAATTATCAATATAGAGCCCGATGGCGAAGCTGAAGTCTACGATTTAACGGTAGACGAATTACACAACTTCGTTGCTGGTGATATCGTGGTTCACAACAGTATCGAGCAGGATGCGGATATCGTCATGTTTATCTATCGAGACGACGTCTACAACCCGGAGACAGAACGCAAAAACATCGCAGACATTATTATCGCAAAACATCGCAACGGGCCGGTTGGCGAAGTCAGTCTCTATTTTCAAGCCAGCCAGACCCGCTTCCATGACCTGGAAGTTTCTCCCCCTGCGGAGTAAAAGTACACAATTGGATTAATTATTATGACAGGCTTTGCTGGATTCCCATCGGGAAAAAATCCATTCGTGCCTATACCGGAAATATTTTTCACGGTACTTTTGCCAGAGATCGAGGATAGTGCCGAACTAAAAGTGACACTTCACCTTTTCTGGCTGCTGGCACAAAAACAAGGCAACCCGCGCTGTGTGAGCGGCAATGATCTGCTAGCCGATCACGTCTTGTTACGCGGTCTCAAGCGCAGAGGGGACCCCCGATCGCCAGAAGACCGTTTGCAACAAGGTTTGGAATTGGCACTTGCGCGCGGTACCCTTTTGCGTATACACTTACGGTTAGTGAGCGAAGGGAACGAGCAAGCAGAGATTATTGAGTGGTATTTCTTTAACACGCCTCGTAGCCGCAAAGTGGTGAATGAACTACAAGGAAGTCAGATACTTCCTGTGCGTCTTCTCAAAGCTGAAGGAGAGCAGATCGCACAGGAAAGTGCAATGGCGGTCGCCACTGCTACGCGGACTCATAACAATAAAACTGAAAAGACTCGTACTGTCCAGGTTCAAGTTGAACGTCCTAATATTTTTGTATTATATGAACAAAATATTGGCTTACTCTCTCCGCTCATTGCAGACCAGCTCAAAGATGCTGCCGACCAGTATCCACCAGAGTGGATCGAAGCAGCATTCCGAGAAGCAGTGCAGCACAATAAGCGAAATTGGAGCTATATCAGCGCAATTTTGAGACGCTGGGAAACGGAAGGCAGGCAGCAATGGAAAGCCTGAACGATATAATGAATAGAACGGACCCATCTCCACACCGTCAGCAGGAACATCGCTCGACGCAGCAAGGTACTGGTTCTCAGGGTCAGCGACCAAGACATCCCCTTGTGCGGCGTTCTCCCTTGCCTGAACAAACGACACGGTCGAGACAAGCGGATTCTCCTGTCTCACCAACGCTGCCGCCTTCTAGAAAGCATCCTCAGCAGACCGTCCGTGAAGAAATCGCGAAACAAGGGCAAAGACATCAAGTGCCTAAATTTCCACCGCAGCGTACTAATGATCAAATGTTACACAGGAGCCAAATTGATCGTCGTTCAAGCTATCCACGTCATGAGCAGCCGCTACAAGAGCCTGGCATTCCCGCTAGTCGCTCCGAGCTTCGCTCGCCCAATGCCTCGTCCAATGCTCAGTACCAACGGGAAGCGGCAAAGGTGAGTGGGGATTTCTACGAGGCATATACTGCTATGCATCCTGCCGATGTGCAGGAGGAATGGGACGAGGGCGAAACGAGTATGCGCTTTGGCGATTGGGAAGTCGAAGTCAGTAGCAGCCCACAACACTATCCTCAGACAGACCCGGGAACACTTTATGCTGCTCAGCAGGACAGCAACGCGATAGGAGGGCGAGGTTTGCCGCAATATCAAGCGAGCTCCTCGTTCATGACACGAAATACATCTGCCCCACCAGCGCGAGAACAGGAGGCCAGATCGCCTCTCACACGCAATCTTCGCGAGGAGCGTTACGTACCGGCCCAACCACCTGTTCCCCAGGCTCCGGCACAGGAGGCACAGCACTACCAGCGCACTACGCAGCCACTCAATCCCCGCGCTATCGCAGGAATGAGCAGGCAACCATCGCGTGAAGTCGAGATTTACGAGCGAGTACAACGGGTTCTGCCAGCATCTTCAGTACCTGCGGTGGTATCTACACCCCTCCAGATCCAGGTAGGATCAAAGAGTGTCTGCGCGAAATGCAAAGGCGCTGGGTATCTTCGTGCTGCTGTTCCTTTCGGGCATCCTAACTTTGGCAAACCCATCGCTTGTGAATGTAAAGAGGCTGAAAAGAGAGAAAAGCGACGACAACAACTGCTTGAGCTATCTGATCTAGGCGCTTTCCATCATCAAAACTTCCGAAATTTTATTGTACACTCTTCAAAAATACATCCTACAGTGCAAGAAGCGTTTCATGAAGCCCAACGATTCGCGCAGAACCCCAATGGCTGGCTTGTTCTGATTGGACCGAACGGCTGTGGCAAGACGCATTTAGCGGCGGCTATAGCCAACCAGAATCTTAGAGATGGCGCCGTTGTGCTCTTCACTGTCGTCCCAGATCTCCTTGCACACCTGCGTGCCACGTTTGCTCCTACCTCGACCGAGGCATATGATCAGCGTTTTGCCAAAATGCGCGAGGCAGAGCTGCTGGTCCTCGATGACCTGGGTTCCCATCAGAGTTCTCCGTGGGCTAATGAAAAACTCTTTCAGTTGCTGAATTATCGCTACAATTCGGGCTATCCTACTGTGATCACTGCGAATAAGCAGGGACTGATGGGGCTTGATGAGCGTATTCTTTCACGTCTAACCGACAATGCCCTGGTAACCACTGTGAGACTTAACGGAGCAATAGACTATCGACCACAAAACCCGAGAAGAGAACCGCCGCGGTAATATCTTACCCGCTTCATTTGAAGGAAAATCCTGATGCCATGTAGGAACTGTAGTGGCACCGGTATTTCTGCCGTGAGCGTCATTTGTCAACGATGCAGTGGCACCGGTGAAATCATCATCTACGACAGCGATGGAACCGAGAGAATGCAGTTGTGCCCCAAATGTGAAGATGGCATGGTCTACATAGAGCAGACATGTAGCGCATGTAAAGGAACAGGTGAAATATTACCCTTGTCTTCATAAACCCCGCACACTTTCCTCACAATTCTTGCGTTTGTATCTTGCAAGTGCTATCATAACGTTACAAGTATCCGAACTTACGGATATCCTCTGCACATTTCGTTTTTAGCCGACGGTATATCTCACCCAATGTACAATGGAGAGAGGGACAGACCGTTCGTTGTTTTAGATAAGTAAGGAGCTAACATGGGCGCCGTTTTTAACCCAAATGATCCAAAGTGGATAAAAGGAAGAGCTGAAATTCTTGAACCCAGGGGCATTATTCCCAATGTTGTTGAATCAACACCTCGTGGTGAGCGTGGTTGGGACATTTTCTCCCGTCTCTTGAAAGAGCGTATCATTTTCATTGGTACACCCATTGACGACATGGTCGCGAACGTGACAGTCGCTCAATTATTGTTCCTGCAAAGCGAGGACGCCACCAAAGACATTAACATGTATATTAACTCCCCTGGTGGGAGTATCTATGCAGGTCTGGCGATCTATGACACGATGCAGTGGCTTAAACCTGATGTCTCGACCGTCTGCATGGGTATGGCAATGAGTATGGGAGCGGTCCTTTTAACCGCGGGCGAAAAAGACAAACGCTTCTGTCTGCCAAACTCAACAGTGCTGATTCACCAACCTCTTGGTGGCGCTGAAGGTCAGGCGGCAGATATCGAAATAACCGCACGAGAAATTCTGCGTTTGCGCCGCAGCATTTACGACATTCTTTCCAAGCATACTGGCCAGACGGCCGAGCGCATTATGCAAGACTCGGACCGCAACTACTACCTTTCCGCCGCCCAGGCGGTTGAGTACGGTCTGGTCGATGAGGTGCTTGCGGAAGGCGAAGATGCCCTCTCGCGCTAAACAAACTGCGTGAAAAGATAAAGAGTATAGAACTATTTCGCTTCTATACTCTTTATCTCTTGCACTGATGTTAAGGAAGGTCCTTTGCTAAAAAAGCCAATACCATCTCTCACGGGGCGTACCATTCGCTGTATCCTGTTTGACCTCGGTAATACGCTCTGGTTTCGTAAGGATCTGGCTGTTTGGCATCAAGTAAAGAATACCTCGAACGTACGTGCTGCTACATTACTTCGACAGCTCATGAGCCCCATCTCCTTACCCGATAGCACTGATATAGCACTAGGTCAACGCCTCCGCGATGCCACTGATGAACAGATACGTATGTTGATTCGCCAGAACCCCGCACTCGAGCCTGATTGTGGACATGTCATTGTGCAAGTATTGCAGCAATGGGGCATCAATGGGGTTTCTCACGCCAGCGGCGCGGCCATTTTTGAGGCGCTGCGCGTGCGGATACCAGAGTCACGCCCACTTTTTGATGATGTTCTCTCCACACTAAGAACGCTACAACAACGCGGCTTTCAATTAGGAATTGTCACTAATCGCCATTGGGGAGGAGCACTGTTTCAGGAAGACCTGCAAGAACTTGGGCTGTTGAGCTTTTTTGATCCGCGCCACATAGCGGTCTCAATCGATCTCGGAATACGCAAACCGAATCCTGCTATTTTTCTTCATACACTCAATGCTCTAGATATTCCGCCTACCGAGGCCGTTATGGTTGGTGACTCACTCAGTGCCGATATTGCAGGGGGCAAAGGGCTGGGTCTCTATACTATCTGGAAGCCCAATCCAGATGTACAGAGACAGGCCCAACTTATTGCTACTGGAGCAACAGTAGCAGCAAATTCAACTCTCGCTCTCTCAGAATGCCTGAAAGGTAATCGTTCTGACGATTTACCCCGTGGACTACCTATCGCAGATGATGACTATGTCCTCGCGCATGTGCAGGGCCGCGCAGGGAAGTGGGACCAGCACGCACAGGACGACATCAAACCCGACCTGATCATTGAAAACATAAGCGAACTGCTAAACATTTTCACTGAGGTAGGTGTGCTGTGACCCCAGTTTTGCGCAAATGGGTATTTGAGACACTCTACAAAAACCGTTACCTCTATCGCTTTGCCAGTACAGTTCCATTCGCTGGACAATGGCGCGTTTGGCAGCGCCTGGTGCTACCACGCATTACAGGGCACGAGGTGCTGGAGTTGGGTTGTGGGCTTGGAGACTTGCTGGTGGATATGATCATGGCAGGGTATAGCTGTCGCGCTATAGAGCAGTCTCCTCAAATGGTGGCGGCCGCACGAGACGCGTTGCAGCACCACAAGGTGGGCGAAATAAAGTGGGTGCTCCAGGGGTCGGCCCAGCGCCTCCCCTTCGCGCCTGCCTCATTTGATACCATCGTGAGCACTTTCCCCTCTGAGTATATGTATGACCCCGACACCATAGCGGAGGTTGCGCGCGTCTTGCGCCCCAGTGGCCGCTTAATTGTGATTGAAGGAGCGAACATTCTCCCCGTGGGATTTCTCCAACCGTTCCTGATACTGGTACAGACGCTTGTCTATGGCCCTTCCGCGGTCTTCGGACCGCGCGAAAAGCGTAATCTAGACGAGGAAATGGCCCGTAATCAGAGTACAGAGCGTCCTGAAGATAGCATATTACATACGAATCGCGACACAGGCGCGGGTATCACTACCGATGAAGTGCCGGATGCCTGGTTTGGACAACACATTCCCCTGGAACAGTTCGGCCTGCGCCGTCGTTCTGAGCGAGTGCGCAGCCGTCGCTGGGAAGTATATATCATTATTGGAGAAAAGGTTCAGTAGGGACCGATTTATCGCGTCCCGTCAGCCAGGGGACAGATACATGCAAACATACAGCGAAAAACTCACTTCCCAGTACCCCCACCTCGCAGCAGCCTTTGCTTCTATTCCACAAGGCGAGATGCACCTCCACCGCCTACAGGACTTGAATAACTCCTGGCGGAACATGCTGTTCTCTGGTGCGACGCGAGACTATACTCAAGTCGTTGTGACAGAGGAGCGCCCGACCCTCCCTGCTGTAGATATGTTCGATATCATCTACGCCGGTGGCGGCCTTAACCTGCTCAATGCCGCGATCATGACCCGGCGCTTTGGCATGCGCGTCCTGGTCTTCGACCGCTTCACGGTTGGCGCGGTCCATCGCGAATGGAACATCTCGCGCGATGAGCTGCGGGAATTGCTGGAGGTAGGTCTCCTCACTCCCGAGGAGCTTGAGAGCGTTATCCAGCGTGAGTATCGCGACGGACTTGTACGTTTCCATGCAGAACATATTCAGGTTCCAGCCGCCGAGTTGCACCTCAAGGGAGTACTGAATGTCGCCGTTGATGCGGAAAAGTTGACCTCACTCTGTATGAAAAAGATACAGCAACAGCAGCCCTTGGGTCTGCCCAACCTTATTCTCCACAATACGACATTTGTGCGCTGTGCCGTCCAACCATTCAATGGAGTGACGGTGGATGTCATCGATGCTTCCGCTCAGAAACACAGTTATGGGGCACGCCTGTTGATCGATGGTATGGGTTCGACCTCCCCTATCGCATGTCAGCTCAATTGTGGGCGTCCATTTTCGCTTGTCTGCCCAACGGTCGGTACAGTGGCTCGCGGCTACAAATGGGGCAGTGAACCAGGCGCCATCGATCCCGAAGTCGGCGAAGTGCTGGTGACAACCGAAGAGGCCCACGCTGGCCGTCAGTTGATCTGGGAGACGTTTCCTGGAGCAGGCGACCAGGTTGCTATCTACCTCTTTCATTACGCGCAGGCTGGCACATCCGTCGACCTTTTGGAACTGTTTGATCGCTTCTTTGAGCAACTGCCCAGCTACAAAAATACTAGCAGCGTAGAGATCATCAAGCCTGTATATGGTTTTATACCGGCTGGCTATAATATCTCGCTGCCCTGGCAGAAAAAACCAAAGGTGTTGGCCTACGATCACGTGCTCTCGCTTGGCGATGCCGCCGCCTTTCAGTCTCCCCTCACTTTTTGTGGGTTTGGCTCCTATGTACGCAATGTACGTCGTATCACAACCCTATTAGCAGTAGCGCTCGCAACTAATGCTCTAAAAGCTGACGAACTCAATCTTATCCGCGCTTCCGAAGCCGTCCCTGCGGTAGCACGAGCATTCAGTAAATTCATGATCGCTCAGCCCGAGTGCACTGAAGCGCCCTGGCAGGTGAACGAAACGCTCAATGTCTTCTGCCGCGTTCTTTATGACCTTGGTCCCGAGGTTACTAACGCTTTCTTTAAGGACCGCATAAGCTGGCGCGATTACACCCGCCTTGTGCTCAAAACCCCAGTCTACTATCCTAAGATATACAAGCTTGCTCTCAGCACCCTTTCTCTGACCGAGATGATAGGCTGGATTACAGCCTGGCTACAACTAGGGCGCCAATCCGCGGGGTATGTCCTCTACCGAACAGTAAAACCACTCTTGCAATCGTCCCCTGGTTCTCTGGCTAACGGAACCATAAAACGCGCGTTCCCTCGCCTGGGGCTCCACATTGCGGCAAAACGCGAGGCCATGGAACAGGTAGCGCGTGGCGTGGGAGAGAGATCTACAGGAACAAGAAAGTGTCGTGGCATAGGATACTGGTTCGGTGGATTGTGGCCGCAAGGGTAGCGTAATGCCGCCCGACAAGGCCTATTCTTGTGTGTTACCCGGTAAATTGTTGCGCTCTATCTTATCGGCAAGCGCGCACAGGGCAAGCACTACCCGTTCAAAATCGAGCTAGTAGAAGATTTCTTGACCGCTCTTCTCGCTGCGCACGACTCCGGCATCTTTAAGGACTTTCAAGTGATGAGAGATGGACGGACGACTTAATCGAAACTTGCTGGATATCTGACCAACATTCAATTTCTATCATGTTTTGGAACGCATATCCCAGGTAACCAGTACAGGCATGAGCACGATCAGTCAAAAATGCGCAAATTGAAACTCAGGCTTCCAGCATATCCTTGAGCGTCTGCAGATCATACTCAATCTGTCGACGAACCGCGCTGGTAATCACTGGCGCTTTCATCTCCAAAATCCCTTCTGGGAGATGGATCACTGCTTTCTGGGAGATGGTGGTTCCGCCATCTTCGACTGGTTCGAACTGGTAACAAAAGAGAAAGGGCGCAATCCCAGAGACGCTTTTGATAGTCAGATAACGACCGGGTTCATACTCAACTATCTCAAAAGTAATATCTAGCCACTTTCCTAAAAACCGGATGGTACTGCGAACCGTCGCCCCCATCTCTACTGCTCCTGACGAGATTTTCCTGACCGTGATTATAGTACTTGACCAATCAACCATGTTCTCAAAGTTGCTTATGTAAGCAAAGATTTCCTTAGCGGGCACGTTGATGAAGATATTCTGCTTGACTTTTATCGTAATCAATAGGATCCTTACTCCTCTCAAAAAGTCAACCAAAGCTGACAACAGCGTGTTACAGCTTTCTCTCTCCAATCCCCCTTAGAGGGAGCATTCGATACTTGAAGTCATTTCCGGCCTTAGATGAATGCCTGGACGATGATACTAGCTTTTCACAAATGCATGGACATCGTATAGGCATCGTACATGCAACAGAGGAGTATTGGATCATCCTCGACTCCTCTTGAAGAAGGGGCCAGCGTTACATTGTCTACAGACACCGACACAAAGAGTTCTCTTAGAAGAGAACACATTCTTTCTTCTATAGCAAGCTCCATATTCTCCTTTGTGCGTGACAGCAGTGTAAAGCACTGGCAAGCACATTGGGCATGTATTTGGATAGAACAATGTTTTAAACCCATATGCAAGTTAGGAGAGAAACGTATGGCCACATCATCCACTGTTCCCCCACTAAAAAGGTCGAGCAGGACACGGCTTACTACATCTTCTACTATGAGTTCGGCATTCTCCACCTCGTCTGGTGAGACTTCAAAGAACCTGTCATAACATTGCACATGAACCTGAAGTATACACATAGCTGATCTCTTTCCTATTCTATTGCTTTGCCGTTTTGACTCAAGTATACTTATAAAGGCTCTGCGTTTCATGGCATATGGCAACCCAAAGTCCACTCAATGTCTACTCAACGTTTAGCAGGACATGTTACTCTCTGGAAGGAGCAAACGTGAGAAGCGGAATTCGCACGAATATTGGGACATTTAGCGACAGTGTACAAGAGCATCTTCGTACAAGTGGCTACTCTCAGAAGCAACTGGCAGATGCCCTTAGCCTGCATCCAAAGGTACTTAGCCGCAAACTGAATGGCAGCGGGAATGCCCGTTTAACCTACCTTGAAATACAGCGCGTCATCATGACGCTAGCAAATTGGCACGCGATCACCACCCTGGAGGAAGCACTCCACTTGCTTGAGTTGGCAGAGGTGGAACCTAACATCTTTAGTGACAACGAATGGCGAACACCTCCACTCAATACGCTTGCGACGAAACGCGCTCAACCCAATCCTCTCAGCGATCCCGGCCTTTCTACGCGCCCTCTCCAGCACAATTTACGCGCCCAGACCACGCGGCTTATCGGTCGGGAATGGGCGGTTGAGCGACTTCGCCAGTTGCTCGGATGCGAGGAAGTGCGTCTTGTAACACTCGTTGGAACTGGCGGCAGTGGCAAAACGCGCCTTGCCATATATATAGCGAATGAGCTAGTCGGCACATTTGCGCAGGGCGTGTGGTTTGTAGCTTTGGCGGGGTTGAGCAATCCTGCCCAGGTGCCAATGAGTATCATGCAGATTCTGAATATTCAGTCCATGCCTGGTTTGTCCCCACTCCAAAGCCTGATCACTTGCCTGAAAAACAGACAGCTGCTGCTGGTACTGGACAACTTTGAGCAGGTTATAGAAGCGACGCCTGTTCTGGACGAGTTGCTCGCAGAAGTTCCAGGGCTCAAAGTGCTGGTAACCAGTCGCATGGGGTTGCACCTGTACGGTGAACGCGAGTTCAGAGTACCGACCCTCGACGTTCCTGACCTCCACGTCACACTAGAGAGCACGGAGCTTTCGCATTATGGAGCAATACAATTATTCGTTGAACGCTCACAGGCCGTACTTCCTCACTTTGCTTTAACCAACGAAAATGCAGCCACCATCGCACAGATTTGTGCCAGGCTCGATGGCTTACCACTTGCACTGGAACTGGCAGCCGCATGGGTCAGGGTGCTCCCACCAACGTTGCTCTTAGAACGTATCTCGCAAGCGCGGCTTCCCGTGCTCACCAAAGGAGCCAGGAATTTACCGGGCAGGCAGCAAACATTGCGCGATACCATCACGTGGAGTTATGACTTGCTCTCCTCAGCCGAGCAAACGTGGTTCAATCGCTTGGGGATATTTACTGGAGGCTGGTCACTTGAGGCAACTGAAGCAATGATGCAAGGTATAGCAGCAGATCAAGAAGGCACAACTTTCTCCAAATCCCCGCTGGATATGCTAGAACAGTTATTAAACAATAGTTTGATACTACAGTTGCCAGGCGCAGATAGGCAGGCACGCTTTACGATGCTAGAAACCCTGCGTGAATACGCGCAGGAACGGTTGATCGCTCAGGGTGAGTATGAGCGGCTGCGGGACTGGCATGCCTGCTATTACCTGAGGGAAGCTGAAGCAGCCGAGATAGGCATGAGAGGCCCACAACAACTCGTGTGGCTGGCTCGGCTGAAAATGGATCGTGATAATTTCCGTGCGGCTATGGAGTGGTCGCTTCAAAGAGCCAGGGATGGCGTGAAGATAAGCACCTTCTCAGGCCAGGAGATGTTCGAAAGAAGCAAAGAAGTTGCTGGGAGCAGGATATTATCTTCGAAAAGAGAGCCTGGTGGCGGATTGCTTGCAGCTGAATTGTGCCTGCGTTTGGCTTCGGCCTTCAGACCTTACTGGGAATGGCAGGGCTACCTGACTGAAGCGCGTAACTGGCTAGGAGCGGCCCTGGCGGTGCCATTTGACAGTGGAGCCGAGGAAACGGTGCGTGCCGCACGTGCCAAAGCATTGAGCGAGACCTCTCGCCTGGCGTGTTTGGAAAATGACCAGCCCCGGGCGGTAGAACTGGCTGAAAAAAGTATCGCACTCTGGAAGCAACTGGATGACCCGAACGGAATAGCGACTGCGTTGCTTCACCGTGCCTGGGCTGCTTATGCGATGAGTGAGTATGAAGCCGCAAAGTGCCTGTGCTGGGAGGGTATGCAACACATCTCTAGAACGGACGATACATGGTTACGTGCTCAATTGCTCTTTTACCTGGGTGCGGCAGCAGGATTCACAGGCGATTATGAACAGATGCGGTCTTTTTATACACAAAGCAGGGAATTATTTGAACAGGTGGGTGACAAAAGCGCCGTAGCCGATGTGTTGAAAGATCAGGGCGCCATGTCACTCCTGGAAAGCAAATACGCGGAGTCTATCGACTGCCTACTAAAGAGTATTGAGTTGTGTTACAAACTGGACCACAAACAATACATTACGACAGGAATGTGTTGGTTAAGCACAGCATTTGGCATGAGAGGGAAGCCGGATCCTGCCCGAGCCAGCATCCTTTCGGCACAACTGAAAGGCGCTGCTGAAAACTTGATGGATACCATGGGTTTGACTCCCTGGACAAATACCCATCCGTTCGTTCAGATGATACACCAGTATATTCGTTCCCAGGTGGACGAACAAAGCTGGGAAGCAGCATTGGCAGCGGGACGGGCCCTCACTGTAGAGCAAGCAATTGACCTGGCCTATCAACAGCAAGAAAGTATGCGCACTGATGAAAGCCAGGAATAGAGAGGCTTTAGCATATGCTTCTCTTGTTCAAATTACACAACTCCTGACAGCGTGTGTCAGGAGTTGTAGAAGAGGCACTGAACAATAATGGCGCGTATCTCGGTTCCTCGACACTATTGTTCAGTGTGTACAGGCACATCCTCCACGTAGTTGCCCCGGCCATGAATAGTCACATTGCCTTCGCGCTCGACGTGAGCCTCTTCACGTTGCACAGTACCCGTAAAGCGCCTGGTTTCCTGAAAATGGCGCTTGCTAACTATCAACTCTTCAGTCACCACGGGCCGCTTCTCGATCAATATCTGCTCCGTGCGAATAGGAATCCTGATGACCTCGCCCTCACCAATCTCGATGAGCTTACCAATTGGCTTTCGGTCGTGTCTATCAGCTTTCTCCTTTAGAAGATATTTTGAAGGATGCAAACAGAAAATAGGCAATGGCACAGGCCTAAAATGTAACCATGCCGATTGCCTATCCTTCTTGCTCCAGCTACTTTTATTGACCGTCTACATTGGTATCCTGGACATCTGTACCCCGGACATTCACATTACCTTCGCGCTCGATGCGAGCTTCTTCGTGTTGAACCGAATCCGAAACCCGCTGGGTGTCCTGGATCTGTCGTTTGCCAAGAGAGACCTCTTCTCTCACCACCGGCTGCTTATCAATCGTTACCTGTTCCTCACGAACAGGGATTCTGTAGGTCTCACCCTCACCTATTGGGGTATCGGATGGCTGACCTGAAGCAGGACGGCGCTCGATGACTACCTCTTCGCGGGAGACAGGTACATCGATGGACTGCTGTTCAGTGACCACCTCTTTGCGAATGCCAACCTGGCCAGTCTGAACCGCTTGTTTGTTTACATTCAACTGCTCTTCACGAAGCTGAACTTTCTGGCCAGCTTCAGTGTTATAGTCAGTCGCCTGATCTGAGCTAGCAGTATTTGCGTAGCTGGTTGTCTGACCTGAACGAGACGTATAATCGTAGCCACCATCGCGGCTCAAAATTTGGGATGCTTCTTGCTGGCGGTCATTCGTATTGACTACCACAACAGTGCGTCCTGCCTCAAACTCACCATTATAGAAAGTAGCTTCCTGTTCCGGCAAACCCAGGTTCTCCAGGGAGTTGGTGATGCCAGATCCGCCTTTACTTACAGAATACCTGATCTGATCTTTGCTAAAGCCAGCACTCATCAGATTATCCATAGCCTGCTGTGCCTGTGGTGTGTCTTGAAAGACACCCACCACAAAATTACGATTCGATGTTGTCAAAATTTTCTCCTTCAACTATCAATAGTCGTTGTAAAGCGGTGAAGTCCCTTTTGTGGAGGCTCCCATTTCACAACTCCTATCCAACAAAATG
>DMFQ01000028.1:16484-18138 GCA_003450555.1 Ktedonobacter sp.
CCCCCTCAAAATGTAGATGCGATTGCCCTGTCCTACAGTCCAGAAAATTTGACGTATGCTCATGGGACGGTTATAATCATCTAGATATATATCAGCATTTCTTCGGGAGCAATGTGCAATTTTGGCGCCCGCGAGGGGTGCCAGGCGACCGCCATGGTCGCCCTTACCTGTCTTTTCTCTAAGGAAATAATACCAATGCCTAAAATGTATGGATGGGTGCGTGAGGTAGTGCCCGAAAGCCCTGCCGACCTCGCTGGCCTACAACCCGGTGATCTTATACGCACAATCAATGGCAACCTTATTCGCGACCTGGTCGATTATCGCTTCTACGTGGCCGATGAAGAGCTGACCCTCGGCTTTGAGCGGCAGCTAACGCACCATGAAGTGCGCATAACCAAATCATCTGATGAGAATCTGGGCGTGCTGTTTGGTGAAGAGCCTGCACCTTTTATTCGACAATGTGCCAATAAATGTGTCTTCTGTTTTATCAAGGGACTGCCCGAACGTTTTGCGCCCCAACCGGGGCTGGCACACGGCATGCGTTCCTCGCTCTATATTAAAGATGATGATTACCGCTACTCATTTCTCTTTGGCAATTTTATTACCCTGACCAACCTCAAAGAGCACGACTGGCAGCGCCTCGATGAACAAAAGTTGACGCCTCTCTATGTCTCTGTACACACGACGGACCCCGACTTACGGCGCAAGCTGGTTGATGGCCCCCGCGCCGGTGATATTATTGACCACATCAAACGTCTGGGTGAAATGCACATTACCTGCCATACCCAGCTTGTTCTCTGCCCAACCATCAACGACGGCGAACACCTTGACCAGAGTATCCGAGAACTAGCTGCATTACGGCCAATCGTTGAATCTATTTCCGTTGTGCCTGTGGGTCTCACGAAGTACAACAATATGATCAAGACAGGCGAATTGCCGCCGCTGCGCCACTATACGCGCCAGGAAGCCGATGCCATTATCGCGCAAGTCGAACTCCACCAGCGCCGCTTTGCGGCGGAGGAACCCGATATGTATCCGTTCGTCTACCTCTCCGACGAGTGGTATTACATAACGGGACACGAGTTCCCACCTGCCCAACACTACGGCTCGTATTCTCAGATCGAGAACGGCGTAGGTATGACGCGCTTTCTGATCGAGCAGTGGAACCGTAGCAAGCGCAGGCTGCCAGCCGCCATGCCGGAGACGCGTCGCGTGACCCTGGTGACCAGCGTTATGGCATATCCTGTGATCGAACAGTTCGCCGCCGATATACGCCAGGCAGAGCGACTCGAGGTGCAGGTATTACCAATCGTCAATACGTTCTTTGGCGCAGAGGTAACTGTCGCCGGGTTACTCTGCGGACAAGACGTCCTGACGGCATTGCAAGAGAACAGCAACCTGGGTGACCTGGTCTTGCTGCCGCGCGTGATGCTAGATAACGAGGGGACGCGCTTCCTGGATGATGTCACGGTGGAAGAGTTCAAGCAGCGCCTCCACGTTCGAGCCGAGTTTGTCAGGAATGCCCAGGAAACGATCGACGCGATTCGTTCGCTGGCTTCGCCAGTCCGGGAAACAGCTGCAACGAAAGTGGCGTTACGCATTCAAGCACGCTAAACGAATAAGCAATAAGAAAAGGGAGCCGCGCGGCTCCCTT
>DMFQ01000024.1:0-1217 GCA_003450555.1 Ktedonobacter sp.
TCTGGCGGTCATCTATACCCATTTGGGTTATGGTGTTTCATCATATATAAAGATGTGATATTCTGTAGGGGTGAGGGTAATCTGTTCGGTTTGGGGCGGGAACGCAAATTTAAGGGCGTGTGCATGTTCGCTAGAATATTTAGCAAAACGAGATTTCTCTTTCCTCTTTTACTAGCCCTGTTCGCAATCTTCTTGACCGGCTGGATGCTGGTTGCTGCCCCTATGCACAACGGTGCCTGGCTGGAGGCCATCTCGCTCCAGTCACAACAGGTGCCGACTTCCAACGCACAGACTCCGCGCCTGTTGAATGGAAAGCTTGCCTCGCTGGGCTGGATTGTTGGACGGGATTGCCAGAGGAGTATGAGCGCTTACCTGCAAACCGCGGGTACGAATCCCGATGCAGCTCTGGTGGGTACTGGCTGGCTCGATCCCACTACTGGTACGTTTATTAATGGCGAGAATAATAAGTGCATGCCTGGCAGTCTCAGCATGGATAACGTGGTGCAACTAGTGCATAGCAAAGGCGGTATGGCTTATTTTACCGTCACCATGATGACCGATGGCGCGGCTGGGGCCTGGACCTCCCAGCAGCAGTCGGATTATATTCGTCGAGCTACGACCAACCAGAGTTATATCGACAACATTGTACACGAGGTTGAACGGGCCCACTATGACGGGGTCATCATGGATTTAGAAGCGGGCCTCGCTTCTTATCCTAACATCCAGCAGCTCTTTGCCACCTTTAACCAGCGCGTCTGGGCGGCTCTCAAGCCCCTGCACAAGTGGTATGGTATAGCCCTCATCCACAAACTCAGTGACCACGATGATTACTACAATCTCAACGCCTTCGAGAACTGGTCGCTACTCGCGCACGTGTCTGACTTCATCGTGATCATGGCGGTTGATCAATCCTATTTCACTCCTGGCCCAACCGTGAGTATTCCCTGGCTAAAACAGCTCCTGGCTTACGCGCTGCAAACAATGCCCAATATGCTGCCGCGCATTATCTGGGAACTGCCGCTTTATGGTGCCACCTGGCGCCAGGAAGGGGGGAATTGGGTCTTTGATGGCGGGGTCAACTACGCGGACGGCGTTGATATGGTGCGGCAAATACCCTCTTCGGAGATCGACGTTGGAGCAAGCGACTTGAATGATCTTACTTGCGCCCACCTTGTCTATACTGATGCGTCCGGTGTGAAGCATTCGCTGTGGTATCA
>DMFQ01000024.1:1407-5738 GCA_003450555.1 Ktedonobacter sp.
TTTGGCCATAGCCATTTACAGATTGCCGTCTGGTATCGCGCTACGTGGGAACCGGGCGATGTGTGGCCTATGCTCAGGAATGTGTTGCCTAATTGAGCTGGGGGGTACACCTGTGTGCCGGGAACGACTGGCTTCCCGGGCGGGCGCACATGAAGTGCGCCCCTACAATGACGAAAAAACGCTGAGAGCAGATAATTTGCTCTCAGCGTTTTTCCTTTCAGCCTTTATAGGGATAGGGGCTACATCATGCCGCCCATACCACCCATGCCACCCATACCAGAGGGCATCGCACCGGCGGACTGTTCCTCAGGGGAGTCTGTAATCAGGGTGTCGGTCGAGAGGACCATACCGGCGATACTGGCAGCGTTCTGCAGGGCGGAGCGCGTTACCTTCACCGGGTCGACGATACCGGCCTTGAACATGTCCACGTAGGTGCCTGTCAGGGCATCGAAGCCATGACCACGCGGGCCCTCGCGGACGGCAGCTACCGTGACGGCTCCATCGCGACCGGCATTGAAAGCAATCTGGCGCAGAGGCTCTTCAAGGGCGCGGCGCAGGATGTTGACACCTGTCTGCTCGTCACCCGCGGCAACCTGCACTTTATCCAGAACAGGAATGGCGGCAACAAGGACGGAGCCACCACCGGCTACGATACCTTCTTCGATAGCGGCGCGGGTAGCGGAAAGAGCATCCTCGACGCGGTGCTTCTTCTCTTTCATTTCTACCTCGGTGGCAGCGCCGACTTTAATCACGCCTACGCCGCCGGCCAGTTTTGCCAGGCGCTCCTGCAACTTCTCGCGGTCGTAGTCGCTGGTCGTCTCATCGATCAGAGCGCGGATCTGGCGCACGCGAGCCTGGATCTGCTCGTTTTTGCCAGCACCCTCGACGATGGTGGTGGTGTCTTTGTTCGCGGTTACCGTGCGAGCGTGGCCAAGGTCGCGCAAGGTGGCATTCTCAAGTTTGAGACCGGTCTTCTCAGTGATGACCTTACCACCGGTGAGAATAGCGATATCCTCCAGCATGGCATCGCGGCGGTCGCCAAAGCCAGGAGCCTTGACTCCCACCACATTAAAGGCGCCGCGCAACTTGTTGACGACAAGAGTAGCCAGGGCCTCACCGTCGATGTCCTCGGCGATAATCACCAGCTCTTTGGTGCCAGCCTGCAGGACGCGCTCCAACAGGGGAAGGATGTCCGCGATGGCATTGATCTTCTTGTCGGTAATCAGAATGTAGGGGTTCGATAGTTCCGCGATGGTGTGCTCGTTATTGGTCGTCATGTAGGCAGAGAGGTAGCCGCGATCGAACTGCATACCCTCGGTATACTCTTTTTCCATCGCGAGGCCACGGCCCTCTTCAACGGTGATAACGCCATCTTTGCCGACTCTGTCCATCACATCGGCGATAAGCTCGCCAATTTCGCTGTCGGCGGCGGAGATCGAGGCAACCTGCGCGATCTCTTCACGCGTCTCGACGGGTTTGCTCATCGACTTGATTTCTTCGATGACCGCCTCGACGCCCTTTTCCAGGCCATGACGTAGGATCATCGGGTTCGCTCCGGCGGCGAGATTCCTCAAACCCTCGGTAACGATGGCCTGTGCCAGGACGGTAGCGGTAGTGGTACCGTCACCAGCCACGTCGTTCGTTTTGGTTGCGACCTCTTTAAGTAGCTGCGCGCCCATATTCTCAAATGGGTCGGGCAGATCGATATCGCGAGCGATAGTTACACCATCATTGGTAATGGTTGGTGAGCCATATTTTTTGTCCAGCACAACATTGCGGCCCTTTGGCCCAAGTGTGACTTTGACAGCTTCTGCCAGCGCGTCGATGCCCTTTTTGAGGGAATGGCGCGCCTCTTCATTGAATTGTAGTCTCTTAGCCACGAAACATACTCCTAAAATCGAATGTCAGTTACAATCGTAACAATCGTAACAATCGTATTGGGTAGACTGGTTACTCCAAAATACCCATAATGTCGCTTTCGCGCAGGATCAAATACTCTTCGCCGTCCATTTTGACTTCGGTACCTGCATATTTAGCAAACAGCACCTTCTGTCCCGCTTTTACCTCGAGCGTTGTGCGCTTGCCATTGTCCAGGACTTTGCCAGGGCCAACGGCCACAACTTCGCCCTCCTGGGGCTTCTCTTTTGCGGTATCCGGAAGCACAATGCCGCTCTTGGTGACGGTGTCACGAGCCAGTGCTTTGACTACCACACGGTCACCCAGCGGCTGAATCTTTACGCTCACTGTTGACATACCATTTTCTCCCTAAATTTTTTATAAGCGATGTGCAGACGAGCTTTGCCTCATCTCTTCAATTTTTAGCACTCTTGTTGTGAGAGTGCGAACCTTCCTTATAATACACCATTGGGGGCGCAACTGCAAGAGGGATAAAAATGATATCATCGTTTTTTAATTGTGGCTGAAAAACCGTGATTTGATACTTTTTGATTTTGATTGCGGTCTCGTGACGAGTCGCTTGTCACATGTATGAGGTCTGTTACAGTGGAGAACTTCAGGCTCTGCGCGTCACCTTCATTTTAATACTCCCATTTGGACGCAGCGTGATAAGCGGTTCAGGTTCAATGTGTTGACCGGGTAGCAGTGAGAAGCAGACGCGCTGGGCCAGGGTTGCCAGCACGAGATGGCCCTCCATCAAGGCGAAGTGATTGCCAATGCAGATGCGAGGACCGCCGCCAAAGGGAATATAGGCATGGCGTGGAAGCCGCTGCTCCGCCTCTGGTGTGAAGCGTGCGGGGTCAAAACGCTCAGGATCGGGGAAGTAGTCAGGGTTTCGATGAATGGCGTAGGGGCTAACAAGAATGATGGTGCCAGCGGGCAACTGATAATTCCCGAGAGTCACAGGGCGTATTGCCAGCCGGGCAAAGCCGTAGGCTGGCGGGTAGAGGCGTATGCTCTCTTTTAATATCTGTAGCGTATAGGGCAGGTTTGGCAGGTCGGCAAACGTGGGTGGACGTCCACCTAGCACGCTGTCCACCTCGTCGCACAGGCGTGTGTAGGCGGCAGAATGTTGTGCCAGCAGGTACCACGTCCACGCCAGCGCATTGGCGGTTGTCTCGTGACCGGCCAGGAAGAGAGTCATGGCCTCGTCGCGCACCTGCTTGTCGGTCATGAAGCTGCCGTCATCCTCGTCCCTGGCGGCTAGCAGCATGGAAAGCAGGTCGCCACGGTCTTCTCCAGAGCGGCGTCGCTGCTCGATCATGTGGTAAATGGTAGCGTCCAGGCGTCCCACGGCTTTGCGCACGCGCTCGTTTGCCGGAGTGTGCCATGCATACGGAATGTGCACGATGGAAGACATCTCTGAGTTAAAGCGGTGCATTGCCACAGTGAGCGCCTTGCCCAGTTCCTCGGCTTCGCCCAGCACATCGGCGTCAAAGAGCGTCCTGCCCACGATCCAGAGCGTCAAACGCATCATCTCACGGGCGATGTCGATGGTCGCGCCAGCGGCCCATGCTTGTTGTAGCTGTTCACTATAGCTCACCATAACGTCCGCGTAGGAAGCGATACGGCGATGCTGAAAGGGAGGGGCAACGAGCTTGCGCTGCCGTTTATGGAACTCGTTTTCGCTTGTGAGCAGTCCATTGCCGAGCAGCGGTCGACCGTAGATGCGCAGGTTCGGCGTCTTCTCGAAGTCCGCGGCGTGCTCAACGAGGGCGGACTGGATAAGTTCGGACGTATTGAGCACGACAACGGTACGGGATCCAAGATGAATGGCGCCTATATCACCACAACGTTGGCTCACGCGCGTTATAAGTTCGAGGCGTTTAGAGCGGAAGTCAAGTAAGTTTCCCAGCAAGGGCAAACCGGGAAAAACAGGGATGGTTGGTGGTAGTGTTGTGGTGGACATGGTCAGGTTTTCCTATGGACAGAACTATGATCGTGTAAAGTGATAAACAACTCCTATGTATTATTGTCGCCAGGTGTGCTCTCTCGTCAAGGTGGTACAATTATGGATGAGGAAAAGGGTGTGAATTCAGAACGTAGTGGGAAGCTCTGATCGGAGAGAAATAATAGGCTTGTTCTCCATGCTATTCTTTGGAAGAGAGAAATGACCATTACTATGCGTCCTTACGCAGCAGCAGCGGATATGCAACGCATCTCGGCTGATCCTTTCAATGAGCACGCGATGAGACCATCGCGCTCAAGCGCTGTCCTGCCTCGTTCCAGGCATCGCGCCCGGCACCACGCGGCGAGTAGTCCTGTGTCGGCGTGTTCTGTGCAATGGCGCGCACCTCTGCCAGGCCGCGCAGTTCGCCCAGACCCACCAGTTGCATCAGCGCGTTACCCAGGGCTGTCGCCTCGTATGGTCCGGC
>DMFQ01000024.1:5847-6353 GCA_003450555.1 Ktedonobacter sp.
ATGACCGGGACACCAAGCGCATCGGCCAGCCACTGGTTGAGCCGCGCGTTACGCGCGCCACCACCCAGGACATGCACCCCGTTGATCACGGTGCCTGTAAGCTCCCTGATCTGATGAAACACCTCGCAGTAGCGCAACACCAGGCTTTCCATGATGCAACGCGCGAAGGCCGCTGGTGCCTGGAGCGGTGCCTGTCCATGTTCTACAAGGTACGTGTTGATCGCACCTGGCATATTCTCCGGTGCCAGGAAGCGCGCATCATCCGGATCAATGAGGGCGGTGAATGGCGTGACAGCATCCACATCGGCCAGCAACCTGTCATAGTCCGTGACACGACCATCGCGCGTCCACTGTCTTTGGCATTCCTGCAGGAGCCACAGTCCCATCACGTTCTTGAGAAAGCGGGTTGTGCCGAAGACCCCCCCCTCATTCGTGAAATTGGCGGCGAAAGCCTCAGGTGTTATGATTGGACGCGCGAGTTCGACGCCCACCAGCGACCAGGTACC
>DMFQ01000133.1 GCA_003450555.1 Ktedonobacter sp.
TCTCGTGGGCTCGGAGATGTGTATACGAGACAGGTTCTATATTGGGCTATTCCGTACACCGACGAACTGGACGGTGCCGCAACCGGATTTCGGGGGCAATCGGTTCGACAAGTCGCTCCCCTACTGGTCGAAGGTCCAGAAGCTCACCATCCACATGAAGACCACTATCGATCCAACGTCCCCCGATGAGGCGAAGCACCCAGTGTCGCAAATTGACATTGCCTTGTCGGAAGGGCTGACGAGGAGGCTGTCGTTTGGGATGTTCATGCTTGACCCGCTTCAGCAGCAGGCCGATATCTTGGCATTTGAGACCACCAACTCTACGGCCGCTGAGCGATCCACAGCTTTTCCCGGCGGCGCTCACACTAGCGCCGATGCCGAGCGCAACTTCTTGCTGAAGCTGGTCGCCCGACATCCGACCGTCGCTCCGATGACGCGCGATGTGGCGCGCGATGTCCGGGTCGTTCGAGAGTTGGGCAAACTCAACTGGGGCGACGTCCTAAACCCCAGGGACCCGGCTAGCTTTGCCGATTGAATTCAAGCCCAACTGGGCCAAGGAGATATCTATCATGTCATTGCTGCTCGAGTGCCTGTGCCAGAACAACACCGCCGGCTGTGCCGCGTGCACCACCAGTGCGCGCGAACAATGGACCGCTTTCGCCGCGCGCAATCCCCACGCCACGCCCGGGCAGCTCATCGAACAGGCGATCCAGCAGGACCGTGGCCGAGGTGGTTCTGGGAGTCCTGCAGAACACCGACATAGACATCAACCAACCCTGCGATCCGCAACGCTACGACAGCGTCTCGCCGTTCATGACCGCATTACGCGTCGGCAGCACCCGAATCGTCGCGTTGATCGCCGGACAGCCCCGATTCGATCTCGCGCAGAGCCTGCCCGAGTACGAGCGGTGGAGTTGGGTGCGCTCCTCGTCGCTGGAGATGCTTCAGCTGTACCTCAGCATCCCCGGCAGCGATGTCAATCAACAGGATGGAAACGGCAAGACGCTGCTCCACGAGGTGGTCTATGATCTGGGCTCGCAAGACAAGCTCCGGGAGCTCCTTTCCCGACCCGGCATCGCAGTCGACGTGAAGCAGGTAGATGGAACGACACCGCTCTACCGCGCCGGCCTGGCGGGTAACCCCACCGCAGTCAAGATGCTGCTCGACCACGCCGCTGACGTCAACAATCGCAACAACGACAATCGCTGGACGATTCTGATCTGCGCCGTGGCCGAGAACCGCGTCACCATCGTGGAACAGATGCTTCGTCGTCGTGAGATCGAGATCAATGCCGCCGACGACATCCAGAACACCGCTTTGCACATTGCCGCTGAGCGTGGCCACACTCGGGTGGTCGAACTCCTGCTGCAGCGTCCTGAGATCCAGATTAATCTCAAGAATCATATGGGATGGACGCCGCTCAGCAAGGCCGCTTTCGCCAACCATATCGAGGTGGTTCGGCAGCTCCTCGCGCGGCCTGAGTTGGAGGTCAACTTCGTGGACCAGGATCGACAGACCCCCCTCTTCCACGCGGCATCTGCCGGGAACCTTGAGGTGGTGCGCCTTCTTCTCGCGGACCCACGCACTAATGCTGCGATCAGCAATCGACCCGCACGCCACACCGCCCTCGCCATGGCCACGGCCCTTGGCTTTACAGCCATTGCCGAACTAATTGGCCAGCACGATGGGGATACCGACGTGCTGTCGCCTCGTGACCAGTACGTGGAACGCAACGTCAGGGCAAAAAAAGAGGTGACAGACCACGACAGTGGCGACCGCTCGTAGATTCTGCGCTTGAAAGGGCCGCTGAATGCTATTGGTCGCCCAAAAGGCAGCGCCAACTCGCACTTTCCTTTGCACCACGCGACACCTCTTGGGCCAATTAGTCTTCACAGAACAGAAGGAGAAGATGTAAAATACTAATATAAAGCGACAGCTTTTAGAGGTTTATGCTCATTGCGGATCAGGTGTCGTTGTATCCGTGAAAACAGCCGATATATTTGTTCGTATCGTTTACAGTCTCTACAGGCGCATAAGAGCCGCTGAAGTAAGTAGGAGCATACGTTGAGAAATTTCATAGCCGGCCTGAAACGAGCCTTACTCTTACGCTGCCCCTATTGTGGCAAAGGCAAACTCTTTCGCAGGGGCTTCACTATGTACGAGAAATGCCCCGTCTGTGGATGGCGTTTCGAGCGCGAATCCGGCTACCTGGACCGGCGCCATCGCCGTCAATCTTGTCGTCACCGAACTCTTGATAGCGATCGTAGTCGTACCGGTTGCTACCTGGCTTGCTCTCACCCAACAGCCCATCACGCTGTTGTTGGTCATCGGCATACCAATGCCTTTTGTCCTCCCATTTCTCTTCTTCCGCCACGCCAAGAGTTTCTGGATGAACTTTGATTTCAGGGTTCACCCGGTCGACCCGGAGGAACGAAGGTAGCCCCACTTACTGAACATGACAAAAGAAACTACAAAGCGGGGAAACCACTTGAGATCGGCATTCCACAAAAGCAGCATTGCCGATCTCAAGTAGCGGGTAAACAGTGCAGGTGCATGAACCCATGAACCGTAGACAAACGTTATTGTCCTGGAGCCGGAACTATGCCAAGCTGCACGAATGTGCCGAGCGCATCATTCTCGCCCCAGTGTTCAACAATCTTGCCGTCGGCGATGCGGAAGATGGACATACCCGTTGTAACGACCTTTTTGCCCGTGGGTGGCATGCCTATAAAGGGGCCTGTGTTGGTGCCTCGGAATGAAAAACGCTCCACGACCTTCTCGCCATCGGCAATCAAGTCTTCGGTCGTAGTGACACCATCGGGGAAAGCAGAGGTAAACACCTGGTGCGCCATTTTGCCACCTTCAAGGCCAGGAGGCAATCCAGGGAGGCTTGCATGGCTGACGAGATTCGCGGCTACAATAGTATCCAATAGGGCCAGGTTGTTGGTAGTGTGCGCCTCACGGTAACGGCGCACAAGCTCCTTGTTCTGTTCTGTTGACATGAAAACAAGCTCCTTTTCGACTTTTGCGACAACAATACGTGACGGTAGAACAAACGCGCAATCNNGGCCAGGTTGTTGGTAGTGTGCGCCTCACGGTAACGGCGCACAAGCTCCTTGTTCTGTTCTGTTGACATGAAAACAAGCTCCTTTTCGACTGTTGCGACAACAATACGTGACGGTAGAACAAACGCGCAATCCTATGGGCAAGCAAAAAGTTACACCTGCTTGCTGTAATCAATGAAGTACATCGAATTGCCGGAGGGATCTTTGACGCTGGCCCAGCGTCCGGGTGGGATATCGGCGGGTTTGCGCACAAACTCCACTGTTGTATGGTTCTCTTCATAGAATCTGTCAACGGAGGGAATGAGAAACATTGGCCCGCTGCTATCTGCACTTCCCGCGTCAATCAGGTCAATCATCAGTTCTACATCACTAGCGGGAAGTTTGAATGCTACCGTTCCCTCACCCTCTCTCCATGCCTCGACCAGACCCATCTTGTCACGATAAAATGCCAGCGCGCTCTTCAAATCGCGCACCGGGACATACAGCATTACTAATTTACCGTCCATATGCCATGCTCCTGTATCATATCTGCTTTTCGCTTGACAAACGCTCCATAACAGCGTTATGATTAGTATAACATCGTTATGCTCAACTGTCAAGAGAAATAGTACAAACTTTCTATGCGAGACAACATACCTATGCCTGGTTCAACCAGGGCGAAACTGATCACTGCCGGTATCCGGCAGTTTAGCCAGTACAATTATGATGAGGTGGATGTGGATAGTGTCGCGGCTGAGGCAGGGGTAACAACTGGCTCACTGTATCATCACTTCCAATCGAAGAAAGCCTTTTATGGCGTGCTGCGTGACGACATGACGCGCCGCATTTTAGACCGCATGGAGGCAGCATCTGAAAGTGTGCCGCCTGATCAGGCGATCAAGGCCACACTGCTGGCCGCTTACGATGGAGTATTGCGCATCGAAGCAGGCAAGTTATTGACCAATCCAGACCCGCGTGGTGAAGAGGACGCAATTGCGCATTTCCTGGCAAGCCAGGTTTCGTTGAATGGCAATGCGCCGGTTGCAGCTACGCTTGGCGTCATACTTGCCGCGGCTTTAAAAGCGGCCCTCACTCAGGCGCTTGCCGGGCATGCAGAAGCCAGGGAAGCGTTAAAAGCCCTGCTGTAATGCTAGCGAGGACATTGCCTCACTGCTCATCGAAGAGCGTATTACCAGGGTTCTGCCAACAGCAATAGTATCCATCTAAAGCTCGATAAAATACACTTCCATTCCGGGTGATTCGTAGGGGCGCAATTCATTGCGCCCGCCTGGGGAGATGATCGCTGTCCACGGGCGCAATGA
>DMFQ01000228.1:0-2163 GCA_003450555.1 Ktedonobacter sp.
TAATAAGCGTTAAGATATGGGAAACTGCTACGACATAGGCACTTGAAGAGTCAAGGCCACACCCAAAGATACAACCTGTGCCTTCAATAACCCACAAGTGTTTTCCCAGTGCGCCGCTATTCAAATCAACGCCAAACTGCTGCGCCCAAAAGGAAAACAGGCCAGAGAGGCTGTTGGTCGCCTGCGTGGGATAGCCATTGTGCCAGCTATCGATCAGGCCGATAGTCTGGGAGCGCCAATTCCAGTTCCCACCTGGATGAACAGAAGTGTTCATAGCGGTCTGCATTTCATCAAGATAGTGTGCCTGGCTCGCTAATCCCTGGTAGTCGACTCCACCCACGCGAGGGTCATTCGACCCAATGATGACAGGGATGTCAGGACGGACCGCGTGCATTGCTTGCTGGCACAAATCAAAGAATTTGGCGAAGATTGCCGGGGGAACCCCCATGTTATACTTTCCCGTCTTCATCTGCTCATTGCCACACTGCACCGCATCAGCTCCTGCCCTCGCCACGTCATTCATGATCTTCATATCGTACAGGCGCACATCCCTGGCCCACTGACACAGCGATAGCATCACTCGCACCCCTATGCTGTGAAACCTTGCTACGGTCATCTTCAGCGCATCCCCACTGGGACCGCTGCTGACGCAGGTGACATAGCTTACTCGCACCCAGGGAATATCGCTAAAAGGTTTTTCCGTATCAGCTACAATACCCAACACCGCCGCCGGTGAGACTACCGGCGGGTAGGTTGTACCTGGCGTTCCCGTTACGCCTGGCGTATTCACTGGAGTGGCCGGTGTAGGTGTTGAGTTTATTGCCGACCCTGGCTGCTTTATCGTTATAATGTGATACGAGAACGCTGCCAGAAAAAAACTCCCTACCAGCACCAGCAGAAACACTATAGAGGAACTGGTCTTTACATGTTTGAATGGGTTCACGTTCTTACTACACGCCTCTCAGCTTTCCAGAATACCAACGTAGTTACCTGGCAAATTACAACCACCGTAGAGCTTTGCTAAGAGTTGCTCCTGGCTTGATACAGTAGCATGTCCTGAGGGGCATGACATGCTCAGCGTACGCGCGCCCATCCATAGATCCTGTCGTAGCGGCTTGGGATGGTCATTAAGATTGCGTATTCCCATCGGCCAGAATGCTCCCTGACTATAAAAGTCTTTAGCGCTAAAATAGAAGAACGGCACTTTGTAGCGCATAGATGTCTGTACGTCGGTAATGAGCGTCAGGATGTGCGAAACTGAAACATCATAGGAATCGGTGGCAATACCACAACCAAAGATGCACCCGGTACCCTCAATGACCCAGAGATGTTTCCCTAATGCACCACTACCCGCATCAACACCAAATTGCTGTGCCCAGAAGAGAAAGAGATAGTAAAGGCTGTTGGTTGACACAGAGGGGTAACCATTGTGCCAGCTATCGATCAAGCCGATAATTTGGGAGTGCCAGTTCCAGTTCCCTCCTGGATGAACGGAGGTATTCATAGCGTATTGCATGGCGTTGAAATAGCCCACCTCATTGTAAAGAGGAGCATAGTCAGATCCTCCCACGTGAGGATCATTCGACCCAATAATAATAGGAATTTCAGGACGAACCGCGTGCATCGCATGCTGGCATAGGTCATAGAATTTGGCAAAGATCGCCGGAGCAACCCCCATGTTGTAGGGTCCAAACTTCATTTGCTCATTGCCGCACTGCACCGCATCGGCTCCTCCCTGAGCGGCATCATTCAAGTTTTTTGTATCATACAGCCGCGTATCCCTGGCCCATTGACATACTGAGAGCATCACTCGCACCCCAATACTATGGAATTTTGTTATGATTGTCTTCAAAGCGCCTCCGCTAGGGGCACCCTTGAGACAGGTGGCATAGCTTACTCGCACCCACGGGATGCCCGTAAACGGACTGCTAACGTCAGCCACAACCCCCAATATCCGTGATGGTGAGACAGTCGACGGATAGGTAGGCGTCGGATCTGGCGTCGGCGTCGGGGTAAATGTAGGCGTCGGCGTCGGCGTCGGGGTGTGTTTTGGCGTAGGCGTGACCTGTACTGTAGCAGCTTGCGAAGCACAAGCTGACAGCAATATACTCATAAGGGGCAATGAACGCCAGTATAATCATTGATGTTCGCTTTACATGTTCT
>DMFQ01000228.1:2337-2651 GCA_003450555.1 Ktedonobacter sp.
CCTTGCCCCTGCCCTGCTCCTTGGCAGAGCTTGCCCCTGCCCCTGTTATATTAAACTCATTTACCTATACAAAATTCACTAAATATTCTATCCAACAGGTCATCGCTGGCCGTTTCCCCGGTAATTTCACCCAATGTATCATAGGCCACACGCAGATCAATAGAAACAAAATCCAGCGGCAGCCCCTGCTCAAGAGGTAGCAGCGCAGCTCGCAAATGTTCGGCAGCGCGGCGCAGCGCTTCCTGGTGCCGCGCGCTGGTAACCAGTACGCTAGAGCTATGTAACATCTTGCCAGCCAGTACCAGATCGGCTAT
>DMFQ01000228.1:2769-3537 GCA_003450555.1 Ktedonobacter sp.
GCTTCATGCTCCACTAGTTGTTCACGATCCGCTTTGTTGATAACGACAATCACTGGCCTGGAAGTACTAGCACTTGCACCCGATCCGAAACCCATCATGCGTAATTCGTCAGAAACGAGCCGATCCTGTTCGGTCAATTTCTCAGATCCATCATAGACCAGGAGCACGATGTCGGCGCTTTCGGCAGCTGCTCGGCTGCGCTGCACGCCAATTTGTTCAACCGGATCACTGCTCGGCGTAATGCCCGCGGTATCGATGAGATGTAGAGGAATACCGCGCAGATTTGCCACTTCTTCGACGGTATCGCGTGTGGTCCCCGCCACAGGTGTGACAATGGCGCGCTCGGAACGCAAGAGAGCATTGAGCAAGCTGGATTTGCCGACATTTGGCCGACCGATGATAGCGGTACGCAGTCCTTGCCGGTAGAGGCGTCCCTGTTCTGAACCCGCGAGCAAGGCATCTACCTGCTGCTGTGCAATAGCAACCATTGGCATAAGTTCCGCGGGCAGCGGCGTCGGTACATCATCTTCAGGAAAATCAATACTCGCCTCGATACGCGCCACGACGGCAAGGATAGCATGACGCGCCTCCTGTACCTGTGAGGAGACACGTCCTTGCAGTTGCTGCATCGCCAGGCGCTGACCCGCTTCGGTCTGTGCCCCGATCAGATCCATCACCGCCTCCGCCTGTGCCAGGCCGAGTCGCCCATTGAGAAAGGCACGCAGGGTAAACTCACCTGGATTGGCCAGGCGCGCGCCCTGTGCCAGT
>DMFQ01000172.1 GCA_003450555.1 Ktedonobacter sp.
TTAGGGCGCTGCAATCGCGGCTGGCTCTAGCAGTACCGACCGAAGTGGCTACAAGCGCGGTGACGAGGAGAAAAGCGACCAGGATAGGGCGGATCTGTTCGTTCAGATAGAGCTTTACCTTTGAGTGAGGGCCTCGCATAATCACCTCCTGAGAATGTGCTTCTGTCATAAGGAGTAGAAGAACAATAAGTAATTTGCCGACCATTCCGAAAATATTCTAATGTGGAGAAGTACTCAGTTATGGTCCTGGTGACCTCATTTCTTCAGTTTACCACATGGCCATAACAATGCTTAGGAAATGGCGCCGGTGCAACAAGTGATAGTGCCACCATCCCCCCAGGTTGACATCGACGCCTACATTCTAAAATACGTGTCTCACCGCTCAATCGGTTACTTTCCCTCATCGACACTCATCCAAGTCCAACTGATACCATTCGGCTACCTTTCGTATCTTTGCCTTCTCTTCCAACGTTATAACATCTAGTATTATGAAAAACGCAATCGAGGTATCAATAAACCTATGTCTTTTCTCGCTAAAACGCATCATCCCCGCTCGTGGGGGCGCTATCCATCTGTGGCACCCGCTGAGGTACAAGCGGTCTACTGGCGCAGTGAGATCCCCGATCTTGCTGATTTTGAGCATCCCCTCTTGCCTTTTGCCTATGGGCGCAGCTATGGTGATAGCTGTCTGAACGAGGGTGGCGTGTCGCTGGATGTCAGTCACTTGCGACGTTTCATCTCTTTTGACGAAAATGAAGGCCTGCTATGTTGTGAGGCGGGCGTGTCGCTGGCGGAAATTCTCGAACTTGTTGTACCGCGTGGCTGGTTTATTCCGGTCTCGCCGGGCACCAAATTTGTCTCGGTTGGGGGAGCCATCGCCAACGATGTGCATGGCAAGAATCATCACAAAGCCGGCACTTTTGGCTGCCATGTCACGCGCTTTGAACTCTTGCGCTCGCATGGAGAGCGTCTCATCTGTTCACCCTATGAGAACCCGCAACTTTTTCAGGCAACGATTGGCGGCCTTGGTCTCACTGGCGTTATCCTCTGGGCTGAGTTTCGCTTGAAGCCGATTGTCAATTCCTTTATCGACATGGAGCGCATTCAGTTTTCGTCGCTCGACGAATTTATGCAGATTTCCGCCGAAACAGACCGGAAGTATGAATATACCATGTCCTGGGTAGACATTCTGATTGGCGGACAGAACCTGTGCCGGGGTATTTTCATGTGCGGGAATAACGACCAATCAAAGTCACGGGCAGCGCAGAAGCCAGGCAAAAAGTTGCCACTCGCTATACCGTTTGATTTTCCCTCTTTTGTCTTAAACACCCTTACGGTCAAATCTTTTAACGAGCTATGCTATCACACGCAGTTCAGCAAAAGAGTGCACAAGGTTGTTCCCTATGAGCCGTTCTTTTATCCACTTGACTCTATTCACAATTGGAATCGTATGTATGGCAGCCGTGGCTTTTTGCAATATCAGTTTGTTGTGCCCTTCGAGGATGGTTTTGCGGCTATGAAAGAAATTATCGATCGCATCCGGCGCTCGGGCGAAGGGTCCTTTCTCACGGTCCTCAAGACATTTGGCACTATCCAGTCCCCCGGCATGCTTTCTTTCCCGCGACCAGGCATAACCCTTGCGCTCGATTTTGCCTATGGCGGTCGGAAGACGCTGCAATTGCTTGACGAACTTGATAAGGTTGTGCGCCAGAGCGGGGGGGCCGTCTATCCGGCCAAAGATGCGCGCATGAGCGCTGAGAACTTCCAGGCCTTTTTCCCCAGGTGGCAAGAGTTTGCCCAGTATGTTGACCCGCACTTCTCCTCCAGTTTCTGGCGACGTGTGAGTCATACCAATAAGTTAGTGACGGTGTAGAGAATATGAGAATGATGATTGTAGGAGCAACCTCGGCGATTGCCCATGAGACGGCCAAGTGTTTTGCCAAAGATGGCGCCGAGTTTTTCCTGGTCGCGCGCTCCCCGCAGAAGCTTGCAGACATTGGCAACGATTTGAAAGTGCGCGGCGCGCAGCGTATCGAGACCTATGTGCTCGACGTGACAGAGCTTGAACGCCACCAGGAAATGATTGAAACCGCTATCACGACGCTCGACGGACTTGATATGGTGCTGATTGCTCATGGCACGTTGGGCGATCAGCAAAAATGCCAGCGCAGCGTCGCGGAGACGCTCAAAGAGTTTACCACCAATTGTACCAGTGTGATCTCCTTGTTGACTATCCTGGCGGACTATTTTGAGCAGCAGAAGCGTGGCTGTATCACCGTTATCTCCTCGGTGGCTGGTGACCGCGGTCGACAGAGCAACTATGTCTATGGCGCCGCCAAAGGCGCGCTCAGCGTTTTCTTGCAGGGGCTGCGCAACCGCCTGAGCAAGTCAGGCGTCGCTGTTGTGACTGTGAAGCCTGGCCTTATCGATACTCCTATGACCGCTGCGGTGAAAAAGGGACTGCTGGCCGCCAGCGCAAAAGGCGTTGGTGAGGGTATCTACCGCGCCATGAAGAGCCGCAAAGAAGTCGTCTACCTGCCGTGGTTCTGGCGTCCCATCATGCTGATTATAAGAACTATCCCGGAACCAGTCTTTAAAAGACTGTCGATGTGAGAGAAATTTTGTGGAGCCGACACCCTGCACTGGCTGCAAACTTGTCCTCGTAAAGGGAATCACCTCTTGTCGTTCTATTGTTGGATACATCGACCAGAACAAACCCATGGCATCGAGAGCACCATAGGTCCCATCTTCTGGAAGCTGCGAACGCATATCCACCGAACCAGTGTGATCCGCTCGGAAAAGTGCCCAGGATGCCCACATCTGGCCTCGATCATCATACGTTGTGGCCCTAATCCTGATCTTTTGATCGGGTATCAGGCCACAAAGCTGAATGTTCACAGGCTCATCAATTAAAGCCGTCTTCGGCTCAAGGACAAAAACAGAAGAAGAAAGAGGAGATTCACTCTGATGGCTCATTACCTGACTCCACGGCAAGACGCGTTCTAAATAGGATGAGTCTATGCTACTCTCCAATATCTTAACTGCCAACCAATCCTCTTCTGTCTTTCGACACAAGATCCAGCAGTGCCAACAGGAACTCCTCTGGGCCGAACATTTGCGTGAACAAGTCAAGGCCAGGATGGATACTCCTGCAATGCCAACGGGCGAGGTGATGTCATGATATGCCTGTATAAGGAGACATCCTCACCTCAAAAAGACAAAATCCAGATGCACTTGCATTAGAAGAGACAGACGCTGATGCCATTGTCCAGGCAGGTCTTACAGGCTGCTGGGCATCCGAAGGACGACGAAGAGTGAAAGGGCGTAGGGGCGCAATTCATTTGTGCCCGGTCAGGGATCGGCTGCCCGGGCGGGCGCAATTCATTTGCGCCCCTACGTTCCTAAAATTCGATTTCTCCGGTTCTCTTGACGTAAACGCCGACAGCCTCGCCGTGTTCATCTGACCAGACACTCTCCAGCAGGTGGTTATGGTAGGCAATGATTTGCTCAGCAGCTAAAATCTCGTTATCCGTCGTGGAGTGGGCATCTCCGACCAGCGTCACGTTATAGCCCAGGTTTGTCGCGCGTCGACAGGTGGCATCGATACAATACTCCGTCTTACATCCGCTAACGACGAGATGTTTTATGTCTCGGGCTATGAGATCTTCTTGTAGCGATGTGCCATAAAAGGCATCGGTTTCGGGCTTGCGAATAACGAGGTCGCCCTCTTTGGGCGCGATTGCCTCGTGTATTTGCCAGCCAGGTGAACCAATCTCGTCGACGTCATTATCCTGAATATAGATGATGGGGGTTTTTGTGCTCCGCGCCTGGGCAATGAGCGTGTTGATGTTCGCCAGTAGTTCTGGCATTTTGTGAACTGGCTTTGTGCCGTCAACGAGTCCTGTCTGGACATCGATGATCAGCAATGCTGTGTTTGTACTCAAGGATGGTGCTCCTATCTTTGCCGTAAACTCTTACTAGTTGAGGAATTTTGATCGCATTTATCGTTGCTCTCATCTTCATAGGGCACCTCCTTTCATGCTCAATGGCTGGTTATCATAAACAGAAGTATAGCATACAAACCTTGCATCTACAATGGCTCACTTTTTGACCTCTCCCTGTTCTCTCTGCCTGAGCGCCTCATAAAGAGCGATACTGCCTGCAACTGCCGCGTTGAGCGAGTTGATATGCCCGCGCATCGGTAGTTTAATGAGCAGGTCACAGTTCTCTCGTACCAGGCGGCTAATGCCCTTCCCTTCGTTCCCGACCACCAGGGCAAGCGCACCTGTCAGGTTCGCACGATAGTACTCGGTGCTGGCCTCGCCAGCTAACCCTACCACCCAGATATTCTGTTTTTTGAGGTAATCAATGGTCCGTGTGAGGTTTGTCTCCTGCGCGATGAGCAAATGTTCGGTAGCGCCAGCCGAGGTCTTTATCACCGTCGCGTTCACTTCAGCCGCGCGATGCTCCGGTATGATGACGCCATGGACGCCAACAGACTCGGCTGTGCGTAACAGCGAGCCAAGGTTATTAACATCCTGAATAGCGTCGAGGATAAGCAGAAAAGGCTCCTCGTGCTTGTTTTCGGCATGGGCGAGTATCTCATCTAATGTAGCATAGGAGCGTGCTTCGACAACAGCGATACAGCCCTGGTGAACTGCTCCGTGGCTGATCTGGTCAAGGCGCGCGCGGGCCACCTTCTCAGTTGGGATATGTCTGCGCTCAGCCTCTTGCAGAATAGTGGCAAGAGCTGATGATGCTTCGCGTTGACCTTCAGCAAATAGAATACGTTTAATCTGTCTTGGCGATTGGAGCGTTTCCATGATCGGGTTGCGCCCCCAGATATATTCAGGCATGGAAGTTCGTAATCAATCCTTTCCGTGGTATTGCATCTGAGTATAGCATATTTAAAATGCGGAAGGGCCGCTCATCTCTATCGACAGATGAGCGGCCCTTCTTTACGGGTGTTTTGGTTAACTTACTTACCGATTGGCTGACGGATGTTCTGACGGATGTCTCTCACCAATTTCTGCTACTCGCTTGTACAAATTGCGAGTCGAACATGGTTGCTATTGGTGAATAAACGTCACACCATAACCGGCATGAAAGGTGACGTAGGTGACTTGTGTAGGGTATGCGCCCCAGCTCATGTTACTGGCGACAAAATATCCGTTCCCCAGATACCTTTCTACCACTCCAACGTGGCCCAGACCATAAGCCCCTTGTACCCACGGCTGCAGATCCATGATCCAGCCCACATAAGGTGTGCTGGACACGTGCCAGTGGAAATCGTAGGCACGCGCCGTCCATTGCCAGGCATTTGAATTTGTTGTCCATGGCACATAGACACCGTGCAGTTGGTGGTAGCGCTCGTTGGCCCACCACGTGCAATACGGCCAGGGGAATTGATTTCCCAGGTATGTGCTCGGCAGAAATTCACTTAAGCCAATTTTGCTGTGCTGGCTACTGACGCTGCTGGCTTGCGCATGATTCGCGCTATAGATGCTGCTCGATCCCACCGTCCCTCTGGTTGAGATCTGAGCGTGCGTTCCCGGTATATTCGCTCCTAAGCTCACTCCTAAAAAGAGGAGCATTAGCATTACTGTTACACTTACTTTGATCAAACCACTCGATGTGGCGCGTTGCTGGAAGAAATTCCAGACTTGTTGCTGTGCTTGCAATATAATCTCTTTCTACATTCATCACCCGCAAATTGTGGCTCTCCACGACACTTTCGCGAACACACACAGGTATTCGTGATGTGTAAAGGGGGAACGATGCATATAGTAGCACACTATAAAAGATATATATTGAAACACAATGACACATAGTATTTATGGGCTATCCATAAGTACAGTTCTGCTTCATGCACAAAATTCCTTTGGAAGAGTACTTTCTACCATTACAGGCATTAAAGGCGGAAAAGAAAGTTCCTAGAAATGAACTGGTTCCCTGAGACCGCCCTTCCTGACAAGCTTGATCCAGGTCATATGCAGCGCATTCCCGAAGCATTTCGTGTTTGGCACGGAGATCACCGGGCGTTTTTTGATCAGGTGAGATCCGCGCAGGGGAAGGGTTACCAGGGCGACGCAAGCTTGTGATGAAGCCTTGGAAGCGTCTTCGTCTCCGTAGGGCGGGAGCGGCGTGGACGTGG
>DMFQ01000395.1:0-811 GCA_003450555.1 Ktedonobacter sp.
TACTTTCAGTCAGCAGCGATGAAAGGAGGGCATATGCCGACAGATAATGAGCTCTATGATCGACTGGCTTCGACGTGGTGGGATGAGAACGAGGTACTCAATGTCTTGCGTATTTCACTTAATCCTGCCCGTTTCAGCTACTTTCGTACGGTTCTGCTGGAACAGGAAAAGATTGACCCTGGTGGCAAAAAGACGCTTGATGTTGGATGTGGCGGAGGACTGCTGGCGGAGGAGTTCGCCCGGCTTGGTTGTAACGTGACAGGCATCGACCCATCGGAACCGTCGATTGCCGTTGCGAAAGCACACGCGACACAGGAGGGTCTAGCTATCGAGTATCTCACAGGCGTCGGCGAAAGCCTCCACTTTGCTGATTCGTCCTTTGATATGGTGTATTGCTGCGACGTGCTGGAACACGTGAATGATCTTGGCGCGGTGATCTCTGAAATTGCGCGTGTCCTCAAGAAGGACGGTTTCTTTTTCTACGACACCATTAATCGCACGTTTATGAGTAAGATTATTTCCATCAAGCTGTTACAGGAATGGAAGGCAACAAGGGTTATGCCTGCAAATCTCCATGATTGGAAATTGTTCGTCAAGCCATCAGAGTTACAAGCACATATGAGCGCGCATAAGCTTGAGCAAAAAGAAATCTTTGGACTGGTTCCCAATACCAATCCTATCACGCTGTTCCGTCTTCTTCGCAAGTACAAACGGGGCGTACTCCCTTTGAAAGAGGTGGGAACGCAGATTAAACTGGTCAAAAGTAAGGACACGTCGAACTTATATATGGGGTACGCTATCAAGGTGTAGG
>DMFQ01000395.1:1016-5410 GCA_003450555.1 Ktedonobacter sp.
GGAAAAAAACATAGAGGAGAAAAAATGCCACAAGCTAATGTAAACATGCACGTGCGCAGGATCGATGCCACAACCAGTATTATCGATATCCAGGGGGAAGTCTCCGCTTTTGCGGAAAAGGTGCTCATGGACGCTTACCAGGAAGCCAGTACTCCCACGACGCGTAACATCATCTTGAACTTTGCTGGACTGGAGTACATGAACAGTAGCGGCATCGGCCTGCTTGTCACGCTGCTCATCCGCATTAAGCGTCAGAAGCAGCATCTGCTGGCCTATGGGTTGAGTGAGCATTATCGCCACATCTTTGAAATCACGCGCTTGAATGAGGCGATTGCTATCTATGATAGCGAGTCCAAGGTGCTGGCCGTGATACAACACGCGGGAGGGCTGTCTTAATAGAGTATTGGCCCATCTGTAGTGGGGTATTGGCAGGTTAGGAAGGCGCGTGCTGGAGGCTGATAAAGAAAGAAAGGAACTATTATGTATAGCAGAGTCAAGTCAATGGGTCATCCGATACACCCTATGCTGGTCTCGTTCCCACTGGGTTTACTGACAACCTCGGTCATATTCGATATCATCCATTGGATCACAGGCAATGGATACTGGTCAGAAATCGCTTTCTGGATGATTGCGGCAGGCACGATTGGTGGTATCATGGCGGCAATTGTTGGCACCATTGATTGGATGGCCGTGCCATCTGGCACTCGTGCTAAACGGGTCGGTTTGTGGCACGGGGGAGGCAATTATGCCATTCTCTTGCTGTTTGTAGTGAGCGGACTTTTGCGCTTGAGTGTACCGGGAAATCCATCCATCACAGCTTATGTTTTATCCTTCCTCGGCGCAGGGCTGTTAGGAGTAACGGGCTGGCTTGGCGGCGAGCTAACGCTGCGTATGGGTATCGGCGTCGATGAAGGCGCAAATCTGAATGCTCCCAGTACTCTCTCGGGGCTGCCAGCGAATCAGGAGATGGTTGCCAGCGACTCTGTTAGCAGTCGGCCTGAGGTTGTTGGATAGGGATGTGTGAGAGGGCGTAGGGACGAGCCGGGGCGGGGGGATGGGGATGGGCAGGGCAGAGAGACGGGCGGGGCAGAGAGACGGGCAGGGCAGGGGCAAGCCCTGCCCGTACATTTTAGGATAGTGTGTTAGTGGACGTTCATACATTCGCTCGCGAATAAGCGGATTGAATCCAATTGAGTAGCGTCGACAAAGCGGACAATGATTTCTTGCACCCCGGCCTCTTCGTATTGTGCCAGGCGTTCGCGGATCATCGAGGGAGTGCCGATCAATGCCGATTGACGAAGTTCGTCGAGATTGTTTCGATTTTCTGGGGACAATTTTGCGATAGCAGCCTGCTCTGTTTCGGCGATGGCGCAATCATCGATGAGAGTCGTGCGGCGGATGCTGTTGTAATCACGGCCAAGCTCGTCACAATGTTGCTTGAGGACGGCTAGTTTGTGCTTAATAGTCGGGATATCTCCACCGATATTGCAAGCGTCCGCGTATTGTGCGACCAGCTTGAGGGTGACCTTTTCGCCTCCCCCTCCAATCAGTAAGGGAATGTGTGGTTTTTGTACCCCTTTAGGCTGGTTGATGGCCCCTTTAACCTGGTAATATTCCCCTGCAAAGGTGGCTTCATCCTGCGTCCACATTGCCAGTATGATCTGGATGGCCTCACGCAGTTGGCGCAAGCGTTCTCTCCCCTCAGGGTAGGGATAACCATAGGCCAGATATTCGTGTTCGTACCAGCCAGCACCAATACCAAAATCGAGCCGACCATGACTGAGCACATCGACGGTACTGGCCATCTTGGCCAGCAGCGCGGGGTTGCGATAGCTGTTACAACTCACCATCTGACCGATGCGAACGCGTTTGGTATCGCGAGCCAGCGCTGCGGTGCTGATCCAGCATTCAAAGGTCACTTCCTGCGTAGGTGTAGGAGAGGTGTGGAAATGATCGTAGAGCCAGATCGAGTGAAAGTTCAGTGCTTCAGCTTCTTGTGCGACTCGCGTCATAGCTTCATAAGCCTCAACCGGATCGGCTATGCCCACCAGATCCATGAGCCAGCCCTGGGGAACGATGATGCCATAATCCATCGCCATTTGCAATGCTCCTTTTTGCTTGTTTTAGAGAAAAATAAAATGTTCACTCTTATTTCCATTTGGCATGTAAAGACATGAACTTCTCCTTGCTATTCTTTCTAAGGTTGGATTACTTATATTCTACGCCAGTTGTGCAAGCTGGTTCAAATACGCAAGGGAGGCTGGATCAACTTTTGGCCCCGGTTACAGGTTAGTAGTCCATTCACTCCCGCTTGCACAGGAGAGCTAGTGGATCTTCCTTCATCGCTTTGGGTCTTGCTCGTTATGAGGGACGGCGCCTACCACTGCACTGCCACGAATGCGGCGCGGAGAGCCCCAGAATGCCCACTCGCTGAACCAGCCGAGAATGTTGGTCCAGCCCCAGCGTTTAAGCTCGGACCTTTTAGAGGCCAGGTTGGGGAGCACTTTGTCCCAGCCACGGTGCTCGAGAGTTACTCTAGTGCCGCCGTCGATTGCCTCGAAGCGAATCTCGACCTCAGTGTCGTCGATCTCGTGGCCGGCGTCGCGATACAAGAATATGAAGCGGACGCCGGGTTCCCATACCAGGATGCGGCCGCACTCGAAGCCCTCGCCAGTGACGCCATCGTACACCTCAATCCAACGACCATCCACGCCAGGCTCAATTCGGATGCCGATGGCCTTTCTGGGGTCGTTCCAGTTGATGGGACCCGGCCTCCACCACTGGCCGATCTCCTCTGTGAAGATCGCGAAGGCGGTAGTGGGATCCACTGCCACCTCGACGGTAGCGGTGACGATATCGGTAGGTTTCATCTGTCTTCTCCTCTGTATGTGTGCTCGTGTGTACGCTCGGCATGTGTCTTGAAGGCATCAAGCTGGTTGCTCCAGAATGCCTGTACCTGGTCGAGCCATGCCTGGAGATCAACGAAGGGTTCGGGGCACAGCCGGTATACGCGCACGCGAGCATCGTGATCGACCTGCTCCTCTTCGAATTCAACTTCGACGAGGCCGCTGGCTCGGAGCACGCGCAGGTGCCTACTCATTGCGGGGCCACTCATCGCGGAAGCAGCGGCAAGCTCACCGGCGCGGCGAGGACGTTCTCGGAGAAGTTCCACCACATGGCGTCTGGTAGGGTCAGCCAAAGCGGCGAGCGTGGCGTCAAGATTTTTACTCATAGATTTACATTTAAATTGTTCGGTTATGGATTATCAAGGGATCGAACGGCATCTGCCACTCAGCGAACGCAGTCCAATGTCATTAACTATTGGATTAAATAGTAACACTTTGGTTAATGATTGTCAAGGGATTGGACCTTATCTGCTGGAAGTATTGCCTGGCATTCCGGTTATCACGAGTACCCATAGTTCCCCTTCAGCAAGGCATTTGGCAAGGGCAAGCAATTGACGTTGAATAATCTCAGCGCTTCTTCGTGTTTATGTCATGGCTGGACAAAGGCGTTGACATTGGCAGCGCCACGTGTCTGAATTACAAAGAAAATAGCTTGATTGAGCAAGGAGAGAAACATGGAACGTCGATTGTTGGGCCAGACAGGTTTGCAGGTACCAGTAGTTGGCATGGGTACCTGGAAAACCTTCGATGTGCGCGGGAAAGCAGCCATAAAGAGCGCAAGTGCGGTAGTGGATACTGCACTTACCATAGGTGCAGCCTTCTTCGATTCTTCACCGATGTATGGACAAGCCGAACACGTGCTAGGTGAAGTACTGCGTGGCCGCCGTAATAAAGTTTTGATTGCTACAAAGGTATGGGCGCGGACAGCGAGTGAAGGCCAGGCTCAGGTAGAGCGAGCGCTGGCGTTTTTCGACCATACCATCGATCTTTACCAGATACACAATCTGGTTCTTTGGCAGGAGCACCTGGCGATGCTGGAGCGGCTGCGCGATGCAAGGCAGGTGCTGGCTATTGGTGCCACGCACTATGATAGCTCCTTCTTTGGAGAATTGCAGCGAGTCATGCGGACGGGTCGCATCACTGCTATCCAGATTCCCTATAATCCTTTGCAGCGCGAGGTTGAGCATGAGATCTTGCCGGTGGCCGCTGATCTTGGTCTGGGTGTCGTCGTCATGCGTCCATTTGCCGAGGGAGATCTGCTGCGGCACATACCATCAAAGGCTGATTTGGCACCACTTTTGCCCTTTGGCGTGACCACGTGGGGGCAGGCCCTCCTGAAGTGGATTCTGAGCGATCCACGCTGTCATGTCACGATCCCCGCTACCAGCCATGCGGATCGCATGGCTGAAAATGCAGCGGCAGGAGATCCACCATGGTTCGGTCCGGAAGAACGAGCACTTGTAGCTCGTCTCGCTGAACGCTGAAGGA
>DMFQ01000183.1:0-2860 GCA_003450555.1 Ktedonobacter sp.
GAAACGACACAGGTCAAGGGTGCTCCAAACCTGGAAAACATGGATCTAATAAATGCTATGGAGGTGGCGAGTGAGTTAGGCTTTCAGGTCGTGGTATATGGTGAAGAGCCTTCCCGACCAGACATACCTCCAGGACGAGTCGTGCGCCAGAGCCCGCCTTCGGGTACAGTGATTCTGCAGGGCGGCGAGATCCAGGTGGTTCTGAGTAGAAAAGCTACCACAGCCGACCTGATGGGGTACTATTAGTAAATAGGCATTGTAATAGCACCGCTGATTGATGTCTGCTCAGAAGAGGTCAGCGGTAATGTGAAGAGCAGACGCGCGCCTTTATCGGGAACATTCTCCGCCCAGATCGTTCCACCGTGTGCCTCAACAATGGCACGCACAATCGCCAACCCTAAACCGCTCCCACCGGTCGTTGCCTGCCGCGAGGAATCAGCTCGGTAAAAGCGGTCAAAGACACGGGGCAAAGCACCAGGCGGGATACCTTCGCCGCTATCAGTAACAGAAACAACAAGCTGGTGGTTCTCCTGTTGAAAGGCTTCGATAATCACAGTGCCCTCTGGCGGCGTATGGCGCAAAGCGTTGTCACAAAGGTTGGAGAAGACGCGCGTCAACATATCCGGGTCTGCCTTGACAAGCGGTAGATTATAAGCAATGGTATTAAGGGGCTCTACATTAGCGCGCTCGAACTCGGTCGCCAGCACCGCCAGAACCTCATCGACCAGGGCGGCCAGGCGCACCAATTTCCATTGAGGTTGAATGCTTCTCATTCTCCCCGCCTCCACTTTTGCCATCAAATGCAGGTCTTTGACCAGGCGGCGCAGGCGCAGCGTCTCTCTCACTATGATACGACCCGTTGCCTCATAGTCTTCATGGTTCTGGTTCACGCCGTCCACTAATGATTCACCCAGTCCAGCGATTGCCGTCAACGGCGTCGCTAAATCATGGGTAATATTCATAATAAGCTCGTGTCTCCACTGCTCTTGTTGATGAAGTTCATTGACGTCGTTCGCCAATTTCGCCGCCATTTCATTAAAGGTGTTCGCAAGCTCATCCAACTCACCATGGGCTTTTGTGGTAACACGAACGTTATAATCACCTGAGGCAAGCACGCGAGCCGTCTTTGTCAGATTTGCCAACGGACGTGTAATGGTGCGCGAGAAAAGGATTGCCGCCAATGCAGCCAGCACAACGACGATAGCAGAAGCAATCACGACGGATAGACCAACAGCCGCTATAAAAGGAGGAACGCTATTCTCAGCGGCAGAAAGAGGAGTGACGACCAGAACGCCCACCATCGGTCCGTTACCCTGTCCTCCCGCAAATATCGGCTGTACCACAAATGGACGTGGTAGCCAGAGAGGGCTACCGGACCCCAGTTGACCGGTAGATGTAACTCCCTGCTGGCTAGCGGCTATGGCACTTCGCAAACCCATAAAATCACCCTTGTGGAGTGTCGGGTCAGCAAGCGCAACGGCAAAGGCCGTGAGGGTATTCTGGCCCACCCCAAAACGTGGATAGACAGGCTGGCTGCGACGATTGAGCACAACGAGCAAGTATTGCTCACCCTGATAGCTATGCTCTAAGGCATTGGGAAATGCACTGGCTGATGCACGCCCAAGGCTATAGCTTTGTAGGTAGCTCTCACCAATACGCTGCGCGCTATCGCCCGCGAAGCTGCTAAGCCGATTGTTCTGATCAAGGCTATAGTAGTGGACTATGGCAAAAATGACGGTCAGGGCTAGTAGGATTGTTGCGAGCATGACGACAAGCATTGAACCTAAAGCGAGCCGCCAACGTATGCTTTGCCACCAGCGTATTCGCATTTCCTTTCCTCTTCGTTGATACGATTTGGGTAGAAGCAAGCCCTGCCCGTACATTTATGAAACGGCTGAACGTGTTTTTACTTCGAAGCGATAGCCCACACGCCAGACAGTAGTGATATAGCGCTGTTCAGAATTCGTTTCGAGCTTTTTGCGCAGTGCGCTGATATGGACATCAATGGTATGCCCGTCGCCCAGGTAATCGTAGCCCCATACTTTATTCATTAGGATTTCGCGCGTGAACACTCGTCCTGGTGATTGGGCGAGCAATACGAGTAGATCAAACTCTGTTGGCGTCAGTGCTATCTCGGTAGTATTGACCTCAACGCGGCGAGCGGGCAGGTCAATAGTCAACCCGGGAAAGCGCAATACTACGTCCGTTTCCGCAGCAGGGGAAGAGGAAGATGCCTCTCCTCCATCGGAATTGCCAACTCTCCTGAGGATTGCTCGTACTCTGCTGACCAGTTCGCGCGGGCTAAATGGCTTGACAAGATAATCATCGGCACCTAAATCAAGCCCCTCGATACGGTCCTCCTCACTAACACGCGCTGTTAACATGAGGATGGGCGTTTTTGACCACGCGCGGATGCGTCGACAGACCTCGAAGCCATCTATAGCGGGCAACATAATATCCAGAATTACCAGGTCAGGATGTAAGCGCGCGTGCAGAGCGAGGCCATCCGCGCCATCTTTTGCGACAGCGATATCATAGCCGGCATCCTTCAAGTAGAGGCTGAGCAGGTGTACAATACCCTCTTCATCTTCAATAATCAGGATTTTTTTACTCATTTTAGTGCCAACTCCACCCTTTGCGGCATATTGTTTCATCGTATAGTATCATAACACGAGTGTTTGCGTTACGGTACCCGTGCGAAGCGCCTCCACATCACTATTGTTAAATCTTGAGCAAATCTTGAAGTTTATCTTACAAATTCTTTATCTTTGGAAAGTATGCTATAGATGTTACCAGAAAACACCTTAGACCCCTCCTTTCCTTCTTCTCTCTCGTGCTAACAGAAAGGGTAGGTACAAAT
>DMFQ01000183.1:3041-6191 GCA_003450555.1 Ktedonobacter sp.
TTTCTGTTTGTTATGTTGTATAGCATGCCTACGACTTCTCCAGAAGTTCCAGGAGTACGCCATTGGTTCCTTTAGGGTGAAGAAAGATGGCTCGCCCCTCGGCAGCAATGCGCGGTTGTTTGTCTAGCACTTGCGCCCCTTTTTCCCGCATGTCCGCCAGTTCGGCATCGATATTTTCCACTTCCAGGCAAATGTGGTGTAGACCCTCGCCGCGTTTCTCTAAAAATTTTGCCAGACTCGAGTCGGGAGCGGTTGGCTCGATCAGCTCAATTTCACTCCCGCCAGGGCCGCCCATAGGGAGAAAAGCAATACGTACATGCTCGGTAGGAACCTCTTGTATCTCGCCGGGTGCGATGCCCAGCGTATCGCGGTAAAAGACCAATGCCTGCTCGATGTCCCGCACGATGATGGCGATGTGGTCAATGCGTTTTGGCATATGTAGCTCTCTAGCTCTCTCCACCTGGCTTCTTTGGGTGCAGCAAACCCCTTAAGAAGCGCTTGGCGCTTCGTCCTTTTGGCACCCTGTCAGGTGAAAGTCCGTTTCGCGCAGTAGATGTGGAACGGTGGCAAAGATGCCCACACTCCGTTGAATAGAACTGGTAATGGTTCGCATTGCCATTAACGCACTAATGCGTGTCTCTTCACTGTAGTGGAGCAGATCTGCCATCTGCTCAAATTCGGCCTGGGTGAGCACCTCATATGTCAGATCCGGCTTGACCAGAATGCTCAAATCGAGATCAACGTAGGATAGGCGCTCGATTTCAATTGAGGCGGGCCGAATGATAGTCGCATACGTATATTTCAGTACGCGGCCATCATAAAAAGCGCTGAGCGTATACCAACGTTGTGGCCAGTAAAATTGTAAACAGTTGTAGCGTAGTGGACGTGTGTTTGTTGACCAGTGCATGAGTGTCCCGGCTGGTAGCCAGAGGCGTAGGCAGTCACTCGATACTTCTGCCAATAACTCATCACTCAGTTGCGTTCTCTTATGAAGCCTGTAGGCTTGCCAGGACCCTCGCACCATCTGATCATAGCTGCGACTCTCCACCCGAAAGTCTGGTTGCATGATTGGTCTCCCTTCCGTCAGACCTCATAGTACGCAAATTCTCTGCTGACGTCAAGCCCGGAAACTATTAGTCCCGTCTGTCCCTATTTGCTTCTTTTCTCACCGCCTGCGGCGCACTTGCGCTGTCGTAGTGTTGTACAATAGAACCTGATGTAAGACCTATCCTTTCCTATCTGTAATAGATATACGAAAAGTACAGCCATATGGATACCTCTTGTAGATGTACTGCTACGGGATAGCTGATAGAAAGAAGCCGGAAGCAAGGGATATATGCGTTGTCCGAATTGCCAAACGATCAATCCACCAACAGCAAAGTTTTGCCTTGAATGTGGCAGGCGTTTTGGAGTCTGTCCAAATTGTGGCACCGTAAACCCACCGTCAGCTAAATTCTGTATTGAATGTGGCACAGCCCTATCATCAAGAGCAATAGGCGAACAGACTCAATTATCGCTGCCGCGAGCGAACGGACACACACAGCCACTCCCTGAAATTTCGCTGAACCCGTCAGAGGAACGACGTGTTGTTACCGTTATGTTCGCGGATATTACTGGCTCAACTCCATTGGCAGACCGCCTTGATCCTGAAGATATGCGAGCCATACTCAGTGGATACTTCAACCTGATGGCGGAACAGATTCGCAGACATGGTGGTACGGTTGAGAAATATATCGGCGATGCAGTCATGGCAGTGTTTGGCATACCTTTCGCGCATGAGGATGATCCAGACCGGGCAATACGGGCGGCTCTTGATATGCAAGCGGCTCTTGCCCGCTTTAATGAGCAGCGACTGGCTCAAGATCCAGAAGCGACACGCCTCCAGATGCACATTGGCATTAACTCGGGAGAGGTTGCTGCTACCAGCGACGCGGGGAACAACAGGCGTGATTTCCTTATCACAGGCGACGCGGTCAATGTCGCCGCGCGCCTGCAATCGGTTGCCATGTTTGACACGATCCTCGTAGGAGAACGCACCTATCTCGCGACAAGGAACGTTTTTACTTTTCATGCGCTAGCTCCCCTGCGGCTCAAAGGGAAAGCGGAGCCGATATCCGCGTGGGTCGTACTTGGGCTGCAAAACGATACATCCGCCATTACACAACACCCGCGCGGTATCGAAGGATTGGAAGCGCGCCTGGTAGGACGCACGCTCGAGCTTGCGCTTATGCACGCAACCTATGCGCGTGTCCAGGCTGAACGACGCCCGCATCTAATTACCCTCTTAGGCGCACCTGGTATCGGCAAATCACGATTGGTGCGCGAATTCCTACAGAGTGAAGAGGAAACAGCCAGATGCACCACCTGTGAGGACACGCTGGCAGCTCCTCGCGTTTTGCAAGGACGCTGCCCACCTTATGGCGAGGGAGTGACATACAGACCGCTGGTTGAGATACTCAATTCCTTGCTCAATGTGCGCAATAATGAAACGTATGAGACCCAGACCCTCGAGGACCGCTTTACAGATTTTGTACGCGAAACATTGATCAATGCCAAAAGCTCTGAAGATCCTGTCGAGGTAGCTTATGCCATCATCCGCAGTGTAGGTAGAAGGACCGGCAACACTACTCTTGAGCAGAATTACACAGATCAACTTGAGAGAGAACGCCCACCTGGAAGTACGCCTGGGAGCAGTGCGCTGAATAAGAATACAGAGCAGAGCGGCCAGAGTGGTCCACATATGGCTCTTATGCGTGCCTGGCGTATCTTCTTGGAGGCCCTGGCACAGCAACAGCCCTTGATTATCGTCATCGATGATCTCCAATGGGCAGATGAAGCGCTGCTCGACCTGCTGGAATACTTAACGGACCGCATCACCGATGTGCCTATTCTTTTCCTCTGTCCAGCTCGTCCAGATCTATATGATCGGCGGCGTGACTGGGGAGGAGGACGACGCAACTTTACAACCATTGTCCTGGAATCGCTTTCCAAAGAGGAGACCAGTGACCTGGTAGATGCGCTCCTGAAGACCGAGGATATTCCGGGCGTACTGCGCTATACTATTCTTAACCGGGCCGAGGGCAATCCCTTCTTCGTTGAAGAAATTGTGCGCATGCTGATAGACCAGAAAGTGTTGATCAAGGAAGATGG
>DMFQ01000183.1:6405-13093 GCA_003450555.1 Ktedonobacter sp.
TATGTTTTTCCTCTTCCCCGTGTGCCCGACACGATACAAGGGGTACTGGCTGCTCGCGTTGATTTGCTCAGTCCCATAGAGAAGCGTGTCCTGCAACATGCTTGTATTATAGGTCGAACCTTCTGGCTTTCGGCGCTTATTGAAATTGCCTCGGACCTTCCCACCAGTACCATCGTTGAAACGCTTGACTCATTAATACAACGCGACTTTATCGTCGTGGCTGAAAAACAGGCACGCAGTCCAGTAGAGAATGATCAAGTGTTTACTTTCAAGCACGTATTGATCCGTGACGTGGTCTACAATAACATCCCGCGCATGCGTCGCTCGCAGGAGCATGCGCAGTTGGCTCTCTGGTTGGAAGAAAAGATAAAAGGCAATGCCGAGCCTTTTGCTGAGTTGCTGGCCTATCACTATCAACAGGCGTTATCCACCTGGTCGGCAGGGTTTGTGCCGGGTACCGTGAGCGTTGTTACTAAACATGACTCGCCGGAAACCTCCAGCAGTCCTGTACGCTTGACTCGGCCAGAGTTACGCCGCCGCGCGATTACCTATACCACGATGGCGGGCGACCAGGCCCTTCACAGCTATTTCACCATACGCGCGATCCAGGCATATAGTGAAGCACTAGAGTTACTGCTTGACAGCAACGCAGATTCCCAGGCCATTGCCGCGATGCATGAGAAGTTGGGTGGAGCCTATACTCAGCGCGGGAATCTGGATGAAGCCTGGCAGGGGTACCGGCGGGCTCTCCAATTGGTGACGGCAGAACCAGAGGCAGAAAGCGATCATCTGCTCCACCTGTACAATCATCTTGCAGAGTTGGGAACGCGCTGGCTCGGTTTATTCAATACCAGTCCTGATATACAGGAGACACGAACGTACATCGATGCAGGATTGAAGCTGTTAGAGGGAGAGCCGCTTAGCGGCCAACATGCTGAATTCCTGACCTACCAGGCCTTCTGGTACGTACGCAACCAGTGGGAATCCGCTGATACACAGGAGAGAGGAAAATTTGCCAATTTAGCCCTACAAAGCGGTAACGAGGCACTGCGCATTGCCGAGGAACTGCACGATACCGAAGCAATCTGGCTGACGCTTGACGCGTTGGCTTATATCTATGGCAAGCAGCACAAATATCAGGATGCCCACAAGACACAACACTATCGTCAGAAATTCGCAGACCAAATAAAGAGCCGCGTAGAACTCAATGATCTTTACTTTTCACTGGGCTGGACACACGAAGCGGTGAGTGACTATCCTACCTCCCTGAAGTGGTTTGGATACTCATGGCGCGTCGCCCAGACGATGGAGAGCCCAACCATGCTCCTGAGTTGCTTGATTGGTCGCATGCTCGCCTGGCAGCGCTGGAATCGCTGGGACGAGGCTCAGCAAGCAGCAAGCAGTATATTACAGATGGTCGAACAATATCAGCATAACGAACAGTGGCAATTAGAAGCCCTGGAAACGCTGACGGTCATTGCTTATCTCACCGGGCAACAGGAAGAAGGGGATGGCTACCTGCGCCAGTACAAACGAGTGCTGGAACGATACTGTACGCGGGCCGATACCATCGCTACCATGCCCCTTATTCACCTGGCACGGGAAGACTGGACGCGCGCGGCGGCCGAATATCGAGAGCTACTCGAACGCAGCGAACCCTTCCCTTCACCCAATATGCTGGCCTTGTTGGCGGAACTTGTCGTTATAACAGGTGAAAGCGTCGAAGTACAAAAAGCGAGTTGCGAAAGAGCTATAGCCGCCGCTGAACAATCCGGCACACGGAGAAGCCTGGCTATTGCTCTGCGCGCCCGTGGCAGGATGCATCTAGAACAACATCGTTGGAAACAGGCTGAAGCAGATCTGAATCAGGCCCTCAAGTGGGCCAATGACCTCGATCTTCCTTGGGATAAGGGCAAAGCTTTGTATTGCCTTGGGCTGCTCTACCGACTTCGCTCTGATGTACGCGGTAAAAACAGACCGAACGAACGCAAGGCCGATCTGGGTCGCGCCCAATCACACTTTGAGAAGGCTTTAGGCTTTTTCGAGTCGCTTAAAGCTGTACATGACGCCGAACGTGCTCGCTTAGCCCTGGCACAGGATCATTGGGCACCGGTGTAGATCTGAGACTACCTGTCAGTCAAGTGTCATGCGGATGAGCCATTTATTCAACGCATGACACGTATGTGGTATACTTAACAGAACAGTGGAAAGTTAGCGCAGAGCTTCCTCTCTTCTGTGATACAACAACCGTATGTCCCTTTACTTTTCCTCTTTACTCGAGTTACTCCAAAAACCGTGCTCTTCATACGCAAAAGACAGTTTGATGGTTGAAAGCTCAGCAGAAAAAACTGTCCAGGCAAGAGGTGGAGTGTGCATAAACTAACACGTTAAGAAAGGCAGTCAGAGCTATGGAGACAAATTCAGACGGAACCTACTTTCGGGAAGGTGATCGCGTGCGCATTATAAGCACGCAAGAGACAGGAAGAATCAATGCAGCTGATGGAGGAGTTGTCTATGTGCTCATGGACAAAACCAGCGAGACAAAACTCTTTTCAGCCTATGTTGATAAGGATGCGTATATAGAACTCGTCACTCAATAGGGTGCACCTCCTCAATGATCTAGAAAGTCATTATCAGGGACTCTGAAGCTTCTTCAAAAAACGAATCGTTGCCCCTACGCGCTGAAAACCGAGCTTTGTGTTCAGCGCCAGCATAGCCGTGTTGACCGGGTCAGTGAAGGTCCAAATATCAGCACTCCAGGAAAAAGACTCACGCCTGTGATATCTGCACAAATGAACCATCCTGCGGCACGTTTCCCCGCGGAAGACCCTGTGTCGAACCAACAATTGAGGTGACCAGGCGCGTATCGTCAGGAGACCACGCCATTGCAAAGACCGGCAGGTCTATGTAAAAGGAGAAATTGCGCTCGGTATACGCATCCCAGCCTAAGACGATTCCACAGTTATCGCCACAATAGACCTGCGTTACTGCCGCGATTCGTTTCCCATTGTGTGACCAGGCAACAGCAAAGACGAGGTCAGGGAGTACCCCCTTGGCAGGGTTAGCTTGCGCCGCTTGCACATTGTACCCACGATAGGTATAGGCTACAGCGCCGGTCACCGCGTCCCACACCTGCACTGTTTTATCCCATGAACCGGAAACGATAAGCTTCCCATCAGGCGACCATGAAACCGAGCTTACCGTGTCGGTATGACCACGGTAGGTATAGCTATGATTTCCTGTCGTGGCATCCAGTATCTGGACCGTCTTGTCCGAAGAGCCGGAGGCGATCCGCTGGCTATCGGGCGACCATACGATCGAGTTTACGCTAGCTCTATGGCCGTGATAGACGTACTTCTGCTTGCCAGTTGCGACATCCCATAAATACACAGTGCCATCTGCAGAGCCTGAGGCAATATAGTTGCCATCCGGTGACCACGCCACCGTCTGCACGATATCGCTATGCCCATGATAGATAGCGACATGCGCCCCGCTAAGAGCATCCCACACCTGCACCGTTTTATCAATGGAACCTGAGGCAACGCGATTACTTTCTGGTGACCATGCTACTGCTTGCACCCCGGCAGTATGGCCGCGATAAATTGAGGGCTGAAAATGATCGCCGGGGTTGGCGGCCCAGACCTGCACAGTCTGATCTAAAGACCCCGAAGCAATGTACTTGCCGTTGGGCGACCATGCTACTGACGTGATACGATTGGTATGACCACGATAGGTATACAGTACGCTTCCTCGAGGATGAGGGGTAGGAACAGGAACAGCAGTTGACGATGAGAAAAGAGACTGACCACACCCTTCTAGACTCATGGTTATCATGAATCCTGCCAGACCCCGCAGAACTTCACGGCGCGAGGGACATCCCTTGAGTGCACCTGTTTGTTTACGCACCATCAGCGCATCTCTTTCTTGATAAGAAATACTGAGCGATAATGAGAGGATAGGACTGGTATTGTAACTGCCAATGTTGCTTAATACCGTTATATTCATAAGAATAACATGCCAACCATGTAACTGTCAATATTTTTTAGAAAGTTACACTTCTTCTCGCCACTCAACCATTAGATGAGGTAGAAGACATGAAGGTGGCAGGGCCAATTCCAATAGGACGCTGTGGAGTTTAGAGTATAATGGACACGATATGCCTTGATTTCATCAATAGCGAGTTTCGCGATTTCCGTGGTCGCTGGGTAAGGGATGATCTCCAGCAGCCAGGCTGGTTGGAACAATTTCTCGTCAAATGGGGACTACAGATTGATCGACCACCCGAGGCCGCTACACTAACGACTCTTGTTGCACTACGTGCCCTCTTGCGCTCCATGATAGAAGCTATGGTTGAGGAACAAATCACAGACCATGATCGAACAGCGCTCAATGCTGTCCTGCTCAAGATGCCTTTGAGCCGTCGTCTGGTGAAAGATACAGCAAGATATCGCTTGGAAATGGTGCCACTTAAGCAGGATTGGGACTGGGTGCAAGCAGAGATCGCTGCCTCGTTCGCTCATTTGCTGGCTTACCAGGATCCCAGACGGCTCAAAATCTGTGCAAATACCAACTGCCGTGGGGTCTTTTATGATGAGAGTAAGAGTCGTACCAAGCGTTATTGTACACCCGATAAATGTGCTAACCTTTTGAAGGCACGCCGTTTCCGCGCAAGCCATAAAAACAATCTTTAGTCATAGCTCACTTTGAGCACGATTTCAGTGCTGCATCTCCCACAAAGACGGTTCATGCCACAACTGCGCGGAGTCCCACACGTGGCCCATCCCCGGCGGAGAAACACTGACATGTATTTGGGCAAGGTTGGCTCCTGCCTTTTCCAGGCGTCTGATCATACTCTGTAAAGCGATTTTGGGAGTATTGTTCGTGCGGCTGAGATGTGAGAGCCAAAGCCAGCGCACACTATCGGCCCGCCAGGTTTGCAGTACTGCATCTGCCGCCTGATCGTTAGAAAGGTGTCCTGTCGGGCCGAGAATGCGCTGCTTGAGGGCGTAGGGATAGGGGCCGCGTATCAGTCGCTCGCGATCATGGTTGGACTCTAAAATAAGGAGATCAGCGTGATGCATCGCTTCAAGCATGGTAGGAGTTACTTCGCCGCTATCGATAGCGATACAGATTCGACAGCCACCCGCGGTGATGAGATAGCCGGATGGGGCAACGGCATCATGAGAGACCGGAAATGATACAACTTCGATATCACCAATCAGGCGGCGAGAGCCAGGCTGCATAGCAATAGTAGGTACAACGGGCTTTCCTTCCCCATGGAGGAGCATACCGCTTTCCGGCGATACTTCAGGTAAGGCGATGTTTGGATCGACGCCTGGCAGAGACACCTCTTCATTCTCGGATGAATCCAGCTTTGTGAGAAGTGGCGCAATTGCAGCGGTAGTTACCAGAGCCCCCGTGTCTACAGGCCAGATACCAGAAGCAAAACTGTGTTGGAGGGCGGCAAGCGTAGCGGGAGCGCTAATGGCCGGAATGCCGTAGCGCTTCATCAGCACCGGTAACCCGATAACATGGTCTATATGCTCATGAGTAACCAGAACGCCTTGAAGTTGCTTTGGATGAGTACCCGCTTGTTGGAGACGTTCGATCAGGATGCGGCTGGATAAACCCGCATCTACCAGTATTCTGGTGCGTCCGCGCGGCCCAGCTTCTACCAGCAGTGCATTGCCGCTGCTACCACTACCCAATGAGGTCACTCGCATAAATGTATCGGATTCCGTTATCTAGTTGTTACAAACCAAGCAAGCTTTGTGCATTGCGACCCAACACCTTCTCTACGTCTTCAGTATCCAGCCCAGACTGTGCTACATAATCCATTATGCGTTGTTGACGCAAGAGGCCGTAGTCACTGGCAAAAAGTATACGTTCTACGCCAACCAGTTGCGCTACTACAGGCAGAATGGTATTGCGGTAGAGATAAGCGGTCGCGGCAGTATCATACCACACATTGGCCGTGATGCGTTGGATCTCCGGCATGAGGCAGTAAAAAGGTAATCCGCCTCCCCAATGGGCCGCTACAAAGCGCACATCAGGAAAAGCTGTCAGAAAAGTTACGATGTCTTGTAGAGTTACATCCCCCTTGCCGGGATAAATATGACCGATTGGTTCGCTACAATGTGAAAGCACGATTAATTGATGCTGGCGCACAACTTCTATAAGTGGGGTGAGCAGAGGAATATCGCTCAGTTTATAGCCTTGACCATGTGGCATCAATTCACCCAGACCAATCATCCCGGCCCGCGCACAGCGATCTAGCTCGCGCACTGCATGAGTGCCAGCCGCTGGTTGCAACACCGCCATACCATAGATGCGCCCTGGATAGCGCCGCATGACATCGATAACGTAATTATTCGTTTCTTCGATCAAGCCCGTATCGGTCCAGCCAAAGGAAAATGTGACCGAGACATCGACGGTAGATTCAGCCATTTCGGCGATCAAATCTTCCGCGGTAGCGATACGCGCGCGCGGGTCGCTGTACAGTGTATCGAACCAGGGATCGCGCGCGCAATAGCGCTCACGATGGTGCTGTATATCTGGCGGAAAGATATGCGTATGAAAATCGATAAGCATAGTTACCTCTTTTCAATCATAGCGAATTGCGCCAAAAAACACAAAGGACGCAACAAATTGCGTCCTAAATGTATGATACCGAAAGGATTACCTCAAT
>DMFQ01000386.1:0-5276 GCA_003450555.1 Ktedonobacter sp.
ACCTTCAGCAGTGGTCAGATCGGCACGGTTGTGTATAACACCGGTAACGCTGTCGAGGCTGTCTACTCTAATCTAAAGGTGTGGACGTTCTAAGCTTTTTAGGCTTCTGTTCGCGAGAAGAGGCAGGATGCTTCGGACTGGTTCCAGGCGTTCCTGCCTCTTCTTCTACAGCAAAGCCCTCACATAGCATCTTGACTGTAACACATAACGAATTCCTCCTGTTCTAGTAGATGGAGCGTATTTGATCGCTTCAGATAGCTAGCGTTTAAGGAGGTCTATCGTGACAACGAACTGTATCCAACGAACCGCCCGCATGTGCGTATTAAGCACGTTTCTCGCGCTCATGGCATTCTCTTTCCTCGCCTTTGGCTCAGCCAGCGCCCACGCCCTTAACCGTTCATCACAAGTCGCTCAAACAGCGACCACCAGCACCGCGACTGTCTCCCGTATCGTCACGAATAAGCTGGGCAATACTGTATTCAGGCCAAATGCCATCACGGTTGCATCCGGGACACCGGTGAAGATCGTCAATAAAACAGCATTTGACAGGTTCCTCGTCATGAATGGGGGACTTTTTCGCCTCGCTGCAGGAGCATCTATCACGATAACCCCCACTCAGTCCCAGCAAGTAAGCATCTGCGGAGCAGCTGGAAAGCTGACCATCACCGTCGTCTAGGAGCCGTTCTTTGGACAGCTGCGCTCTACCCTGGCTCACCGTCACGGTGGTTGATCGAGAATCGATTTCCTCGATCAACCACCGTTAGCGGCGAGCCTTTTGAGGAGTGACTTCAGAAGGGTGTAAGTGCAGTGCTTGAGTTCTTTGTCTCTTTCAGAAGGAGATACATTCAGTGATGTATGGGCGTCTAATTTCTGCGCATTCATGGCCAATCGCCATTACCCTCGCGTTTACCCTGCTCGTGCTGCCTGGCCTGGCTTTCGCGCGAGCCAATGCGGGAGGTGGCTTCTATCAGCGGACCAACCTGGTTTCCAACCTCCCCGGCATGGCAAAATTTACCGATCCGAACCTGACCAATCCCTGGGGTATCTCGTCTGCCCCTGGCGGACCTTTCTGGGTCTCAGACAATGGCAGCGGATTGTCCACCCTCTATGATAATAAGGGATCGCCGCAATCGCTGGCGGTGACCATTCCCGCCCCGACGCGTGGGACGACGGGCACGCCGACAGGTACCGTCTTTAACAGCGATATCCATGCGTTCATTGTCTCGAAAAAGGGCGTCTCCGGCGCGAGCCTCTTTCTGTTTGCTACCCAGGATGGCACCATCTCCGGCTGGAGTCTGGGCGTTGACTTGACTCATGCCATTTTGACAGTGGATCGTTCCAGCTCTGGGGCAGTCTACAAAGGGCTTGCTATCGGCTCCAATTCGTCGGGGATCTTCCTCTACGCCACTAATTTCCATGCGGGCACCATCGATGTCTTCGATAAGAAGTTTGCTCCAGTCACGCTCTCAGGCTCCTTCACCGATCCGTACCTCCCCACAGGATACGCGCCTTTTGGCATCAATACTATCAGCGGCAAGCTCTATGTCACGTATGCCAAACAGAATGCACAAAAGAATGGTGATGTCCCGGGTCTGGGCCGTGGGTTCGTCGATGTCTTCGATACCAATGGCCATTTCATCAAGCGGCTGGTAACACAAGGGCAACTGGACGCGCCATGGGGCCTGGCTCTTGCAGGTAGTTCCTTTGGCATATTCAGTCATGACTTGCTGGTCGGAAATTTCGGCAATGGACACATCAATGCGTTCAATCCCAATACCGGTGCCTTTCTCGGTCACCTCTCCGACCAGAATGGCCACCCCATAATTATTGATGGCCTGTGGGCTTTGCTGTTTGGCCTGGGAGGGCAAGCAGGACAGGCCAACCAGCTCTTCTTCACTGCTGGCCTTCATCAGGAGGCTGATGGTCTCTTTGGCGTGATCCAGGCGGTGTAGATTCAGGCACTTCCTCCTGACCAGCCACTAAGCGTGGCTGGTCTCTCCCATCCAACCAGCATGTGGAGAGCCTAATTTGGTCCAATCGTACGACGTTCAAGAGAAGAGGGATTCGGCCAGACCTGCACGGTTCCATCATCGCTCGCCGAAGCAATATGGGTTCCATCAGGTGACCACGCCACTTCGTTTACCTGCTCAATGTGACCGAGATAGGTGTAGAGCAGGCGAGTCGTACTGGCATCCCACACCTGTATTATGCCATCAGCAGTGGTAAAGGCAAAGCGCGTACCACCCGGAGACCAGGCAATGGACACGACCAGGGGATGGCTCAAATCGGACCATCCCGTATTAGCAGGTACGATCTGAATCTTGTTCCACGAGGGGTTATCCCAGACTTCCACCGCTCCGCGCACGGTAGCGACGGCGCAGCGTGTACCATCGGGCGACCAGGCCACGACGGATACCGGGTCTGTATGCTCGAACGATGGCCAGTCTTTGTGCCCTGTAGCAGCATTCCACACCTGTACTGTCCGATCGTCACTTGCAGATGCAATCTCCGTGCCATCAGGCGACCAGGATAATGCAGTGACACGTCCAGTATGGCCTGTGTAGGTCAGCAGCCATTTTCCGGTGACGATATTCCAGACCTGCACCTTATTGTCTCCGCCGTCAAAGGCCACGTGCCTGCCATCAGGTGACCATGTTGCAACTGACGCAATTCTTTGGAGTGGAGGCGTAGTTAAGATGCGCTTCCCCGTAAGGGCATTCCACACCTGTACGGTTCTGTCTGTACCCTCCGCGGCCACGAGTAAAGCATGGTTGGACGACCACACGAGAGAGAGCACCTTGAGAAAATTGCCTCTGTATGTCGAGATCGTATGGCCTGTAACAGTATCCCAGATGTATACCAATCCGACTGCGTTTGTAAAAGCGATGTCTGTTCCATCCGGTGACCATGTTACCCTGTATGCCGATCCATCAGCGACGCGATAGGTCGATATGTTGGATGTAGGAATGGCGGTAGGATGTCTAGAGAGGGGTGGCTGCGGTCTATGGGGAAATACAGACCAGGAAAACACTGCAGCTATAATCACTAGTGCCGCCGCCACTCCAGCGGTCAGGCGTAGGAAAAGCCGGGGGCGAGTGGGAACTGGTTGTCGCTGAAGTCGCTTCTGCTGCTTTGGCCCACCAGGCCGAACGATCTCCAGAGGGTGATTGTGATGCCCATTCAATGTTACATGTTGGCTGGTGCTAGCCTCTTGTTCTGAAACGGACGCAATTGTGTTCACGGAAGTACTCGCAAGGAGTTCAGGATAGATGTGCTGTAGAACGAGTTCTGCTACCTGGCGTACTGGCTCATCTCCATCGCTCCGTGCTGCCAATAACAATGGTGATGGAACTCGTGCTCCAAGTTCGCCCAGCGCAAGCACCGCCGCTTCGCGTACCGTCCACGCGGAGTCGTGTAAGGCGTTTGCCAGCGGTGCCAGTGGGGCCTGTTTCCCCAACGTTCCCAATGCCCAGGCTGCGGTTGCACGCACCGAGGCATCTTCGTCGTGTAAAGCGGCTACGAGCGGTTCTATTGGTGCTCGACCCTTCAGCTTTCCAAGCGCCAGGGCTGCTGCCGCTCGTACAGTCCATTCAGAATCGTTGAGGGCGTCTACCAACGGCTCTACAGGTGCTCGTGAAGCGTGGATGCCTAGTACTCGCGCCGCTGCTGCTCGTACGTTTTCATGCTCATCGTGCAGAGCACATACTAACGCAGTCAGTGGTACAGGCTCTACCAGCATCTCAAGTTGCTGCACAGCAGCCAGGCGCACCAGCCACGCCGTGCTGTTGAGGGCGTCCTCTATCTGTTCTTCTGGCATCATTGGTGAAGGAGCTGTCTGATTCAGCCCAAGCCGGGCCAGGACAACTGGCACAAAGGAGGCCGAAGCAGCTGATATATCTGCATTGTCTATGTGATGCGCCTGCCCAAATGGCTGATATGCATCCGGGTTCGCACGTTGTTCGTTGTTGTTATGCTCCATCACTTATTTCTACCTTGCTCTTGCATGCTTCCAATGCCTTGCGCAGTTGCCTTATACCGCGATGCACCGAGACTCTCACCGTTCCTGCTGGCTGGTTAAAAATATCAGCTATCTCCTGATAGCTGAGGTCCTCAAAATAGTGGAGGCTAACAACCTCGCGGTAGCGCTGCGGTAGTGTATCTACCAGAGCGATCAGCTCGCGCCTGCGCTCCTCGTTTTCAAATGCTTGCTCTGGTTGCTCGTATCCATCGTCTTCCAGCTCAAGGAGGGCGCTATCTTCGGATGTGTCGAGTGGCATTGATTGCTGTAGTTTTGACCGTTCCATATAATTGCAATAGACACTCCACGTGATTTTGTACAGCCAGGGACGGATCTTCAATGCCAGGATACGCTGCGCAGGGTAGCGCTCCAGGGCATAATAAGCCCGTACGAACGCCTCCTGCACGATATCCTCGGCATCTTGAGGACTCTTCAGTTGGCGCAAGACAAAGATTTTGAGCCGGTACCAGTAAATCGATACCAGCCGTTCGTAAGAGTGCCTCAAATCTGTTGCTAGCAGGGCCAGGATATCTGAATCACCAGGGTCCATCCATAGCTCCCCCATGTTGTTCTTCGCGCTACTCACGCTATCCATTGAGTAGAACACAAAAAGACCGGTGAGTGTTACAAACCGCTACGCTATTTGCGATGAAAATCAAGTGTGCCGTTGGCGATATTCTTCCTGAATAAACTTTGGCGCATATGGCAGATAGATGCGCTGCTGGTCTTCAATATAAAATCCTCCTCAGTGCGGGAACCTTTGCCACTCATCCTTGAGTAACCCAAAGTAGTGCTCGTCCTCGAAACGGTCACGGAAGTAGTAACGCTGGCGCAAGTTTCCCTCATAGGTAAAGCCAAGTTTGAGTAACAGGCCTTTGGAGCGCTCATTCAACGGATCGATCACCGCTTCAACGCGATGCAAATCCAGTTCATTAAACCCATAGGTCAGGATGGCAGACATCGCTTCAAATGTAATGCCCCGTCCCCAAAAAGCGCGATGAAGTTCGTAGCCCGTTTCGGCATAATGAAAGCCTTCGTCGAACCGATGGAAACTGCACGAACCAATCACTCGGTCTTCGCCGACCAGCATGATGCCCCAGTGGATACTTTCTCGCCGCGCATAGCGTGCTTGTATCCGACTGATCAACTCATGTGAGTCGTCCAGCGATCGATGAGGCTCATGCCCATAGAACTCCATGACCTCCTCATCAGAAAACGTTGCAAAGAGTGCCTCTGCATCACTGGGCTGGATTTGCCG
>DMFQ01000386.1:5366-6637 GCA_003450555.1 Ktedonobacter sp.
GCTCCTCTGTGAAAATTTGACCAATGAAAGTGGTTTGATCGTTTATTAGATTCTCGGCAGGAAGTCTTCTACTTGATCTGGATACCAACGCGTTCCAGCAGGCTTCGGCTCAGCTCTGCCTGGTATTTGATTGGTTTCTTATCTGGACCATGTGAGTCTGAACCTGAACTGGTAAGTAAGCGATGCTTCTGGGCATACGCCAGATACATAGCAATCTGTTCTGGCGTATGGGCGGGATAATAGACCTCGAAGCCATCGATGGGAACTTCCTGGCGAATTTCATCAAGCAAATTCACATCGTAGCAAGTATATCCTTCTCCCCTTCCCGGATGAGCAATGAGACACACAGCCCTACTACGATGAGCAGCATCAACGACAGCAGCTATGTCGATTGTTGCCCAAAAGAAACCAGCACCAGTCATCAGCTCCCCCAGAGATGCTTCTCCTGCTCCATAGCCACGTTTTTTTAAGAGTGCAGCAAGTTCATGAGGTTGCTGCGAACTGGGTTTTTCTAAGAGTGCCAACAGTTCATGAGAAGGCATTGGCTCTCCTGCACCCTCTTTCGCACTTTCTTGCGGGCTCGGAAATATGTATCCTTTTCGGCGGAGGTTCTCATAGACTTCCTTTGTGTTTTCTCGCTGGCGGCGCACAACATCTTGTGCTAAGTCATTCAACTCGTTTTTTTCTGGATCAAATCCATAGCAGAGAACATCGGTCGCCTCACCTTTCCACGACGTGCTCATTTCCACCGCCGCGAGCACAGGCAACTGCTTCCGAGCCGCAAAATGTTGCAGCGAGGCGACGGTATCCACACGTTCATGATCTGTTATGGCTACCAGGCTAAACTGTTCATCCGCCAGGTAATCAATCAACTGCTCGGGAGTCCATGTGCCATCACTGTATGTGGTATGCATTTGTAGGTCAATGGCAGCATCAGGAGCAAGGACAAGATGGCTAGTCAATGCGTCCAAAAGCTCATCCTTTCATGAAGTTATCATCTCCACTCGACAGATGCCGAGCATACTATTGATCAGTGAGAAAGTTCACCCGCAACGGTGCATTTGATTCACCGAACGTCCCGACGCGGCATCCAATACGCTTCAACCTACGAATGGATGACCGCCAGGATCATCCCAACCATAAACGCCCCCATCCCACGAGTGATGCGCAGCATCACAGCCGTGTATAGTAGGGTTGACCCTCGGGGTCAACCTATGGGGTGGTATGGGCGCTGTCTCTTATACACATCTGACGCTGCCGACGACTCCTTC
>DMFQ01000044.1:0-4167 GCA_003450555.1 Ktedonobacter sp.
ATTGGTGACACTATTTGCAGGAAATTGCGTACTGAAAGGAGGCGACTGCTGATTGTCCGCGATTTGTTGAGGCGTAAGCAGCAGAGAGTGCTGAACGCCAGAAAGATTCGCGCCTGGTGGCGGCAATTGCACGCCATCTAACAGTTTATGGAAAAGTTGAGTAGGCGTATAAGGATAGGGAGTATCGCGCATAAAAATGCGCGCCGTAGGATGATCGAAGACAGAATAGCTCTCATCGGCGCTACTATCGTCAAGCGTCAGCCCAAAAAGGTTTGGACGGTTCTCAAACTGCACCGCGAGGTGAAAACCAAGTTGGCCACTGAAGAGCAGTTGATAGTAATGGATCGTCAGCGGGTAACGGAACGGCAAACGGGGAATGGATTTATCCAGGCGGTCGGTTGCCATGGTGATGGCATCAATGGTTGGCAAGAGATTGGCCAGTTGCCGCGCCTTATCGGTGGTATCATCCCCGTACAGGTCAAGCCCGGTCTGCTGTTGTCCACTGGCGCCATAGCTTGCCTGTTGATAAATATCCGGCGTGTGTGTACCGACAACGACGGGTAGCGGATCGTCCCACTGTTCATAGGTGAGTACGCTGCCTGGCTTCACATGGCTGTATATCCATTGGGAAGCCTGGATGCGTGTATTCGGCTGGCTATAAACGTTCAGCAACGCCAATCCTTGAAAGGCAGTCCCAAACAAAACAAGCACCACGGCCAGCATAGCAAGGATCGCTGCCAGCCGTCCTTGAGTGCGTTGATCCACTCGCTGCTCTACTGCCCTTCCCCAGCGCAGCAACGAGAGCAACAGAGCAGCAGCCATCAAGGTCAAGCATGGATAGATCGGCAGCATGTAGCGCATGAACTTGACATAGAAGCTACCTGTAATGGCGCCATAGACAAGTACCCAGGAAAGGATGATCAGCCATAGCAGCGCTTCACGCTTCCACACGCGCCAACAGAGCCAGAGCAGCCCGGCAAACGCCGCCAGGCCAAGCATTACTCCCATACCCCACAAAAGCATGTTCTGAGCCTCATAGAGGTAAGGTACCGTTCCGGCATACTGCCTCACATAAGGTAAATCAAGCAAACCACGAGCTAAATCACCCTGAGCGCTAAGCTGCTGTACAAAATTGACCCTGTCAAGCAGTGCATAGGGCATGGCTATAAGAAATGCCAGTGCAGAGATACAGATGATCGAGCAGAATGACACCAGAGAGGAAAGAAGACCTCGCTTATTCCAACGCAAGAGCAATGCAACCATGATAGGGATGATGAGAGGCGCGGCACTAAATTTTGTGGCCAGTGCCAGACCATAGGCGAGGCCAGCAATAAGCGACCAGCGCATGAGTGCATTCGTCCGCGCCAGTTTGACAGAGGCCAGAATGGTGAGCATGGTGAAGAAGAGGAGCAGTGTATCAACAACATAGAAGTGCGAAAGCTGGAGTTGCAAAGGAGTGAAGGTTACTAGTGCGGCAGACAGGAGCGCTAGTGACCAGCTATAGCGCCGATCCGCTGTTGTATCGTCAGCCAGCAGCAATGCAAGCCAGCCTGTCAGTAGAATAGTGCCACAATCAAAGATTGCCGAGAGCACACGTCCCATGAGCGTCAGATTAACAAAGGATGTAATATCGGGAAAGAAATGGGATAGCACGTTGCCTGTAATCGCCAATAGATAAAGCGGGAAAGAGCCATAGGCAAAAAAGTGAGGATTAAGTGGCGAATTGACTGGATCGAGAAACTGTGCCAGGCTGCCAGGCCATGAAAGGGCAGTGACGCGAAACAGGATCTGACGTTCATCGGGGTGGAAATTATTGCCCTGATCCCAGTTCAAACCGTAGAGTCGCAATGCCAGACCCAACAATGCCAAAGCAACTAAGGCAAACGGCCTCCAACGCACTATGCTTTTCACGACTGTCTCTATTTCTTCCTCTAAAATGAACCTTGTGGGGCGCCATTGATTGGCGCCCGGGTGTCGGCATCGTTACGCCAGGCGGGCGCCAATCAATGGCGCCCCTACGTCTTCATTACACGTATCCAGAAGAGTCTATCCTATAACCCATATCAGGGAAGCTATGAACTGGCCTGGCTCTAGTATAGGGAGTATGTCAAAAAGGGTCAAGTGGTAATGGTGTAATAAGCTGGACTGCACAAAGAAAACGGCCACACAATACAATGGAAAGGCCATCAAAATGAATGGGATCAGTGTAAAATCGTCTCTTCAGGCACTGAATGCAGCAGAGCAGCCCCAATGATAGGAGCATCTTCACCTGCCTGCGCCACGCCCAATTCAAGCGTGCTTCCCCTCATCATCGCATTGACGTGCTGCTGGATACGCGCTAAAAGGTGACGATTATTGAGTATGATCGCTCCACTTATGGCAACGGCGTCAATCCTGCTGAGCATCGCCAGGTTGACAAGCCCTAGAGCCAGTTTCGTGCAGAAGTCCTCCCAGAAAGAAGTATCCGTAATTTCAATGGCAGAGCGTCCATAACGCAAGGCTATCTGTTTGCCACCGGTAAAGGTTTCCAGGCATCCCACCTGGCCACATAAGCAGACACGCTGGTTCCCATACAGAATCTGGTGCCCAATTTCTATCGAGGAAGTGAGGGCATGCGCTGCTTTAGCGAGTTGTATCGCCGCACCGGTGCCGGTGGAGACGGTCAGATAGGCACATCTGTCGAAATGCTGGATAAAGCCAAATCTCTTTTCAGCGAGCAGACCGCAGACCGCGTCATGAGCAAGGCGCGTGGGACAGCCAAACTGGTCTGATAGCTGCTGGGCAAACGGCCTGGCAATATATTCTGGCAGGTTGGGCGCAACTACGACAGAGCGGCCATCCTTGGCAATGCGCCCGGCAATCGAGACGCCGATACCAGCTAGATGTGTCAGACCTTCGCTCTGTATAGCTGTCATAATACTCTGGAGTTGCTGCTCATAGTGCTGGCTGGTCGGAAACTTCTCCAGCGTTGTAAAGTGTGGTGTATCCAGGGAGTGAGATAAGCCCAGGCGCGTATTGCTTCCACCAATGTCTATACCGACATAGACGGGCTCTCGTTTTCCTGGTTCTTTCTGCAAGTCTAGCATAAAAGAGATTATAGCACCTACAGCACTACCTTGACAGTTGACCTTACCTGCGGCGTAAAATTGTATAAGATAACGTTTTAAACGAAATGATGTTGAAGGAAAGTATTAAATAAAATGAGCGTATCTGCCCCTGGAACCCTCGTACTGGTGGGAGCGGGAGAATTTCTTCCACCTATTGCGGCTGTCGATTCACTGTTGCTTGAGCGCGTCAGCGGTCCACCGCGCGTCGTAGTGCTGCCAACCGCGGCAGCCCCTGATGGTCCCACTGTACTCGCGCGCTGGGCAAAAATGGGCGTTGACCACTTCTCTCAACTTGGCGCGACCGTTGAACCGGTCATGCTACTTCAGCGTAGGGACGCGGACGATGCCAGCATCGTTTCACAGATTGCCGCGGCCAACTTCGTCTATCTTTCAGGCGGTAAGCCGCGTTACCTCCTTGAGACGCTCAAAGGTACTGCCGCCTGGCAGGCCATCATGAATGTGTTGGCGGCTGGTGGCGTCCTGGCTGGCTGTTCAGCCGGAGCGATGGTACTTGGCGGCGAACTGTTCGACTTTCCCCAATTGTGGCGTACCATCCCGGCTCTGGGCCTCGCGCCTGAGATTATGGTCATACCCCACTTTAACGAAATACCGGCAGCGTTTACCTCCTCGATAAGTCACACTAAAAGGAAGCTAACCATTGTTGGCATCGATGGCTCAACAGCTCTGATCAGGTCAAACGCACAGTGGAGCGTGCTCGGCAGCGGAGGAGTGACTGTTTTTAGCGGCAATCACAAGACGCGCTATGGCACTGGCGAGCAGGTACCTCTAGACAATGTCTAGGACATAAAAAATGACGCCCGTTCTCCACCAGGAGACTGGACGTCTGAAAATTCATGAATGGCGATCCCGATAGGATTTGAACCTACGACCTACAGTTCCGCAAACTGTCGCTCTATCCAACTGAGCTACGGGATCATCGCTTGCTATCTCTACTTCTATGCGGTGGATTATAGCACCCCGGCTAGGGCATTGTCAATACTTTTGGGAGCCTAAGAAGCTAATCTTAAGGGACAGAACTTGTGAATCCCATGCAATGAGG
>DMFQ01000044.1:4249-6335 GCA_003450555.1 Ktedonobacter sp.
CCTCATTGCATGGGATTCACAAGCTACTTTTTTTCTTCGGGTCTTATACTCAGATGCAACTCTTGCAACTGTTTTTCTTCAACCGGTGAGGGAGCGCCCATCATAAGGTCGGTGGCGCTTTGCGTCTTGGGGAAGGCTATCACCTCGCGGATGCTATCTTCGTTTGCCAGCAACATCACCAGGCGATCAACTCCCAGGGCAATGCCGCCGTGCGGTGGAGCGCCGTACTCAAACGCTTCGAGCATATGCCCAAACTGCTCTTTGATCTGTTCATCATCCAGTTTCATCAACGAAAAGACTTTCTGCTGGATTTCGGCAACATTGATGCGCACACTGCCGCCTCCGATCTCGTAGCCGTTACAGATGATGTCGTACTGCCTGGCACGAATGTGCAGAGGATCTGTGTCGAGCCGACCAATGTGGGCTTCGTCCATACCCGAGAATGGGTTATGCTCTGCCTCATAGCGCTGCCCCTCCTCGTCGAAATGCAGCAGTGGGAAATCAACTACCCAGCAGAGTGCCATTTCGTTGGGATCGATCAGCTTCAGCCGCTCGGCCAATTTTCCGCGCAGGCGAAAGAGAACATCGTTACAGACCTTGGCACTGTCAGCGACAAAAAGCAGCAGGTCACCAGCTTCTCCCTGCATGTGGTCGATAATCGCCTGCACTTCATCGTGAGACATGAATTTTATCAACGGGGATTTCAACTCACCCACGGCGCTTATCGCCAGGGAGACAAGCCCTTTGGCTCCTAGCATACGCGCGAACTCTGTCAGTTCTTCTATTTCTTTACGGCTGTAGCCTCCTGCCCCTGGGACGCGTATACCTTTCACTATTCCATTAGCCGCTAAAGCGCCCTGGAACACTCCAAAAGTTCCGGCCCGCGCGAGGTCCGAAATTTCAACCAGTGGCAGGTCAAAGCGCAGGTCAGGATGATCTGTCCCATAGCGGCCCATCACATCCGAGAAGCGGAGACGCGGGAAGGGTATCTGCTTGATGTGCTTCTGCGTCGTCTTTTCGATCAAGAAGATCAAGAGCTCCTCAATCAACAGCATGACGTCTTCCTCGGCCACAAAGGCCATCTCGACGTCGAGCTGCGTAAATTCCGGCTGGCGGTCCGAGCGTTGATCCTCGTCGCGGAAACAGCGGGCAATCTGGAAGTATCGGTCTAATCCAGCTACCATCAAGAGCTGCTTGAGTTGCTGTGGTGACTGCGGCAGCGCGTAGAACTCGCCCGCGTATAATCGACTGGGTACAAGATAGTCGCGCGCTCCCTCGGGAGTACTTTTCATTAAAATAGGTGTCTCGATCTCAAGGAAACCACGCTCATCAAAGTAATCACGCATGGCTTTAACCACTCGATGACGGAGTACCATGTTTTCAAGCATGCTAGGGCGTCGCAAGTCGAGGTAGCGATACTTGAGGCGCAGAGACTCGTCAACCTGTATGGTATCGCTAATAGGGAAAGGTGTTGTACGAGAGGGATTCAATATCTCGATATGCTCGGCGGCTACCTCGATAGCTCCAGTAGACAGCTTTGGGTTCTCCGTTCCTGCCAGGCGGGGCACCACAGTTCCACTAATTTGTACGACGTACTCAGAACGCACCTCCGAAGCAATGCGATGGGCCTCCGCGGAGCGTTCTGGATCACAAATGATCTGCGTAACACCATAGCGATCGCGAATATCCAGGAAGACAAGTCCTCCATGATCGCGTCGGCGATTCACCCAACCAGCCAGGGTGACGTGTTGTCCAATGGCATCTTTATTTAAATCACCACAGGTATGGGTACGATAATGTACTGCAAAAACCACGATTGTAACTCTCCTTACTTTGTCGAGGATGAATGAAAAAGTCCAGGACGTGGAACCCAACCAACTGCTTGCTACGGACAACTAGTATTTTGGGGATTGGTATGGAAAGAGATGAGAGCGGGCATAGCTGGACTATTTTGTGATAAGACATTCACCTGTGAGCCTTGCGTATCTACAGCCATACTCTTGGGCTGGGCAAGCAGGGTAGGTGAAACATACTGTTTGGCGAGATGGAGCGTCACTGACGAATTGTTGTTGGCAACGCCACCACC
>DMFQ01000044.1:6564-6931 GCA_003450555.1 Ktedonobacter sp.
TCTTCAAGTCAAGAATACGGTGCAGCGTTGTATCCATTATATAGAGGTGTGGCTCGCCATTCAAAGTACCCACGCCAAGAGCGTTTAATGAGGATGTCCCAGGCGCAGCCAATGCCTTTGTTCCTGCCTGGGAAACCGTTGGGACAGGCGTCTGCCAGACAAAAGTTGTCGTGCTCACCTGAAGCGGTTGCGGCAGAAGCTCGTCCACTAAGACACTTGTCGCCTGCGACTGCACCCCGCTCGACAACTGAATGCTTTGCAAAGAACCGCCATCTAACAGAAAGAAAAGTTCATGATTGGGGAAAGCGGCGACACTCTTAATAGGATTTGAGAAAGAGAGCGTACTTTGTGACGTTTGAGCGAGCGG
>DMFQ01000044.1:7135-8836 GCA_003450555.1 Ktedonobacter sp.
GTCGAAGCGCCTGCTTTGGTTGGCTGCTGTGTCAGGAGGACCAGTTGCGATCCATTGCTGGCAAGATTGATCACTTTCGTATCGGCAGCGATTGGCAGTGGCACGACTAACAGGCTATTGTTGTTGACCTGATACAATTTATTGTCAGTTCCCAGAGCATACACAACAGGAGCGCTTTTCCCCTTTACCTTCGCCATCACCTGCGTAATGATTTTTGCCTGGGTGCCGGTAGAACCATTATTGATCGCATTCGTGGTAGCATTGGAGGGACAGAGCAGCGTGATGGATGAGTGTGTATTATAGCTCACAATGGCTGTTTGAACACTTTTGGCCAGGTTGTCCTGCAGGAGTTGTAAGACACTGCTGTGCTGAGAAGCGGTCAACGAGGGATCTTGAAGCAAGGCACGTAAGGAGCTTTGTGCGCTTGCCAGATCGTGGAGAGCGGATGTAGGGTTGGTGGCAACTTCGGTATTGGCTTTATCAATGCTCTTTCGAGCATCTAGTACCTGTTGCGCCACCTTTGGACCCATCCTGGCCTGCAGAAAAATGAAAGTCCCCCCTCCAACCGTCGCCAATACGAACAGAGTCAGCAATGCCAGTAGAGGATAAAACAGGCGACTGCGGCTCCGTCGCTTGGCATTGAGCACAGGCTGAGGCGCAGTAACTAATTCATCAGGTGCAAGCGGGCCGCTACTATAGCGCAAAGGACTACTTGGCACGCGACCGTCACCAGCACCGGGTGTAGATGCTGAGGTCAACGAACCGCCGGGCATTCCAAGTAAGGTGGTATCTTCACCAACTTCACGACCGCCCACTGGTACAGGATAGCGCACATTAGGTGGCTCCCAACCGGCCTCTTGTACAGATATAACAATAGCAGTGATATTATCAGGCCCACCGTTTTCGTTTGCGCGTTGTACAAGGTGATAGACACTGTCCTGGGGTACGGACTGGCCTACTATCCTGCGGATTTCATCATCGCTTACCAGTCCGGAGAGGCCATCGGTACAGAGCACCAGCGCATCTTTATCCTCTAATTGTTCAGGGAAGACATCAATCTCAACATCGGCCTGTGTGCCCAGGCAACGCGTAATCACATTGCGCTGTGCATGGGTACGAGCTTGATCTTCCGTCAATAGACCAGCTCTCACCTGTTCAGCGACCCACGAGTGATCCTGCGACACCTGCTTTACCTGGCCGTTGCGCACAAGGTATGCTCGACTATCACCAACATTGGCAATGTATGCCATATTGCCGCGGAGGACGGCGGCAACACAGGTTGTACCCATGCCACTGCGCAGCATGTTCTCCGCCGCGCGTTGGTGAATCAGCGCATTCGCTCGTTTGATCGCGTGGAGTAGTGAGGAAGCGGCATCATCGCTATCATCTTGATAGTACACATTACTAACAGTGTCTACAGCTATCTCGCTCGCTACCTCACCAGCTGCATGCCCACCCATTCCATCAGCCACAATGAACAGGGCGCCTTTTTTTGCCATCACCTGTGGGTCTTTAGGGATGACATAGGCCATATTATCTTCATTGTGTTCACGCTTGCGACCAACATCTGTTAACTGTGCAACTTCAAGGCGGAGTTGTTTAGTGGCCAACGCCCTTTTCTCCCGTAGTTAATAGCTTATAATGTGTGCAATATGCACTCTAGGCAATAACTGAAACTTTAGGCTATAATACACCGACATA
>DMFQ01000044.1:8945-16319 GCA_003450555.1 Ktedonobacter sp.
TATTACGTCTGAGTATACTCTCTCAACTCAGTGCACGCAAGTTGTGTGGTATACGGGTACTAGAACGCTATTATTTTGAAGAACCATCATCAGATTACTATACAAGAGGCTACATATGCAACTGACACAACTTCATGATCAAACATGGGTTATCCAGGGGGGAGCCAATATAGGAGTGATTGCCCACGAGGACCGTTGCCTTATTATAGACAGCGGTATGGACAAAGACACAGGGCGCGAAATCTTGAATCAGGTAAAAAAGTTGGGACTGACCCCCACCGCCCTACTCGTCACTCATGCCCATGCTGACCACTTTGGCGGGGCCCATTATCTCGTAAGACAGACAGGACTAAAAGTCTATGCGACACGTGTTGAGGCGGCAGTCATGAGTGGGCCAATTCTGGAGCCGCTCTACCTCTTCAGCGGCGCCCAACCCCCACGCGAGTTACAACACAAATTCTTGTTGGCTAAGCCATGCCTGGTAGATACTGTTCTCGCGGGGAACGAGCAGACGGTAGATCATATTCCCTTACAGGTCGTCTCTCTCCCCGGGCATAGCATCGAACAGGTCGGCGTTGCTTTCGGCAATACACTTTTTATTGGCGACGCATTCCTGACACCCGAGATTCTCGACAAACACCGCATTCCTTTTTATACGGATATACAAACAGGACTGACCACACTTACTACCCTGAAAAAGCAAATTGCATCGTTTAAGCATATAGTTGCGGGTCACGGTGAGATTTATACCTCAGTTGAGCGTGCCAATGGCGCTATCGAGTATACGGTCAAGCGCCTTGAAGATATTCTGGAAAATGTACGCGCCGCGCTTGCCGACGGAGACGCTCGACCGATGACAGATCTGCTGAGAACGGTAGCCGACGCCCAGGGAGTAAACATAGAGACACTTTCTCAATATGTTCTTTGCAATACCACTGTGCAGTCAGCAGTAAGTACACTCTACATGCGAGGGGAGATTAACCCTCTCTTCCAGCATAATTTCCTCGCCTGGCAAAGAACTCGATAGGCCCAGCCTTGTTACCTTGCTAAATGCAAGGACGTTATACTCCCATGAGGAGACTGTCGGTATGCATATCGGTATCAATGCTCAACTGCTCTCCTTCAGCCAGAATTACCGTAATAGTGGGGTTAGCCACTACATACGCTATCTGCTGAAAGAGCTAGCGCAGCAACCTGGAACGCATGAATATACTGTTTTTGTCAATGGGCCTGAAATAGTTGAAAAGCTTTCAGCCCAGCACCCACAACTTACGTATGTTGCGGCAGCATGGTCAGAGTCGCAACCAGCAGCAAGGATTGCCTGGGAACAACTGACACTTCCATCGCTCATTCGACAAAAGCACATCGATGTTTTGCACTCCCCTGTCAATGTATTACCGGCATGGTTACCACGGGATTGTGCGGGGGTTGTCACCTTGCATGACCTGGCATTTCTACGTTTCCCAAATATATTGACGCGTTCAAAGCGGCTCTATCATCGCATGTTCACGGTTCGCAGTATCAGGCGGGCAAGCATGGTAATCGCTGTTTCAAATAGCACTAAACAGGATGCCATCGAACTCGTAGGAGTTCCTGGCGAACGAGTTCAGACAGTCTATACCTGTATCGATACACGCTTCTCAATCGTGCCTGGAGCAGAAGAATTACAGAGTTTCAGAGAGAAACAAGGTCTGACAGGCGGATATCTCCTGTATCTTGGCACGTTAGAACCGCGCAAGAACATTACTACGCTCGTTGAAGCTTACGCTCAATTGCGCAAAACATATGCTATAAGCGAAAAACTCGTGCTAGCAGGCGGAAAAGGCTGGCTCTATGACGCAATTTTTGAGCGAGTACAGCAATTAGGCCTGGCGTCAGAGGTTCTATTTGCTGGCTATGTGGCGGATGCTGAGCAGGCATTATGGTATCGAGCCGCCTCGGCTTTTGTGTACCCGTCGCTCTACGAAGGCTTTGGCATACCGGTAGTTGAAGCTATTGCATGTGGTGTTCCTGTCGTCACTTCCAATGTCTCCAGTTTACCAGAAGCAGGAGCGGATATTGCGTTATGCATTGACCCTTATAACGTGGAGGCGATGGCCGCGGCGATGTATCAAGCGTTGACAGACCAGACATTTCGCCAGAAGTGTAGTACAATGGCGCCAGTAGTAACCCAGCGATTTTCAGCCCAGAGGATGGTCAAGCAGACTATCCAGGTATATGAACAAGCAGCAACGTTACATAGCACCACACGAAGACGTTCTCAGGGTGTTTCGTTTGTTCGTTAGTGTATTATGCAGGATAAAACGCACATTGTGAAAAGTAGTAAACTATCTGAAACAACCGATCTGAGTCCAAACACAGATAGGACAGGAGCCCTGGATATGTCAGTAGGAGCAACTGGCCCTATAATGAAAGCCATCTCTAAACGGCGTTCACATCGTCGCCAATGGAGTATATTTGAGGTTGTCGCTATGGTGCTGTTGGATGCTACATTGGTAGCTACATCCTTCAACCTGGCACACTTTATACGCTATAATGTCCTTTTTAAGAATCATTTCCTCGTGTACTTGCGCCAAAATATAGAGAATGGTTCTCTGCCCCATACGAATGAAGTTTTTACACCTTTAAATGGCTTTTTAGGGCTTGAAATCAGTATTGTCATTGGTCTGGTCACTATTTTTGCGCTTCGTGGACTCTATAAAATCCGCCTTACCGGAAGCTTACTGAGCCAGATGTGGACCATCGCCAGCTCAGCAACGGTTGGATTAGCATTTCTGATTACCTACTTTTTCATCTTCCAACCCCCTTCTAGCTCTCGCTTGCTTGTGCCTTTCGTCTGGGCGGCCACCATCATCGTTCTCTCACTGGGACGCATGATTGTATCGACAGCAATGGGATTGCTCTACCGCCTCGGTTTGGGCGAGACGCGACTGCTGGTCGTCGGTTCGGGGCGACTCGGGAAGATGATGATGCAGCATATAGCGGCAAATCCCAGTCTTGGCTATCACATTGTAGGTTTTTTACATGATATGAGCGAATCACCCGGTGACTTTGGGCGTTTTAAGATGCTCGGCACGCTCGAAGACCTGGGATTGGTAATTCGCTCTATGCAAGTAGATGAAGTGATTATTGCCCTTCCTTCAAATATGCACGAGCAGTCCATCAAAAGCGTCAAACTCTGCGAGCGCCTGGGAGCTTCCTTCAAACTTGTACCCGATTTATATGAACTAAGTCTTTCACGCATCGATATGGAAACTATAGAAGGTATCCCGCTGATTGGCATCAAGCAAGTCTCTTTGAATACGGTTCAGCGAGTTATTACGCGTGTAGTTGATATTTTCATGTCTCTGCTCATCCTATTGCTGGGATCTCCACTCTGGTTATGTATCGCCTTAGCCATTCGCATGACTTCCACTGGGGAGATCATTTATAAACAAACACGCATTGGTTTAAGTGGACGACCATTCAAAATGTATAAGTTCCGTTCTATGTATAAGAACGCTGATCAACTCATGACTGCTCTCTGGATGCAGAATGAAGCACAGGGACCGCTCTTCAAAATGAGAGACGATCCGCGTATTACTCCGGTGGGAAAATTTCTGCGCCGCACCAGTTTAGATGAGTTTCCACAGATCATCAACGTGGTCAGAGGCGAGATGAGCCTTGTCGGACCACGACCACCATTACCCAGTGAAGTGGCACTCTATGAGGAGTGGCAAAAAGGCCGCCTGGCAATCAAACCTGGTATGACCGGTTTGTGGCAGGTACGCGGGCGCAGCAACCTTAGTTTTGACGAGGGAGTATTGATGGACCTCTACTATATCGAAAATTGGTCGTTGCGCCTGTACTTCCTCATTCTTTTCCGCACCCTTCCCGCGGTCTTATTCAATCGAGGAGCGTATTAAGAAATGAAAGTGGCGTTGGTTCACGACTACCTCAATCAGATGGGGGGCGCCGAGCGCGTGCTTATGGCATTACACGACATTTTTCCAGATGCGCCCATTTATACATCTATATATGACCCACAGCTCGTCGATCCATCTTTTCAAAAAATGGATATACGTACTTCGTTTATGCAAAAGCTGCCCCTGGTCACAAAACATCATCAGCCATATTTACCTTTTTACCCTTTCGCGATGGAGAGCCTGGACTTACGAGGCTATGACCTCGTCCTGAGTAGTTCCAGCGCCTTCGGCAAAGGAGTGATTACCAGGCCCGAAACAACACATATTTGCTACTGCCATACACCTATGCGCTGGTGCTGGAACTATGACGAATACGTGGAACGCGAGCATCTGGGCAAGTTGGCCCGGCGCGTTTTACCTCTTCTCATCACAGGACTACGCGTCTGGGATCAGAGCAGTTCAATGCGCGTCGATCACTTTATCGCTAACTCCCCAGTCGTTGCCGAACGCATCCAGAAGTACTACCGGCGCGATGCGGTTGTCATTCCACCTCCCGTAGAGGCTCAGCGTTTTACCTTTGACCCGGAGACACAAGTGGAAGAGTATTTCCTCATCGTCAGCCGCCTGATACCTTACAAACGGCTAGATATAGCGATCGAGGCATGCAACAAGTTACAACTGCCCCTGGTCATTGTTGGCAGCGGACGCGACCTGGATCGACTAAAAAAAATGGCAGGTCCCACGGTCCGTTTCATGGGACGGCTCTCCGATGAAGATGTACTTTACTACTATGCACATTGCCGGGCGTTGCTGTTCCCAGGCGAAGAAGATTTTGGTATAACTCCTCTGGAAGCACAGGCTTCTGGTCGACCCGTGATTGCCTACGGCGCTGGCGGAGCACTCGCATCGGTAGTTGATGGTATCACAGGCGTTTTTTTTCAAAAGCAGACGGTCGAGAGTTTGACGGTAGCGCTGGCATCATTTGACGAACACAAATACGATCCTCAGGTCATTCGCAACCATGCCCTTGAATTTGATACGCCTCGCTTCCATCGGCGCATACTCCAGTTCATTGAAGCCAAATTGGATGAGGAAAAACCAAAGGAGTTGCGTACACCCTCAAGCGATCTCGTATAATACAGTAGAACAAAGTAATCTTGTTCTTTTAAGATCTACCGAATGCAAAAGTTCAGCAGTGTTCCACAGCTTCACTGCGCATAGAATACACGACAAGAAAGGCTACATACGTGGAACTACGGGCGTATTGGAAGAGTATCTGGCGGCACATCTGGTTGGTGATCCTGATAGTAGGAGTAATGGCCCTTTACGTTGGCTATCAATATTATCACCTTCGGAAAACGCCAGGCGCGTTGACGGCATATCGTTCAGATGTGACGATACAGATCGGTTTACAAGCATCTCCCAACGGAGCCACTGACAACATCGTCGCCTCAGAGGCGCTTGCCGATGCACTGGTATCAAGCCCAATCCTTTCGTCAAAAGAATTTGATACAGAGGTTTCACATCAGATAGCATCAGATATGACCCAAATTGAGCAACGCTACGGTCCCAATCCCGATCTTGGAGATTGGCAGAATACTGGCGCCATCGCTGGGGCTTTAAGTTCCATTCGTGCCCAAAGCCTGGTGACAGTCAGCGCCACCTGGACTTCAGAGGCGGGAGCTTGGGCAATTACTACTGCCGTTGGTGAAGTAAGTACAACGAATATCTGTACCTATATAGGATATGTCGTTCCAAAGTCGGCCTCGTGTACAACAACGGCTGATAATAGCCAATCTGCCGTCTCTGCCAGAGTAATCAGTAACGCGACAGACCCGGCCAGGGTACCTGGTTCATCGGTAAGCAAACAAACGTTATTGGTAATCCTGCTTCTGGTAGCACTTATTGTGGGAATCGCCCTGGCTTTTCTCGTCGATTATCTTGATGATCGCATTCGCGATAAAGATGATGTGCGGCAACTGCTTCAGCTCCCCGTATATGGAGAGGTACCACGCGCCCCGACCGTAGGTCGGAAAGTTTCTCGATCAGCAGCCAGGACGTAGTTTCATTCGATTAGTTAGAGGAGCAATTTCCGTGAGTATTCGCTCACAAGAGCAGGTCGCTCTGCTCACAGATTATGACACAGGTTCGGCGTATAGCGCGGCCTATTATACATTCTTTGCAAACTACCGTTTCAATTGGAAGAAGGAACAGCACATACATACACTGCTACTTTCCTCACCTGCTCTCTATCTTGGGCAGGCAACAGTAGCAGCAAATGTGGCGATTGCGGCCGCGAAAAGTGGCACGCCAACCATTCTAGTCGATGCAGACCTGAGGACACCGAGTCTGGAACAGCGCTTTGGCCTGGAAAAGGGAGCCGGTTTAGGTGATCTGCTGGCGGAGAAGTCGGTTACTACGCAGCGGGTGCAACAGCTCTTGAGAGATACGTTTATCCCGGGTCTACGCTTGCTCAGTGCAGGAATGGCAGTTGAGGGAGCGACATTACTCCTCTCCACGAAACTACAGGAGGCAATACAATCTATTTGCCTCCTCCTTTCAGAGACGGAAACCGTGCCAGGTCTGGTTATTTTTAATTGTTCACCTGTACTGACAGGCCCTGATGCCTCATTGATCGGAACCCTGGTAGAGCAGACCATTTTAATTATTGCAAAAGGTCGTACAACTCGCGCTCACGCGAAGCAAGCTCAGGAACAGTTAGCTCGGGCTCACGCTAACCTGGTCGGTATTGTTATGTTGGATGTATAGGAATATAATGGTTTAGCTTTCACGCCACGAGTGTCAGCAGTACACTAGCCATCTCAACACAAGGAGGACTCTCTATGCAGGGACGCCAAGAACCTGGGAACCGTTCTTCCAACCAGTATCCTGACGATTTGAATGGCACTGGAAGACACCGGGCCATTCCCCGTCGTCCCCCTCATATGGCCCGCGTTGATCAGCCTCCCGTCAAACAGCGTGTAGCCCGCCCACAACGTGAAGCTCCTCGTAAAACAAGTTTCCCGCGGCGGTTGCTCTTCTGGAGTTTTATTTTTGTGGTGGCAGGCGCATTAGCTTGCGGGATAGGCTATGCGGCAGTTAATTTTTTCGCAGCTACCAACGCCACCGCGGGGGCAGCAGTCACAGCCTCTGATTTTCTTACAGCCCTTTCCAGTCAAAATTATGAGCAGGCATACAATGATCTTGATGCAACGATCACTATCCAGGCAACTTCAGACGATTTCAAGCAACAAGCGCTGACAACCGACCGTTGTTATGGTAAGGTGACAAATTATAGCGAAGTACAAGACAGCGCGGTTCAGAATAACCCAAAAAGCTATAGTTATAACTTTACCATTACGCGTAGTAAGCTAGCGAAGCCCTACACATTACATATGACAGTACAGCAAGACAACTACGGTGACTGGAAAATAAGCAGTTACGGCAATAATAATGACTTAGGCCCCGG
>DMFQ01000044.1:16453-17001 GCA_003450555.1 Ktedonobacter sp.
AATAATGACTTAGGCCCCGGCCAGCCACCCTGTAATTAATGTAGGGGCGCACTTCATGTGCGCCCGCCCGCCGTCACCCCGGCGCCAATGAAATGAATGGAAGGGCGTAGGGACCCGATAAAATCGCGCCCCTACATCCACTATTCGAAAGACGAAAACAAATTATTCAGCGACTCCATCAACGTCGGGTGCGCAAAAACACCATCGCGCAAAACGGTATACGGCACCTTCCCCATCATCGCAATCTCCAGAGCAGACATAATCTCACCACCCTCGAGACCCAGGATAGCACAACCAAGAATCTGGGATGTATCCACATCCACGACAGCCTTCATAAAACCGCGTGTCTCGTCCACCTCCAGCGCCCTGGCGACATAATTCATAGGCATTTTGGCAACCCGTATATGACGCCCCTGTGCCAGTGCCTCCGACTCACTCAAGCCAATACGACCAAGCTGCGGATCGATGAAAACCGTATAGGGAACGAGCCGATCATGGATAGTCGCATTTCCCTTTTCAAGTAGATTGGTACGAATGATGCGAAAATC
>DMFQ01000044.1:17087-19006 GCA_003450555.1 Ktedonobacter sp.
GGAATAAAGCCATGTTTGTCCGTCTGAATGCCCGTCGCTGCCAGGTTGAGCCAATCAGAATTCGGCGTGCGACCCGCCGCCGACAGCAGATGCGACCCACTGAGCGTACGCTCTCCTGACGGCGTTTTTACGGTCAACTGGATAGTGCCATCACCTGACCGTTCAGCATGTAAAGCTGTTGTTTCCAGCAATACTTCTATACCGTCCTCCCGCATGATCTTCGCAACCTCTTCCGCCACGTCATCATCCTCGCGAGCCAGCAGGTGCCCTCCGCGTTGAATAATCGTTACCGCGCTGCCGAAGCGCCGAAACATCTGCCCAAACTCTAGCCCGACATAACCACCACCTAAGACCAGCAGGTGCGTTGGGACGCTATCCAGTTCCATGATCGAGGTCGAGTCGAGCGTAGGAACAGCATCCAATCCATTGATGGCTGGCTTTGATGGACGAGCGCCCGCGTTGATAAAGATCGTAGTGGCGCTTACTTGCCGCGTCTCGCCATTGCTCAAGTGAACTTCAAGTGCCCTCGGTCCGGTGAAACTCGCCTCTCCCATCAGCAGATCTACGCCCTCAGTGCCTTCGATACGTTTCTGACTACCGTTGCGGAAACTGTCAACAATGTCACGCTTACGCTTGCGCACCACCGTCATATCCACTGTAACAGGTCCCGTCTGCACACCATAGTCAGCAGCGCGGCGCGCTAAATACGCCACGCGCGCACTGGCAACCATCGTCTTGGTGGGAGTGCAGCCCTCATTGATACAGGTGCCCCCTACATGGACGCGCTCGATAATGGCGGTCTTCCGCCCGGCTTGCGCCAATGCAGTAGATAGCGGCCCTCCCGCCTGACCTGCACCGATCACTATCGCATCATACTGTGTAGTTGCTGTCACGTACTTCTTCTCTTCTCTCATGCGCTATTAGGAGAAGGCATTCTCTCCCGTAATAGCCTGGCCAATAATCAATGTGTGGATATCGTCGGTACCCTCGTAGGTATAGACCGACTCGAGGTTATTGGAGTGGCGACTGATGGGATACTCCAGGGTGATACCATTTGCTCCAAGGACTGAGCGCGCCTCGCGCGCAGTTTTAAGTGCTTCGCGAACATTGTTGCGCTTGGCGAGCGAGATCTGCACGGGATGCAACAGACCTTCATCTTTCAAGCGTCCCAGTTGCAAGGCGAGCAGTTGCGCCTTCACCAGTTCAGTTGCCATGATGGCGAGTTTTTGCTGCACCAGTTGGAAGCTGGCAATAGGGCGTTTGAACTGAACGCGCGTCTTCGCGTAGTCGAGAGCCACCTCGTAACAGGCTCTCGCGGCGCCATTCGCACCCCATGCAATACCGTAACGCGCTTCGTTGAGGCAGGAGAGCGGCCCGCGTAAGCCACGTACATTCGGCAGCATGTTCTCAGCAGGAACGCGACAATCCTCAAAATGCAGTTCAGAGGTGATAGAAGCACGCAAAGAGAGCTTATGATGAATGTCGCTGGTAGTAAAACCAGGCATACCGCGCTCGACTATAAAACCTCTAACGCCGTCTTCAGCTATTGCCCAGACAATGGCCACCCCTGCGATGCCGCCGTTGGTAATCCACATCTTCGTCCCATTTAAAATGTAGCTATTCCCGTCGCGACGAGCCGTCGTACGCATAGCGCCAGGATCGCTACCGGAATCAGGCTCCGTCAGGCCAAAGCAGCCTATCACTTCGCCGCGCGCCATGCGTGGGAGCCAGTGTTGTTTCTGTTCCTCTGAGCCGAAAGCAAAGATGGGGAACATGGCGAGCGAGCCTTGCACCGAGACAAACGAACGTATGCCGCTATCCCCCGCCTCCAGCTCCTGACAGGCCAGACCATAACAGACAGAACTCAAACCGGCGCAACCGTAGCCATCGATATGCATGCCCAGCAAGCCAAGTTCGGC
>DMFQ01000297.1:0-1891 GCA_003450555.1 Ktedonobacter sp.
TTTTCAGCGCTATTTCCTCCAAAATAGAAAGCATTTCCAAGCAACTTCTCCCACATCCTTGGAATAGACTGACCATACCCGATTGTTTTACGTACTATAGCAAGAGGGGAGATTCCCCTCTTGTAACCATTTTCTCTACTAAAAACCACTACTATTTTATAAACAACATAATGCTTCGGAAGGACTAAAGGCATGACCAGACGGGCAAAAATTACTGTAATTATCGCTTTGATGTTAGGCATGTCTCTGGCTGCCCTCGACACAACCATTGTCGGCACCGCGCTCCCCAGCATCGTTGGCAAGCTGGGCGGACTCGCCCTCTATTCCTGGGTGTTTTCCATCTACCTGCTCACCTCTACCACAACGGTACCAATTTATGGCAAGCTGGCAGACCTCTACGGGCGCAAGCCCGTCTTCCTCTTCGGCTCGACGCTCTTCTTGCTTGGTTCTATCCTGTGTGGTGCCGCCCAGAGCATGGAACAACTGATTATTTTCCGTGCCATTCAGGGCCTTGGGGCAGGCGCTGTATTGCCAATCGTGCTCACTATCATTGGTGATATTTTTGAACTCAACGAGCGTGCCAGAGTCCAGGGTTTATTTAGTGGTGTATGGGGCATCTCAAGCGTAGTTGGGCCAGCTCTGGGAGGTATCATCGTTGACCATTTCTCCTGGCGCTGGGTCTTCTTCATCAATGTCCCTTTCGGCATCCTCTCCTGTATTTTACTGACCCTTGCCTTAAAAGAAAATGTCGAGCGCAAGAAGCAAAAGCTGGACTACCTGGGTACATTGACCCTGACAGGCAGTGTCGTTGCACTGCTGTTCTTCTTGCTCCAGGGTGGCACGACATGGTCATGGCTATCCCTGCCAAGCCTTGGACTCTTTGCCCTCTCTATCTTACTCGCAGCGTCTTTCTTGTTCCAGGAGCAGCGCGCGCCCGACCCAATCCTGCCACTGACACTTTTCACTAACCGCATCATCGCCATCTCAAGTATAGGTGGCGTCATTCTTGGCATCGTCATGTTTGGCATCACCTCCTATGTGCCGCTCTTTGTACAGGGCGTCGAAGGAGGTACTGCTACCAGTGCCGGTATTACACTTGGACCACTGCTGCTTGCATGGCCAATCGCCGCCACGATTAGCGGGAGAATTGTTATCCGCTATGGCTACCGCTTCACCTCTGTACTCGGTATGGCTTTTGCCTCCATCGGTACAGGCATGATCACGCTCTTCACCGTAGGTACTGCGCTTCCCTTTATCGTGGCAGCCATGTTCATCATCGGCACCGGGCTTGGCTTAGCCAGCACTGCCTTTATCCTTTCGGTGCAGAACGCCGTCCCCTGGAAACAGCGCGGCGTAGCAACCGCCTCAACTCAATTCGTTCGCACCATCGGCGGCACCATCGGTGTCGCGCTAATGGGCACCATCCTCAATGCGCAGATGGCCTCTCGCTTCCCGGCCATTTTTGCCAGCTTCCCGGCAGCCACTGCCAGCTTGCCCAGGCACGTTTCGCAAGCCAATGTACTCCTAACCCCTGATCTGCGAGCCTCTTTACCACTTGCTTTCTTACATCAACTACAGCTTGCCTTCTCACAGAGCCTGTTCTGGGTCTACGCCTTGATGTTCGCTTTCGCCATCATTGGCGTATCGCTCATGTTCCTCTTCCCCGGTGGTCGCGCCGACAAATATTCATACAAATCAACCCAGCAATCATCCACTGATGACACCAGTGAAGATTCCCGAGAAGTAGAAGATACGCCCTCCTTAAGCAATACCCTTTCATAGAGCGAAGTTCATCGGTTCTCCGTCCTTTATGGTGAAAGAAAATACAAATTCGTAGGGGCGCAATAAGAAGGGCGTAGGGACCCGATGGATCGCGTCCCACGGGGTGGGG
>DMFQ01000297.1:1938-3475 GCA_003450555.1 Ktedonobacter sp.
GTCCCTACGGTGGAGCTTCGCTCCTGAACGTGACGCCTATTGGGCGCAATCAATGGCGCCCCTACGAATCACCCTCAAGGAGGGAGAACCATTTCCTCTTTCCTCTTGACGACCATAGTTCAGTCTCCTACAATGATAAAAGTTAATCAAATGGTGCCAGGTACGGTCCCCCTGCGTTGCAGGCGAGAAACTCCAGGGTCATCGACCTGAAAAACCAGTAAGCGTACTTCTTTTCGAGAATGCGGGAGGATAACTTTATGCCAACGTTAGAACTCGAGACTATGCTTTGTGAACTGGATGGCCACCTGGCCCACCTGCGTTTCAATCGACCAGAAGCCCTCAATGCCGCTAATTGGCAGTGGGTACAAGATCTCGTCGTCGCCACTGACTACCTGGCACAAAGTGCCGAAACTCACGTAGTCATAGTAAGCGGCGCAGGCCGCGCCTTCTGCAGCGGCCTGGACACCAAAGAGTTAGCTAAAGGAAATCTTTCTATCGACTGGTTTGAGACCTGGGAACGAGGCGTCATTGCGCTGACCAACCTCAAAGCCATCACCATCGCGGCCATACAGGGCTACTGCCTTGGTGGCGGCTTGCAGGTCGCCCTCGCCTGTGATCTCCGCATCGCCGCTACCGACGCCGTACTCAGTATCCCCGCCGTCAGAGAAGGGGTGATTGCCGCATTAGGCCCCATGCGCCTCGCCAGGCTCATCGGAGCTGGCCCAGCCAAGCAACTCTGTCTACTTGGCCATCGCTTCACACCTGCAGAAGGACATACCCTCGGCATCATTAATGAAGTGGTCGATCCCGCTAAACTCGCTGAACGTGCACATGCCATCGCCCACGAATTGCTGGACATTCCATTTACCGCCCTATTGCACACAAAAGAACAGATTGACGCCGCCTTCGAGCAAGATACCGCTGCACATATGGCCGCACTTCTCACTGCGCAGAATGACTGTCTCCATTCACCTGAACACGCCAAAGTCATGGCAGAATACCGCGAACTGCAGGCGCGCCGCACCCAACAAAAAGAATAGACCCTCAATCTCCCCACAGGGTCTGTGAATTATTGAGAAGGCAGAGAATCTCCCCGTGGAATATTTCCCACCTCTCCCGAAACACTTGAAACACTTGACATAGTGAGCGACCTCAACTCAATCTGAGCTGACACACCTGATACACCTGTTACTCTTGAACCAAAGAGTCTTCTCAACTTAAACGTAGCTGCAACACTTGAAACACTTGAAACACTTGAATCTATGAATTCTTGTAGCAACACCTCTTCTAAGCCATTTGCAGAGTGAAGGCAAGCCTCATCTGCTTCTCTCTTAAGCCCTCACGTAGCTAACATGTCACTTCCGCTTGAGCATGGAGCTCCCCTGCGCCTCAGAGTGGAAACGGAGCTTGGCTATAAGATGGTGAAGTACTTGAAGTCAATTGAACTCGTCAAGGATTACAAATCCGTTGGTCAAGGACAGGGAGGTTTCCGCGAGGATTTCCAATACTATGGGACAGGCGCAGAAATCTAATGCGT
>DMFQ01000297.1:3687-4383 GCA_003450555.1 Ktedonobacter sp.
CAGCATTTTCACCGGAACAGCTCCATTCTGGGCAAAAATAGTTGTCTCCTGCTTGCTGGCGAGAAATGGCAAGTAGGCCTGGAATTGAGCCGATCCATCACCTTGCGTATAGAGATGCTCAATGCTCCAGAATGGATAGGTACCCTCTAAAAGTGTCTGTATGGCGGGTAGTACCCCATCAATGCCTACTATATCAACCCTCGCGGACTGCGCTTCCGCCAGAGTCACATAACTGATAGCTCCTTGAGTCTGGGCAACCGCCTGTGCCCAACCCTGCTTCAGCTTGATGCCTTTGACATGCTCAGATTCTCCATTGAGCACAAAGGCGCGGAAAATTGCTGTCACCGTATCATTGCCAGGGCGCTGCATAACAGTGATACGCTCATCTGGGCCACCTATTTCAGACCAGTTGGTGAGGCGTCCCTCGTAGATATTCTGTATAGAAGCGCTACTCAACCCGCTAATTCGCACATCTGGACTGAGGATAATCGCATAGAGCATAGCCGCTATAGGGTGATCAGTCAGGGTTCGTGTGGGACGAGCAGACAGGTCTGAGGTAGCCACGTCAATGTGGTTCTGTTGTAGCGAGTTCAACGCGTAACGGCTACTACTCCCACTCAAAGAAAAAGCCATACCAGGACACAGTTTCTGGTAGTCGCTATTGACCCCCTGGAGCAATTGCCTGAGGTTCTGAGA
>DMFQ01000373.1:0-1353 GCA_003450555.1 Ktedonobacter sp.
GTCATCCCAAAAACAATCTCATCAAAATACTGCCCTCTCGTAAAAATTTTGCGCCTCAACCTACCTTCCTGTTTGAAGCCGAGCTGTTCATGCAGACGCAGCGAGGCTTCGTTGAAGCTAAAGACGGGTGTAGTCACCTTCTGATAGCGCAGTTCCTGGAAGTAGTAGCGTAACATTAAGATAATAGCCTCTGAAGCATAACCCTTGCGCTGATGTTCACTTCTTATAGCCACGCCATACGAAAAAGTTCCGTGGCGGGTGCTGCAATTATGGGTGCTGATGACACCCACCTGTTCACCGGAGAGGTTTTCTATCTCGAAAAAGAAGTTGTCATCCTGTGGTTCCTTCGCTGCCTCTTTTTCCGCCCAACGCCTGGTTGCTTCCTGTGAACGGGGAAAGGTGATGTTGTAAAGTTGTCGCTCCATTTCGCTGTCCTGATCCCAATGGTAATGGATTTCCCAATCCGATGCTTCAAAGGCTCGCAGCCGGACGAGATTACCCTGCCAGGTATTTCGTATGTTCACTATGATTGTTCATGGTATTTCCTTATGTTTTATCATATGATGTCACCTGTTCAATTCAGCGTTACTGTATCGTATCTCACTTGCCTCGTCAATTGAATAGGTCAGGAGAAGGGGGAAGGGAAAGCCTGGGTCTGAAGAAAGGATATCGGTTTAGCTCATTAGAGCGGGTCCCCAGGAGACCACGCGCGCTGGAGTAATAGCGATGACGGCATACTTTTCCAGGGCCATTGACCTGTACTGAGAGTAGCGCTCTCGCAACAAGATTAATGCCTGCGCATGTGATGGGCTTGTGGGTTGAAGCAGCTCCGCCTGTCCTTGCACGAGGACATACCCCAGTCGCGACCAGTCATCGTCGTAATAGTCGATTACCAGCGCGACCTCGGGACGCGTCTCAATGTTGCGTACGCGGCGCAGCTTGCTCTCAGCGACGCGCTTGGGTTTCTCGTCGAGAGGAGTGTAGAAGCGCTGTCCATCAAAGGCGTAGCAGACGGGGATGACGTGTGGGTTGCCTTCTTTATCAGACGTTGCGAGTCGAGCAACGCGTTGTGCGCTCACAAATGCGGTTTCGCCCTCAGTTAAAGTTGTCCGATTGGCCATAACTGTATGCCTCTGCTTACACATGCCGATCTGCGAGCTAGTCACGCTTGTTTATTGTTGAATTGCCTGGCCGCAGCTTCACTACGGCCAGGCAATTCAATAGAGTAGACTCAGCTTAGCGACCGGCAACGACGATTCTGTCCACCTGTGGGATGACATCGGTTGCCAGGATATCGAATACCTCTGGGTCGGTCACGTTTTGCAGGCTGAAAATTCCCTGGTCGATACCGAT
>DMFQ01000373.1:1672-8375 GCA_003450555.1 Ktedonobacter sp.
TGATAGTGCTTGCCGTTATAGGCTTTTTCGTCTCCGGCCCACATTTGCAGGGCTATTTGAAGCGTCTCCTCCAGGCGCTCGAAGCGTTCTGATAGGGATGGGAAGGGGACGCCTAAACCCTTGTGCTCATCCTCGTTCCAGGCTGCTCCAATGCCTAAGTAGGCGCGTCCACCAGAAAGAACATCCAGCGTAGTGGCCGTCTTCGCCAGGATACCTGGATAGCGATAGGTAACACCGGTAACCATCGTGCCCAATTTGATCCGGCTGGTTTTACCGGCGGCGAAGGCCAGTGCGCTCCATCCTTCAAGCATCTCGTTTTCTGGCGGACCGACATTTCTTATCTGGAAGAAATGATCCATGACCCACAAGCTGTAGAGGCCAGCTTTGTCGGCGCGCTCGGCGATCTCACCAAAGGTTTGCCCAAGTTGGCTCTGCCCGTTGGGCCAGGTGAAACTAGGGACTTGCAATCCTAACCGCATATGTTAACAAACTCCTTATATTTTAACCATATGGTATTGAAGCAACCTGGAACCCTGGCTGCTTACCAAACGATAGCTATTATATGTTTTGTAAGTGCTATGTGGCAAGTGAAGAATAGAGGGTGCTCTGGTAATAGACAGTCCCAATGAGGAAACCCAAAAATAGGCTGAGTACAAATGGATAGAGAAAGGAGCTTAGATTGAACGAGGCGAGAGGTATGTGGCCAATGAAGGTAGCCACTACGAAAGCGAAAATGAACCACAAGGCTACCCCTAAGGCCAGTCCAGTAAGTATAGCCCGGCTGATGGTAAGCTTTCTCTGGCCTTGTAAGACTCCGAACAACAGGCCGAACAGTCCTCCCAGGACAATGAGCAGTAGGAAACCAATCCATTTGCCAGTGTCGTGATTGTCGAGGGCGAACCAACGTGCCACTCCGTGCAGTCCATTACCCGGCCCATAATCCACAAAAAAGAGGAGTGCCACGAGCGTGCCAGCGGCAAACCCTGAGTACAATCCCCTGAGTAGAGTGTTCATATAAAGTTCTCCTGCTATGTTCAAGATCTATTAGACGAGCCAGCTGAGCCAGCGGGCAATGCGACTGCTGTCTGCCGCGGCCTGTAGACGGGGAGAAAGCCACTGATCCACACCCAATCGACGACCTGCCGGAACCGTAATAAGGGCAAAACCTAATAGCACCAGCATGCCATACGTCCAGTACCATTCACCGGGAGAGGTGGAGAGACCTGCATAGAGCTGGAGGGCTAAAATGATGGAGAGGATTGCGCCGAGACGAGTGAAAAGCCCGAAGAGGAGGCTGACACTGACGACAAGCTCGGCCATCCAGACACCGGCAGCCAGGGGAACGAAAAGTGTACAGCCCGCCGCAGAGTGAGTGGAAGTACAACCCAGTAGGAACGTATGCTGTAAGACGTAACTGTAGCCGGGAACGAACGTATATTTCGTTTCGCGGACGATGTATGGGTAAAGTCCGGCGAAGCTCGGGGGAAGTTTCCAGAATAGTTGTTGGAACCAGAGATAGCCGACAAAGATGCGCAAAAGTGCAAGTCCGATGATACTGCGTTCGCTCAAAACGATGGAAGTAAAGCTGGCTTCCCGCTCGTCCATTGTAGAGGAAGCAGCTAATCTCCCCTCGTTTTGAGCTGAGGATGAAATGCCCATAAGCCTGATTACTCCCTTGCTCTCTTGTTCGTGAATACTATGTAAATATGTATATCAGTGAACACGTGAGGAAGGTTTTATTTTTACATGTCACGACAGATTGCAAAGAACGCACAGTGCTTTCGTGTAAAGGTCATGAGATTACGTTCCGTTGGAAGGGCAAGAATGAGAGATATGCCCGCACTCGCTGTCAAACAAGCAGTTCGTCGACCGTTGGGGACAGAACCCCTGTTTCTAGTGAAACGGCCTTGGTGGCGCTCCCTGGTGCTGCTGCTATTGTTGTTGCTTGCGCTTGCCCTTTATATTGTACTTATCAAAGTAGCTCCACCGCTAGTCACTCCTTTGATTCTGCCGTTTTTACAAATCTGGATGCTCTGCTTTGTGCCTTATTTCGCGGCGTGCGCGTTTGTCCTGCTGACGAAACCGGCAACCGGGCGTTGGCGTTGGATAGAACTCGGCATTATCCTCGTCGGTGCCCTGCTCTTTCGCGCCATGGTGTTGCCCTTGCCGCCAAATTTATCGCACGACTCCTGGCGTTACCTGTGGGATGCGCGGATAACCTTACATGGCTACAGTCCCTATGTCTATGCTCCCTCGGATAAAGCTTTCCAGTCGCTGTACGATTTCATCTATGAAAATAGCCGTTATCGCGATGTGCCAACGATTTACCCTCCTGGAGCGCAGGCTGTGTATCTTCTGAGTTACCTGCTCGCCCCCAGCAACTTGTTTTTCCTCAAAGGAATATTCATCGTTCTTGATATGGTGACCTGTGGCGCGCTGGCACTGCTCCTGCTCCAAAGAGGATTGGATCCGCGGCGCATCATTATCTACGCCTGGTCCCCACTGCCCATCGTCGAATTTGCCATTCAGGGTCACGGTCGATGCTATTACAGTGACGTTTACTGTGCTTGCTGTGTTGTTTGCCACCTATTCCTGGCGTGGTTCACGAACAGTAACAGGCTTTTTGATTGGTATGGCAACGCTCACGAAAATCTATCCTATTTTCTTGCTGATTGTCATTATGAGGCGCCGCGACTGGGCGCTGCTGGCCACCTGCCTCGCCACCATTATTGTGGGCTATATTCCCTTCATGATCCTGGGACACGGGCAGGTTTTAGGCTATTTCTCTGGATATTCGAGCGAACAGGGAGGAAATGCCGGTGTTGTCCAACTGATCACATACTGGATCAGTCAGGCTCACGGCTTTTCGTTGACTACTACTGTGATGCAGCAGCATGTCGTCGATGTGGTGGTAATCTGTGCTATGTCTCTTGTCGTGCTGGCGCTGCGCATCTTTAAGGTCAGCATGGAGGCGACAACTCTCCTATTGCTTGGTACTATTTTTGCGATCTCTTCTCATGTTTTCCCCTGGTATACCCCGGCGCTGTTGCCATGGATAGCCATACTGATTGGCCCACTTTGGACGCGTGAGGGCATGAGTGGAAGGGGATTGGCGATTTTGATTGTCTGGTACTTTACCACAGCTTCAGTATTCGGCTACTTTTTCAATGGAGCCAGGGACTGGAATGTCTACTACTGGTCTGTCTACGATGTAGTGATGGCAGGGCTGGGCGTAGCTCTCCTTATTGGTCTGCGAGGATGGCTAAAACACCTGTATAACCGCATAGGCTGACGATGGAAGGAAAAGCTAAATGACGCTACAACACACTGATGAAAAGATGCAACAATCAGCGCTGCCCCCCTCTAAGCGTTTCAGTTTAAGGAATGTGCTCACCACGAGCCTCTACGCTCTGGGAGCGGGCCTTGCGGCAAGCTTGATGACCGTCGTTTTGATGGGAGTGCTGCGCCTGGCAGCAGGCATACCCACCCCGGTAGAACTCTTTGGCGACTTTGTGCTCAAGCATATTTCAGTGGATACTTTTCTTCGCCTCCTGATCACCTTTGGGCCTAACGCGAAGAGCACACCGCTGGCGTTCACGTTGCTGGCAATGATAGGTCTGGGCACGCTGCTGGGTTTGCTCTATGCCGTGCTTGCGCGGGTGCAATGGCCTGTCGCTGGCTACCGGCCGTCTCGACGCGAGCTGCTTGTGGCCTCTCTGCTGGCTCTAGCCATGACAGTGGCCGGTATTCTGCTGTTCTGGGATGAGATCCGGCAGAATTTTCTGGGATTGCCGATCGGCTGGGCCACGATTTTGACCGCGCTGGCTTTATTGGCGGATTTTAGCCTGTACGGCCTGACCCTTTGCCTCTGCTTTCGTGCTTTACTGCCGCAACAATTGCGGCCTGGTGCTTCTCTGGTGGCTCAAGGTCGCAGGCAATTACTTTCGCGCGCGGGTGTTGCTGCCTTAACGGTGGGAGCAACTGGTGGTACCTTGGGATTGATACGGGGCTACCTGGACCGCTTTACGACGTATGATGGCTCGGTAACCAACGCTCATAACGGCTTCACTGCGCCAATCACACCGAATAGCGAGCATTACGTAGTGACGCAGAATCCTGTCGACCCGAACGTCATAGCGAATGTGTGGCGCCTGGAAGTCACAGGTATGGTGGGCAGTGCGGGATCATATACCTACGAGGATCTGCAAAACCTGCCCTCGACATCGCGGGCGATCACGCTGGAGTGTATTGCGAACGGCTCGAATGCTGGTGGTAGACTGATCAGTACGGCGATCTGGCAGGGAGTTACGCTGCGTACACTGTTGGCAAGACATGGTGGAGCGCAGGCAAGCGCAACATACGTGGCATTCTATAGCGTCGATGGCTACAGCGTAAGCCTGCCGTTAGCTGAGATTCTGGCGGCTGATGCCCTGCTGGCGTGGCGCATGAATGGTGCTGAACTGCCGCAGCGGCACGGCTTCCCCGTGCGAGTGCTGATCCCAGGGAGATTTGGCGAAGAGAATCCGAAGTGGCTAACGCGCGTGGAACTGACCGATCACTTCGTCGGTGGTCTCTACTCGGATCAGGGCTGGTACAATGGTCCATTGCACACGATGAACCGCATCGATCGCCCGCGCGGCAAACTCGCGCTCGCTAAGCCGGTCGAAATTGGTGGCTTTGCCTTTGCCGGCAATCGTGGCATTCAAAAAGTAGAGGTCAGTGTCGATGGTGGCCTGAACTGGCAGCTAGCAAAACTCGAGCCGCCGCTCTCCCAGGACGCGTGGGTATTCTGGTCATGGCAATGGATGCCTACCACGCCTGGACACTATACTATCGCGGCCCGTGCCACTGACGGCGCTGGGGAGGTGCAGACCAGTCACAAACAGGGAACGGTACCCAACGGGGCAACCGGGTATCACGAGGTGATGGTAGAGGTGGGATAAGTAATAGTAAAGCCTGGAATTGTAACATTTCTCCCTATGAATGTACTATACTTTATAAAAAATATTACCTGAAGAATGAGAGGGAAATACGTGGCTCAAAACAACATCAAACTTTACGGCACGAACTGGTGCAGTGATTGTAAGCGCAGCAAGAAGTTCCTGGGAGAGCAGCGCATCCACTACGAATATATCAACATCGAAGAAGATATGGATGGGCAAGCCTATTTGCAGAAGGTACAGAACGGCGGCCTATCTATTCCTACCATTGTCTTCGAGGATGGTTCGCTACTGATTGAACCATCAAATGCGGAGCTGGCAAGTAAACTCGGCCTGGAGACAAAGGCAAAATGCGAGTTTTATGATCTCATCATTGTCGGTGGTGGTCCAACCGCGCTTACCACTGCTATCTATGCCGCCAGGGATGGCTTTGACGTGCTGGTGATCGAGCGCAGCGGGTTGGGTGGCCAGGCTGGTATTACCGAACGCCTGGACAATTATCCAGGTTTTCCCGAAGGGGTGACCGGAGCCGAGTTTGCCGAACGTATTATCGAGCAGGCCAAACGCTTCGGCGTAGAACTGCTCTCCGCGCAGAACGTAGTGCGCGTCGGCAATGACGTGGATGCGCACTTTGTCGAGACCGACTCTGGGCATAGCTATCGCGGCAACGCGGTTTTACTTGCCACCGGCTCGACTTATAAGCGACTGGGTGTGCCGGGCGAAGACGATTTTATTGGTGCGGGCGTGCATTTCTGCGCCACCTGCGATGGACCATTCTATAAGGGGCGCGAGGTGGCGGTTATCGGTGGTGGCAATAGCGCCGTTGAAGAGGCGGCCTTCCTGACGCGCTTCAGCCCAAAGGTGACGATCCTGGCACGCGGTTCCGCACTGTCCGCCAGCAAAGTTGCTGTAGATAAAGCCAAGGACTCGCCCGAAATAGAGGTGCGTTTCAATACTGCCGTAGAGGAGTTCAAGGGGAAAAATAACCATTTGGATACTGTGGTGGTCAAGGATAGGAAGACGGGTGAGACGGAAGAGCTGCACCTCGCTGGCGTCTTTGTTTTCGTAGGTCTCTCACCGAACAGCGAACCATTCAAAGACATTGCGAAAGTAGATGCACAGGGGTTCATTATGACTGGCATCGACTTCCAGACGAGCACGGAGGGTATATTTGCCGCGGGCGATGTGCGTGCTGGTAGCACAAAGCAGTTGGTAAGCGCTGCGGGCGAGGGTGCGGCGGCGGCTCTCGCTATTCGCGAGCACTTGCGCGGGCATGATGCGCACACGATGGAGAAGGCTCTGGCAGAAAGTACAGCAAAGGCATAAGATAATCAGGGAAAACAAAAACTGCTTGCTTTGCAAAGCAAGCAGTTTTTGTTTTCCCTTTACATTACTAAAAACGTCTCATGAAGAGCGAGAACTCTGGCGTCCACAAGAAACTCTCCTACGGGTTGTAGCGGAACCTCTTGCGGGTGCCAGGTGTAGCTGCTACAAGCTAGCAGCTACAGCAATCCTTTGCTCTTCAAGAAATTGGTTGCCACTTCTGTTACACTCATGCCTCCTACCACCTGAGCCTGTAACTGCTGGCTGACCTGCGTCGTCAAGTCTGGCGCCAGGGGATTGAGGGCCGTAGCAATGCCAGGAGCCTTTTTCAGCGTATCATCGCGCACGATGGGCGCCGGGTTATAGGCGGGGAAGGCATTCTTGTCATCTTGCAACAGGATAAAGTTGTCTTTGGCAATGAGAGCCGCAGTCGTATAACA
>DMFQ01000308.1:0-3751 GCA_003450555.1 Ktedonobacter sp.
TGTTCCAAGTACTATGATTCCAAGTAGTATGAGAAGGATAGGGAGAAGCACTCCCCGTATCCTAGAAAATATCGGTTGTTCAATGTCTCGCTTAGGCAAGGGTTGGGGTGCATCTTCTGACGTTACACGGGGTAGCTGCACCTGCTGTTCTGTAGCATATACATTCAATAGTTGCCAGAATTGCTCGACCGTCTCAAAGCGATCAGCACTGCTGATGGACATAGCGCGTTGAAGAGCGTGGTCGACAGTGGTAGGAATTGCCGGTACTAAAAGCTTAGCGGGACTGAGAGGATCGTTGGCACCTTTACTCTTGCTTCTGGTCACGCGGGTAATAGCATTAGGAGGAATGGTTCCAGTTAACAAGGTGTAGAGGGTTGCCCCAAGGCCATAGATATCTGTACGAGGAGTTGTCCCGCTTCCGTATTGTTCAGGTGCAGCATAGCCAGGGGAACGATGCTGAATGAGGGTCGTGGCTTCATTTGCCACGTACTCTTTAGCTGAGCCAAAATCAACCAGGACTGCTTCATCACCCCCTATCGGCACGATAATATTTTCGGGTTTGATATCTCTATGCACGATTGGCGGTTCTTGATGATGCAGATACATGAGTGCGTCCACGACAGGATGCATGAGGGCAAGGGTCAAGGGTAACGAAAAGCGCTGTTCTGGTTGCTCTCTCCGCAAGGTCTCCAAATTTTTCCCCTTGATGTAGTCCATGAGTATATATCCTCGCTTAAGCTTACTGTGTGCAAATATACGGTACACGCGAGGCAATGCTCGATGAGCAAGTCGTTTGAGGACCTCAGCTTCAAACATGAAGCGCTCAAGCTCTTGCTGGTTCGGATTAATTATCTCTTTGAGGGCAAACAGATGCTGCTTCACACGAAGGTCTCTAACCAGGTAGACAACGCTGGCCTGTCCTTTGCCCAGGAGACCTTGTATGGCATAGCGGCCTCCGAAGGTGTCTCTTATGGTGAATCCGTCAGGAAGCGTTATCTGTTCTGGTAGCACACTTTACCTCATAGGTATAAGAGAACAATGCTCCATTATAAACTGTCTGTCCTGTGTAATCAAAACCAATAATACTAAATAGGGTTACTAAAGTCAACAGTTCGTATTCACTCAAGTAAAATGTTACAAATGGTGTGGGGTTTTATTGAAATGGGGACAATAATCACATGCTGTAAGCATGGGTTATCGCTTCCGCTCAGTTTGGACCTTATTTTTTGAAGGGCTTGGTGCCTGATTATGCCGATTTGGAGCGGCTGAGCACGCGAGCGACCGTATTGAGCACATCGTCGAGGTCAAATGGCTTGGAGAGAAGCGCAGCGTAGTTGCAGTCTGCAAGACCACCTGCCCTGGCGGCTGCGCTCATCAATACGATCGGGATGGAGCGGTATTCAGGGTTGGCTTGCATCCTCCGGCACATCTCGCGCCCGTCAAGGATTGGCATCATGACATCACATAGAACCATAGCCGGTTGTGAGATCGGCAGGCGAGCGAGTCCCTCTTTTCCATTGTGTGCCGTCACGACATGGTAGCCCTCATCTTCCAAGACCGCTGTCAGTAGTTCAACGATGGAACGTTCATCATCGACGACCAGTATCGTTTTCATGGTTGCTGTCCTGACAGAGGCGGGGCGCCTGTTTCAAAGACTGGAGATGGAGAGACTCCAGATGTGACTGAAGAGGAGGACGAATGGGCAATACCCGTCAGAATGGCTTCCGCACTGGCGAAGGTAGGAGCCACCTCAATGCCGCTGTCGGTAATGCGAAACTCGCGGATCGCTGGATCGTAGCCGCTTTCACGCATTTTCATGATCGAGACGAGCCGGTACAGTTGAGAGTGTAACTCGACATAACGCAACAAGAGGATGTTTTCGACCAGTGCTGTTGCGCCTCTGATGGCTGTGGGGAGCGCGACCGTTGGGCTGAAGAGGTCTGGCAATTCCACCGAGCATATCGTTGTGACATCGAGCGTACGCAGCGCTGTGAAGAAGGCCGTGAGGAAGAGATCGAGCCGCTCAGGCGAGGCCACCGACTGTTGAAAACTACTCAGCCCGTCTAGAAAGAGCCGCCGTACTCCCTGACGTTGGACGGCCTGCAGGATGTGCTCGGCAAGGACATCGAGAAAGTCCTGGACAGGTGGTTGCCAGATCAACTCGAGCTGCCCATCTGCTATGAAGCGACTGGGGTCCAGACCGAAGCGAGTCATTTTGCGTATGAGCTGCGCAGGGGTCTCATAAAAGCCGAAGTAAAGCCCTTTCTGCCCCCGGGTCACACCATCCATGAGGAAGTGGCTGCCAAGGAGCGTCTTACCCGTTCCCGATGCCCCCAGGACGAGCGTCGTCGAGCCAGAGGGTAATCCTTGACGCAGCATCTCGTCTAGATAGGCAATCCCAACCCCCATGCGCATGGGTTGCTCGGAGCTAGTAAGCGCTCTGGGAAGTTCGTCTGGAGAGACGGCAAGGATCGCCTCTGCACGTGGGTGGACTACGAACCCGGCAGGTGTAATGGTATAGAGGTGTTTTCCTTCCAGGAAATTACTGCCGCGGAACTTACGTACCTGCAATTCGCGGACGGATCGCATGTCCACCGACCGTATCATAAGTTCGATCAACCCCTCAACCATCGTCTGTTGAGCCTGAGGGAAGCGACCCTGTTCAAACGGCGACAGCAGCATCGTGGTAAACCCAAGGTTTTCAGCCGAGACGTGCAAGTCATGCAGAAATTTTTGCCATGCAGAGGCGGATGAAGCAAATTGCTCAGCGGTCGTGATGCCATCAACGACCAGGAGCGTGGCATGATGACGACGCATTTCAGTGCGCATGAGAGCGGTTAGTCCTTCCAACCCTTCTTGCTCCAGCACAGAGAAACCACTGAGATAGGAGAGGGTGTCGGCGATGGGGGCAAGTGTAAAAAAGGCAAAGGATTGGATGTTGGCCAGCATCCGGCTGCTGGTCTCAGCCAGGAGGGTGAGATAGAGCGCGCTGCCTCCGGCAGCAATATGGTTGAAACAGAACTGGTTGGCAAGAATGGTTTTACCTGCTCCTGGCGGTCCCATGATGAGATACGTTCCACCTTTGAGGAAGCCGCCATGGAGGATACGATCCAGTCCGGCAATACCGCTCGGGATACGTTGAAGCGTTGGGGGGGGCGGATCCGCAAGCTCGCTCATGAGCGCTCTCTCCTTTTACATTCGTTTTCAATGGTTTCTTGCTTCTGTGCGGTCTATTCTATCATTTTGATTTGTACGGTTCAAGCGTTAAGTATTATTGGGTGCGTCGATTATGATGCGGCAACGAATTAGGGAGGTAGAAATGCTTCGCTCAGACCTGTTATCGGTAATGATAAACTATAATATACAGTTACGGGATTTGAGGAGAGAAATGGTCTATGGCACAATCAGAGACGCAAGCTGTTGGGTCTGCATCTTTGTATACAAAGACACGGGCGCGTTCTGAAAGAGGCGAACGGCGGCTGCGTCGTACGGCTGCCTGGTTCATGCTGCTGGGCCTTCTCATGGGAGAATTGGGGGCGGTATGGGATAGAGAATGGCACTTCTACGTTGGACGTGATCAGTTTTGGACGCCGCCGCATACGCTTATCTACTTGAGTGTGACAGGGGCGGGGCTTATCGCGCTAGCTGTGGTGCTGGCAGATACGGTGCGTTACTACAAAGGTACACGCGGCGTTGACGATGCTTCGACCGTACGTATTTTCAAGGTATTTCACGCGCCTCTGGGGTTTAT
>DMFQ01000308.1:3867-7667 GCA_003450555.1 Ktedonobacter sp.
GCGCCTCTGGGGTTTATCATTGCGGGCTTTGGGGCTCTTCAGACACTGGCAGCAGCTCCGCTCGATAACTACTGGCATAATTTGTATGGCATTGATGTTGCACTATGGGCTCCCTTTCACATGATGGGTGTGACAGGTGGAATAATTGGGACGCTGGGTATGGCTTATGTCTTCGCTTCAGAAGCTGCCATCGAGCGTGAAGCGGGGTTACCGTACTATCGCTTCCTGGGATTGAGTTGGCTCGAATGGGGAGCACTCTGCATTCTCGCGGGGTTGATGAATTTTACGCTGATAGGTTTTTTACAGTTTCCTGTAGCTACTTTTGGTTTGCTCCAAATTCCCACCTATCCTCTTGCGCTAGCGGCTAGTGGCGCTCTGGCCTTGATAGGCGCGGTACGTCTCACGCATAGACCTGGTGTAGCACTATTGACTGTCTTACTCCTCCTGCTCCATACCGTCCTGGAAGAGCTTTTTGTTCCCTGGGCCATTCGCACTGCCGTTATTCAGCAAGGTATGTCGTATCGTATCCCAGGATCAATACCCTATTTCAACGTGGTCGATGCTTTGCTGCCGCTTATCTTCATCGTTTCCGCGTTGATAGTGGATGGCGTGGCTTTTTGGAGACAACAGCATCAGTATAAGCTAAGTGGTTCTACGCGCGGAGTCTGGTTGTTGGGGATAGTAATTACGCTGCCTCAATTGCTGATCGCGCCGTGCTTGCTTTTAAGTTCGTGGGATTTACCTCGTGTTTTTCTGGAACAGAAGGGTGTTGCTATTCCACCAGACCTGAAATTGCAAGCAGCTCTTATCGCTGTACCGGTTATTCTTGCGGTTGGGGTAGGGGGAGCACTCATGGGAGCGAACTTCGGCGATATCTGGCGTTGGAATAAACGTTGAGATAGGCCGGTCGGTTCAGGAAGGAGATGTTTGTATGTGCAGGAGCAAGATACTGCTCGCTGGCGCCAGCCTCATGTTCGCTTGCATAGCTGTCTTCGCTATCCTCCCGGCAGTTGCGCGGGCCAGTGGTGGGCCTGCCCGTACTGTCACTCTGGCCGCCGGTCCCTATGTGGTTGATGTCAACCTCTACCAGGATCCTCCGGTGACGGATCAAGCGGTGGAGGTGACAGTTATCCCTCATGATAGCAGTTTACGGCTCTCAGGGCGTATCTTCATGGTGCCTGGTCTGGGTACTGACGCGGTAGAACTGCACTCGCAGTTGTCCCCCATGGGTCAGAGCAATACGCTGGTCGGTACAGTGAGAATGCCTGTGCGGGGAGCATGGCAGATCATGATCCAGCTCGATGGGCAGCGAGGAACGGGTGAAGCAAGTTTCGCTGTGACGGTAGCTGGGCCAGGAGCCATTCCAGTCTGGCTGGGATGGCTCATCGCGCTTACACCTCTGCTGGGTGTCGCCTGGTGGTTATGGCAACAGCGCCGTTATCGCCTGAGATTGTTGGCCCAGGCTCACATGGAGTAAAGAAGGATTGTACGTTATACGTGGGTGTCGTTGTCTATGTTCACGCGCTATGCTCCGTTTGGATGAGTAAGTCCTTCTTGCCACGTTTTGTAATGTTGTTTTGCAACATATCCCCCTCTTTTAAAAATGGCAGTACGCTCGCGGCCACGAGATGTGGGGCAAGCACGGGGGCACTGTGGTTCGCGGAAATAATGACGTCATTTGAGCGCGGACGGAACGGACGAGCGGTGAGAACATCGTAACGGCCCCAAACGAAGAGTGTGGGCACGGGAGGTGAGGTTGGCAGCGTAAATGGAGCGCGGCCTTTGCCTGGTAATTCAAGCACCATGCGCTTGAGGTTCTCTAGAGGTTGCAGTTCAATCTCGCTCATCCACTCGTCAGCGTAATCGTGCTGATGCAGGTTGAAGCCAACGAATAGCAGCATCCAATAAAGCCGCCATTCAGATAAAATCCAGTTTGCCAGTGCTGAACGCTTCGAATCGATCCATTGCTCAATCTTAAGAGCTATTTTCCAAGGCTCACGCAGGTAGATGGGACAGAGGAAAACGGCGCGTGTCACACGATGCGGATACTGCTGCACATAGGCCTCAGCCACACGCGTGCCCGTCGAGTAGGCAAGAATCGCCCACTGCTCAATGCCAAGGGCCAAACGAAGCTTTTCCAGATCTTCCGCACAGGCCGGGTAATAGGGTTTGCTGGATACCACTTCGCAGGCCTCACCAACGCCTGGAAGCTCAACGAGAATCAGTTGAAAGTGCGGCGCGAGCAGCGGAACCAGTTTATGCCATACTTTATACGTCACGCCCCATCCATGGATGAGAAGTAGTGGATGGCCATTCCCTATAAATTGATAAGGTAGCATAGAACTGATTGATGATCCTCTATTGGTTTGCTAGTAATCGGTACCCAGTGGGGCTATTCAAGGTGGTACTTATCCACATTGTATCATATAGTGGTCTTGCATGTTATACAGAGACAGCAAGGATACTTCATGCTCAGTCAGAAGAATATTTTGATACTTACCTCGAAGACCGGGGGAGGCCACATTAGCCTGGCTGAGGCCTTACACGACGTGCTTAAAGAGGATATGCAAAGCGATGACAGAGAAAGCGAGCAAGATACTAAAGGCGAAAAAGCGCCAGCCATCTCCATCGTTGATCCACAGCCAGGCTTGTTCCAGCAGCACTATCGCCTTGTGAGCCGGTACGCGCTCTGGTTGTGGGCCGCGGAGTTCCAATTCTTCGATGCGCCCAGGCGAGCTTTGCTAGCACACCGTATTTTCGCGCGCCTTGTTCGTCGTCAATTAAATGCTCTGCTGGATACCGTGAAACCCGACCTCATTCTCACTACCTATCCATTTCTCACTTATGAAGTCATGCGCGTGCTGGAGCGACGCTCGTCAACTGCGCCTCTGGTCTCGCTCTTTTCCGACGCGAACGGCGTGCATGCCTCGTGGCTCACAGAACGGCGGGTGACCGCGGCTTTTGCCACCACGCACGAGAACTACGAACAGGCACTTGCCACAGGCTTCGCACCTGAACGGCTGCACCTTGTCGGCTGGCCGGTACGCGCTCAATTCTCTCAAGCTTTCCAGTCAGGTCGGGACGCGCAAACGGAGAAGCTCATACAGCTCAACCTTGCTGCCAATCGTTTTACCGTTTTCCTACAAGGTGGCAGCGAAGGCGCAGCGCACGTTGAGCGCACTATAGAAAACGTACTGGCCGCTCGTGCCGTCCAGGGTGATTTGCAGGTGATCCTGGCGACGGGCACCAATCGCGCCCTGCACGAGCGCTACAAAAACATGCACAACCTCGCTACGCTGTCCTATACGAAAGAAATTGCGACATACATGGCCGCCGCCGATGTCATTATGGGCAAGGCCGGACCTAACATGCTCTTCGAGTCGGTAATGCTGGGCAAACCTTTTATTGCCACTGCCTATATACCTGGGCAGGAACAAGCAAACTTGCCGTTTATTCAACGTCACGGCCTTGGTTGGGTTGCACTCCAGTCAGTAGACCAGTATTCCTTGTTAAACACGCTCATCCATAATCCCGATCAACTCAGCGCCATGGCTGCCACTATCAACACTTACCGCCAGTGGAACATCGAAGCCAATAAGCGCATTGTGCCACTTATTCGTTCGCTCATTCTTTCCGCTGTGGCTATGTAATACATCTGCCTTCGCTCGTACATCAGGGTCAGCACCATTATTGCAGGATTTTTTATCGGCTTGAGATGAAGCAGTGATCTGATCACTTAACTTATTGATAAGCTGTGTGAACTGACTAGAGGTTTGTCACTTTTCACCATACGCTAGCGT
>DMFQ01000308.1:7881-14646 GCA_003450555.1 Ktedonobacter sp.
ATTGTCAGCGATTGAACATGCGATTGTGGTGTGTGTTTTTCAAGAGGAAGGGCAGGCAAAAAGAGCTGTAGATGAACGATTGGGTAGTTGACTCTAACGTATCCATAATCGCCCTCGTCTCTCAAATGATCGTGAACTGGTTCTGTTCACTTTGACCGGACTCTATCAAGTGCTGTGGTAAACATAACATGAGTGTGTCTATGCTGACGTCTTTTATACGTCAACTGCGCGCTCCTCAAACGTCTCTTGAACGTCTCTTGAACGTCAACTGAGCGCCTTTCGTGGCAATGGAGAGCTTCCAGTAACGTTCAAAGCCAGTTCAATTTGCTGGATGTTCTGCTCTACCTGATTCTGGAGATTGGTCAGGGTCTCCTGGAGATGTGTAAGGTCGCCAAGTACTTCTAGCATTGAAGGGGTAACTGCATAAAGTGCGGGGTCGGTCTCTTTTAGCGCCATAGCTAGCAGCGGCTCATCAAGTTGATCTGCTTGAATTTGTTTGTAGAGTGCGAAGGTGCTTTTAGAAGGCTTCACGCCGAGTTCTTCATTCAAAGCGGCTGCGCATCGTTCGTACTGGCGCAGCGCTTCTGCGCGGTCACCAAGCAGATAGTACAGGCGCATCAGTCGCTGGTGGGTCCGTTCGCGACAGCGATCGTAGCACATAATACGCAATCCGTATGATATGCTCATTTCGTAATCATGACGTGGCTCGCAATAACTCATCAGCTTGTCAAGCATCGCAAGGTACATATTCTGGAGGCGTTCGCGCTCTGACAGGCACCAGTCTTCGTACCAGCCCTCTAGTAAAGGTCCCTGGTAAAGCTGTACGGCGTACTCTAGTTTCTCCGCTAGCAGAGTATTCAGCTCTTTTCCAGGCACTTTCTGGACAAGGTTATAGACCTGCTCAAATACTGCTACGTCAAGCCAGATATTGGCTTCCGTATTCAGTCCAACCCATTCTGGCTCGACCAGCAGTATACGGCTGTTGATCGGCTCGGTTTGCAAGCCCAAAGCGGTTCGAAGCTGCCAGAGAGCTTGCCGCAGATTCTTCTTTGACTGTGCGGTAGTAGTCTCAGGCCACAGTATACTGGACAGCGTTTCACGAGCAAGGGAGTTCTTGCCATGGAGTAGAAGATAGCAGAACAGCTCTTGCACCTTGCGGGCATCGAAACCATCTAGTGGCTGCCCGTTGCGCCTAACACAAAATTTTCCAAAGAGCTGGATACTGAGTGTAGGCATACTTCTCTTTCCTGGTAGTCAATTTAATCTCCCCCGAAACTGGCGCTTGGCAGGGGCGCAATAAAACAAAACAAAAGAGGTTTCGTACTAAAAGCTATGTTTACTACTACAAGAGGGCATTTCGCAACTTCAATACTACGCTCAATACATGCAAAATCATGTTTAGATGGGGCAATTATGCTATTTTCCGAGTTAAGAAATGCTCTCTACTATGAGGCTATTTACTTCCAAATTGACAACGTTGTTGAAGTTGGTTTTTGGAGGATGAGAAGCTTTGAGCAAGTTCCTACATGGCCTTAGGAGATGTTGCCCTGTTACGAGGGTTTTCAAACCACTATTATATCTACTCTATATGATGACCTTAACGTTTTCGAATGTCCATCATTTATATAACTTTCTTCCGGCTTCTCAGGCCATTAGACGCTGATTTGTGTTTGTCCAAAAAAGAAAAAATGCCAAGGGACGGATATGGCACGGCTTGTTCATGTTTAACAAGGAGAATCAGCATAATCCAAAGATTCGCTGAGATATTAAGAACAGTTCTTTGCTTGGAGTAAGCTGGGTCATGCTAAAAATATGAAGAATTTACTGAGCTATTTCTGGCCCTAGGTTTCACTCAGGAACGACAGTGTTCCGTCCAGTAGTGATACGTCTTGGCTACCACCGTGATGACGTTCTTGATCTCCTTGTCCAGGCGGAAGGCTGGACCAGCAGGCAGAAACAGCACGCTTCCCTCCCGTCGCACGCAGACGTTTTCCACCACAATAGCACGCAACATCCAGAGGGCCATCTCATCATTTTCACACCTCAACCCGACCCACCCCAGTTTCTCACTGCGTACGGTGGGAAGCCCTGTCACCAGGTGGAAGCCACGCTCGATCTCGACCACCACGCGTTCATAGTCGTCCTGAGCTGCTTTGACTTCACCTGGGTCAACAGGCTCCAACAGATTGTCTCGATGTGAGGGGCCTCCCGCCAACGCCAGATCACAGAAGTCGGTCCATAGCTGGTCCCATGCCACCTGCCCGTCACCTGTGTAGCGCATAGGAGCTGATCCCATCGGGGCAGCACTGACCACCTTCCCATCTCGATACCGTGGTGGAAGGATGTCTCGTGTTGCATCGCGAGGAGTTGTTGCACAAACACCTGGTATGTTCTGATCGTAGCGATGAGAATGACCGGTAAAAGGAACGTAGATATCACTGATGGTGCGCAAGTCTACTTCTGCGACGCTGCCGCTAACGATGGTGACCTCGGCGCTGGGATGCGTCCAGATGATGTAGTCTCCTGCAGGAAGCGAGGGATAGATGCCGACAAATGCCACCCGCCCGTTGAACTTGCGTTCCCAGACAGCGGTATGAACCATCCTGGCTGAATTGGTCCCTTTTAGACTGACCTGGATCTCCCTGCCGCGAAATTCCTCCCTGGTATAGATGACGAGCGAGCCTATTCCCTCCCCAATATCCAGCACAGCATGTCCGCTGTGAACTCGGTCAATGTACACTTCGACCATCTGGTTTGCTCTCCTCTTTCTGGTACTTCCAACAAGCATTTTGCGACAGGTACAATTCAGATCTACGCTTCCTCACACGCGACTGAGGAGCGAAACGAGCGAGGAGTTCGGTAGTCCCAAACCACCGAACTCCTCTGCCAATTTCAGGAAGAGCAGTCGCTTATGCTCCTGGGTGTGGTCGGCTTTCATAGCCTCCGAATGGAAGTCCGAGGAAGGGGAAATGCTGTTCATAGCGAACCCCTGCCGGGATATGCGGAGGATTGAAATCGGTGATCACGGACGCTGCCGCATCTGGTGTGAAGCTCGGGTCGACTAACGGGATAGTGACGCCAGCGATCGCGCGTAGCTCGACCGTCACGATGTCGTCGAAGACGCGTCGACCGTTCGGGAAGCCGGCCAGGTCGCCCCCTATGATCCCGAGGATGTTCGGTTTCGCCGCTGGGGGGATGGCCAAGTTGAGACGCACCAGATCCGCAGGAGTCTTACCCGTGAAATTCTGGAAACCGGGGATGATCCCAGAGGGGATGCCGGTGAGCAAGATGGCCTCCAGGTCCACTCGAGGTTTTTTGTAGGCCGCAAGATGCGGGAATACTCCTGGATAGAGGACCGGTAACAGGCGCGCTAACTCGGGATGTGCGTAGTACTTGACAAACTGATTGTCCATCACAGGATCCAGCGCATTCCACCGGTCCTTATCTCCCAGCGGGATGATAACTTCATTAATCAGTGGTTCGCCGAGCCGCGAGACCTGCATCCATGGCCCAGTCTCCACATCCTGACCGTTGCTCTGAAGTACCGTTGCCTTGCGGCGGCTCGCCGAGGCGTACGCGCCGATCACCGAGCGTGGATTGCTCGGATCAGTCGGATTGGAGCCATCCTTCGTCAGATGCGTCTTGGGCACCTGGATGGCAATGCTGTGCACATTGTACCCCTGCGTCCCATTGACTCCGGGTTGGGCAGGCGTGGGGATCAGATGCAAATTCTGGAACGGTCGAAGATCGGCAAGATCGAAGATCGAGCCAAGGTCCACATAGAACCCTTCGGCCCGTTGCCCAGCGAAAACTCTCCCACCACCTGGAAGTGTGTGCACGGCTGCCCCAGCCAGGTGTGAATAGTTGGGCGTCGAGCGCGGTCCAATGTTACAGGGTGGACAGGCCAGCCCACTCGCCAGGACGGTCGCCTGACCCTTCACTACCTGCGTCACAGAATAAAACTGTGGCCTATTCCAATTCGGGCTATCGATCGTAGTGATTGGACCGGTATTGTACAGGAAACTTTCGGGATTGCGGGTTTCTGTGTGGAAACGGAACTGGTACGTGATGTCCTCGACCGCATCTCCATCATTGTCGATGTTGATCTCATAGAGGACATCATCGCCGAACTCATAGAAATTTGGGCCGCCGGCCGGTTCCTCCAAGGGAACGAAGTTGGCGATCAGGGTAACTTTGTCTGGCTGGTCTGGGCTGACGAACGCGTAGAAATCAGTATTATCAGCCACTGGATCCTTGGCAATTTCGGGCGCTTCGCGATGGGAAGACATAAATACACCTCACAATAGAATGAATGCCTCTTGCTGTTGCCACTTACGGCGCAGCTCTCAAGAGGCGTAAAACAAGTTCAGGGTCGCGGTAAATGATCTCTTTCGTGCCGACCAGGAGATTGATCTCACCCGTGGCGAGATCGCTCACGTGGGCTACCATTGGTCCGGCAAGTTCGGCAGCGGACAGTTCCGTCGGCCGCAGCATCGGATGCTGCAACGTCAGCCATCTCGGGGACGGTCGCCAGGGGGGCGACAGCCAGCAGGCCAAGCGTCGCCACACTTGCAGTGGTCTGCCCGAGAAACCCACGCCGGGTCAGTTTTGCCATGTTGCTCTCCTTTCATGAAAATCTAGGTAGGGATGGACGTGAACCGTTTGATATCGGGCGAGCACGGCTTTTTCGCCGTCCTTGCTACAAAACGGCCACATGGATCTGCTCTTCAGGATGGATTGCCAAAGGACATCATATCGCTTCGCCGACGTCTGCGTCTGACGGCACCTCCTCTCACACTCTCATGGGCCGATTCACGACCTCAGCTCTATGCACCCCATGCCTACTTGATGTCGGAATCTTCGATAGACTCCTATGTGCTCAACAGACTACTGTATATGGATGAAGAAGAGTGGACGTGTTTGAGACCTGTTCTCTTTCCAGACTATAACTCAATGCTAGAAGCTTTGGAAGGGAGAAATGACTGCGATTTGGTTGATATTTAGTAGAGAATTCGTTATCTCGGTTGAGATTTCTTTGGGCGTGACTATTGCTGAAAGGGGATAGCAAGCAAAGGTACCCTGTTGTATCAAGTAGAGGTAAATACCCCCTTTCGATCACATGTCAAGTATCCGAATCACTAAACAAGGTTATAGAAGGGACATTGCTAAGTTTCAATGGAAAGCTATAGGAGCTAGAGGTGCTACTGGGGCTTTCTTTTGAAGTATCGGGTTTCTAATGGCAAGCTATTATGAGACATACCAGGAGTTGGAGCGGGTTGCGAATAGTGTTTCGCTTTCTCATGCGGGTCGGGCGGTAGAACAGTTTGTCAAGCAGAATGTAGAGGCATGGAAAGAAGGTGAATATACGGGACATGAGGAAGCTGTACATGTTCAAGTACAGGATTTCCTCATGAATGGTGTTAGACGTATCAACTGGACAATGGTCTATGATACATTACGTGGTGAGCGTCGGACATTAGGAAAGGCTGATGAGTTGACAGGGTTAGTCTATAGCTTGCTGCAATCAGTGGTGGCTAATGCTGAGTATCTAACTGAGGCGGATACTATGTTGAGAGACTGGTTGCAAGATCAGTGTATCACCTGGGTTGAGTCTCGTGATGCTCGAAAGTATCAGAGTCAGATAGCAGTGTTTGCCAATAGAGTATTGGAAGTGTACTTTGGTGTTGTCAATTGGAAACAGGTTGCTTCTGCATTGCGTAGTGAGTAAGTGGTTTGGGACGTTCTTGGGGCTGGTCTGTAAAAGCTGGCTTTTTTTGTGGTATCGCGCCGAATGGCTTGTGAGAAAATCATCACAATTGTACTCATTAAGCATCATACAATAACTGCCATTAGCGATCGGGTTCTGATACGCTAATGGCAGAAAGCAGCAGATGTATTGAGAACTGCTACAAAAAGTTAACCTACATGTGCCCTGCCAATGATGCGGAGCGTTCTATTGCTATTCAAATATTCCGACCGAAACTCGTGTTCATGAAGACCTAGCAACTGACTCAACTCCGCTATGCTATATCTATGAACGTTGATGTGAACGTCAATAATCTTCTTTGAGCAGGGCAGGCTCTTCAACGGGTATTGGAATTGGTTCATTCATCCTATACCCATTTTTATTCATTTGCTCGAATAAAGTCCTATACTGTCTCTGGGTTATCTTACCCATATCATTTGCTCGTACAATCAGAGCAGCCATTGATACTTTCCAGTAGGACTTTAGCCTTGCTAAATTCGTAAAAGTGATAGAGTCGAGGTCAGGAGAAATATCACGTGAAGGCATAAGAAATTCAGCGGCGAACCTATCTGCCTCTTCCTCCATATTCTCGGTTGGGATTTGATGCATAACAATATGCCCGATTTCGTGCGCAAGTGTAAACCCGAACTCGATCCCCCGGCATATCTCCATTGATAAGAAAGATCGGAGGCAGTCCTGGAATCCATTGACTAAAAGCATCAAGCTTTTTTGTTCCAAAGGACTTGCGAACGACAATTCCACCTGCACTTTCGATTGCTCCGACAAGGTTCTTAATTGGGCCAAAAGCTAATCGCCAACTTTTTCGAATGAGTTGAGCAAGCTTTTCCGCATCTCCATCGTAGTTTTCGATATCCAACCGTTGGAATTGATTCTCGTGTTCTAATTCCACTCCATTCAATAGACGAGCAGTATGGATACGGAGTCTATTCATCTTTGCCAGCAGAACCTTTTGCTCCTTCACTGGCATAGTCTGTCGCTTACGATAATACGTACAATGG
>DMFQ01000043.1:0-230 GCA_003450555.1 Ktedonobacter sp.
CGGCTATTGCTCGCAATGTCTGCCTCCGCTGGCGCCGGAAACATTGGCGCGATTCTGCCCATCTCGTCCAACCCTATCTGAGCCATACTATGGAGGACGCACAACTTGCTGATCTCGAAGACGTGCTTGCCGAGGATCTCGATCTCGGAAGTCGAGCTTGAACGCAAAGAGCTGGTTGAACTTCTCGACCGTGCCCTGGCACTCCTACCGCCGGAGACGCGAGCCATCCT
>DMFQ01000043.1:476-2663 GCA_003450555.1 Ktedonobacter sp.
ACAACCATGCGCCATGAGATAGCTCCCTATCATCTCCCTATCCCTACAGATGTATGGGAGGAGACACCCCTCTGGTGTTCCTACTGTGGACAGCAGCGCTTGCTGGGAAAACGAACATTGGCTGAGGGCGAATTGTTGCTCAAATGCCCGGCATGTAGTCCCGGTGCAGATGAGGCGCTCAGCGTGAATCATATCCCTCAGTTACAAGGTGTCAAAGGATACAAGCCGTTGCTCTATCGGCTCAGAGCATGGTGCGATCACTACTATCGCACAGGTCTGGCTAACGGCTTTGTTGTCTGTGAAACATGTGGCCATACAATGCCAGTTTCCATCAGCTTGTTCAAAGATTTGCCGGATTGGGTTCACAAAGAAAAAGATTCGCCCAGGTGTGCCTGGCGCAACAATGATCGCCCCGTTAGCATACTGTTGTATATCCTGTCACACGTCCAGGATGATCTCGCTAGCAGGCCTGGTGCTATCCCTCCCAGAAAGCAAGCGCTTCCTCCAAACCTCTCCAAGAATACGCGCGCTCCCCATACAACAGGTCGAGGTAGATGCTCACCCGGCTCTTGTCACCCGTTTTGAGAGTGTCACAGACAATACGACACTTACAGTGGTTTCCGCTTACGATACCTATGAAGTGCTGCGCATCTATAGAGGTGGTTGATGGATCATGTTCAAGAAACCATAAAGCGCCCAGAGGCGCCTGCGCCGCGCAAACGCCTGCCACTCTACGCCTTCTTTACCGGCAGTGCTATCTCATACATTGGGGATATGCTCACCTTTCTCGCCATTCCGTGGTTTGTGCTTCAGTCAACGGGGAGCGTGACGCAAACGGGTATTACCGCCTTCTTCTCGACCTTGCCGACCGTGTTCTCTGCCTTCTTTGGCAGTACGCTGGTAGATCGTCTTGGCTACAAGCGTACCAGCGTCATCGGCGATATTGCCAGCGGATTAACAGTGGCGCTCATCCCCTTGCTGTACAACACGATCGGGCTGGCCTTCTGGCAACTGTTAGCACTGGTGTTTCTCGGTGGATTGCTCAAGTCTCCTGGCGTGACCGCTCGCAGCTCGCTGGTACCAGACCTGGCAGCACGCGCAACAATGCGTCTGGAGCGCGCAAATGCTCTCACTGATGGAGTGAACCGCGTAGCGCGCTTTATCGGTGCACCACTGGCGGGCATCTTGATCGTTGTCATTGGTACGAGTAATTTGCTCTGGCTCGACGCTGCTTCCTTTGCTTTTTCTGCCATACTCATCGGTCTGGCGGTTCCAGCAACTACTCCCCTCCTCAATGCAACGGATGGACCTCGTCGCTACCTCGCAACCGTCTGGGAGGGAGTGCGCTTCCTCCAGCAAGATGCGCTCATAGGCGCCATCGTGGTAATCATTATGATCACCAACCTCCTGGACGCTGCCTGGTCTTCAGTGGTGGGACCAGCCTACATCAAGTCAGTCTTTCATAGCGTGCTTCCTTTTGGCTTGATGGTTGCTGCGCTTGGAGGGGCAGCGTTTGTGGGCACGCTGATCTATGGCGCTATCGGCCATCGTCTGCCGCGCCGTTTGACCTATGGCATCGGCTACACCGTCGGTGGGGCGCTCCGCTACTGGATATTCTTGCTGCCCTTCTTACCCTTGCTCATCGCCTGGCAGGTCGTTGCTGGACTCGCCATAGCCCCCATCAATCCGCTTACCGATACCATCATACAGGAGCGTATTCCAGTTGCGATGCGTGCGCGCGTCTTTGGCACAATCAACGCTGGAGTACTGGCAGGTATTCCGCTTGGTACGCTTGCCAGCGGCTACCTGGTCGCGTGGCTAGGGTTGCGCCTGACGCTGCTGCTCATTGGCGCGGTCTATCTTGCGGCGACGCTGTCTCTATTGATCAATCCCATCATGAAGAAGATGGAAAAACATCTCTCCATTGAAGATAATCGGTCCACCCATAGCCCCAACTGACGTACAATTTTCCCTATACCTACAGGCCAACAAACTTTGTAGGTGTGATACGAATAGCTTGCGAATAATCTGCCGCCATGTCTTCTGGCTTCGAGCCCATGTTCTTGATCATCGCGCCGTATTTTTCAACAAAGGCAGGAAGGGTCGCACTCACCTCGTTATTACCCTCCAGTAATTCCGCTTTCCCCTCGACCTGTATCACGTCGCTGCCATTTTTTGTATCATCCA
>DMFQ01000043.1:2801-3111 GCA_003450555.1 Ktedonobacter sp.
CCATCCCAGAGAAACCAGACTGCCGCGCTATGTGGTCGTCCATCGGCTCGCACCGAATTTAACCAGATCATGACATCGGAACGGAGACGCTGATCAATATGAGCATCTTGCGTTTTCGTTAAATCAAGCATGTATTCCTCAGTTTTTATAAGCTATGACGCTACTTCAGGGAAAATGCCCCTAGCCTCTTCAAGTCTGCGGGCAGTTGATATTTTGAGAATGATAGTTTGCAGATCTTCTGGATCATTAATAGTATCGATATACTGCTGCGCCTGTCTTGTAATCTCTGGAAAATGTGTTTCTACAAGGC
>DMFQ01000043.1:3313-4164 GCA_003450555.1 Ktedonobacter sp.
TTGAGAATATCCTGGAACATGTCAAACCTCTTTCTGAACCATTCTCGTTCAGGTCCCTTTGCCATGCTATCCCATGCCCCAGCCATTCCACCAATGCCCTCCTAACCCTTATTCTAAAGACAGTGTAGCATATAGAAAACGTTTTTGTAATACACTCCGAGAAATGATATCCTGTCTATACATCTCGCGTCCTATATCAAATAAAGAGCAACATCAATGTCGAATCAATCATCGCTGTTTGGGTCAGACGATAGCGTCCCGGCCAATAAAAAAGCGCAGCCTGCCAGAGAGAGCGTAGCACCGCGCGAACCATTGGCGGCACGGATGCGCCCGCGCACTCTCGATGAAGTCGTGGGGCAGGAGCACCTGGTGGAACCGGGCCGCCTCTTGCGCCGCAGTATCGAAGGCGATCGCGTCCCATCCATGATCTTATGGGGACCGCCGGGCAGCGGCAAGACAACCCTTGCTGAGATAATTGCCCGTCAAACACATGCGCGTTTCGTCTCACTCAGTGCAGTCTCGGCAGGGGTCGCAGACCTGCGCCGCGTGGTTGATGAGGCACAAAAGTTGCGCCAGTTCAGCAAACAGCACACCATCCTCTTTATCGACGAGATTCACCGCTTCAACAAAGCGCAGCAAGATGCCGTCCTCCCGCATGTCGAGCGCGGTACCGTGACATTGATCGGCGCCACCACGGAGAACCCCAGCTTTGAAGTCAACGCGGCCCTCCTGTCCCGTTCGCGCGTCTTCACCTTGAAGGGCCTCAGCGAAGCCCACATTCTGACCCTACTCCAGCGCGCTCTCACAGACAAGGAGCGCGGTCTGGGTCAATTGAACATCACCGTTGACGA
>DMFQ01000043.1:4394-5365 GCA_003450555.1 Ktedonobacter sp.
GGCACAGGCAGAGATCATGCCTCTTCCCCCTTACATACACACATCACTATACCTTTGATAGAAGAGGTGATGCAGCATCGCGCCTTGCTCTACGACAAGGGCGGTGACCAGCACTTTGACGCCATTTCCGCGTTGCACAAATCCCTGCGTGGTTCCGATCCCGACGCCAGCCTCTACTGGCTTGGACGCATGATCGAAGCTGGCGAAGACCCCTTATACATCGTGCGCCGCCTGATTCGCTTTGCTTCCGAGGATGTCGGCATGGCCGATCCCCAGGCGCTGCTGGTCTGTGTAGCGGCCCAACAAGCGGTCCATTTCGTAGGATTACCTGAGGCCAATCTTGCCCTCGCTCAAGCAGTCGTTCACCTGGCAACCGCTCCCAAAAGTAACGCCTTATATGAGGCGTACAGTCGTGTGCAGGAAGACGTACAGAAAACGCGTAACGACCCCGTCCCCCTGCAGATTCGCAACGCTCCCACGCAGCTCATGAAGGACCTCGATTACGGCAAAGATTACAAGTACGCCCACGAGTATTACAAAGAAATGCAAATCGAGGACCCCGAAAGACCCCCAGCCCTCAAACTTCAAGAGTACTTGCCCGAGAGCCTGAAGGGAAGACAGTATTACGAGCCGGGTCAGCAAGGGAAAGAGGCGAGTATTAAGCAGTGGCTGGAAAAACGGCGAGGCAAGGATGTGTAAATACTATTTGCTTCTTGGCGGCAAAGGATAAATAGGCTACTATCCTAACCAGATGCACAGCTTTCACGAGATCATAAGGAACCACTACGCGGCATTGATAACCCCGCCCCAAAAATCCCCAAATCTCCAGCTCACTCCGCAAAACAATTTCTGTGGCGTTTCAGCGAGCGCCGACGCGAGCGAGAGGCTATACTGCATGAAACGCACTTATGGCTACTTCATCCAACCTCACACTCTAAACGCAACATTGTATGGCATCCCTCTTTGTACAT
>DMFQ01000226.1:0-2794 GCA_003450555.1 Ktedonobacter sp.
CCTAGCGCATAGATATCGCTCGCTGTAGATACAATGCCCATTGTCTGTTCAGGGGCCATATAGTGCGGCGTCCCGGGCACCTGATCCAGGGGAATGGGTTTCCCGGCCTGCTCTAATTCAGCTTGCCGTGAAGTACGTACTAACCCGAAATCGGCCAGGTAGACATGCGGCGTACCACTACGTCGCTGCTCCAACAGGACATTTGAAGATTTGATATCACGATGAATAAGCCCTTCATCGTGTGCATACTCGACCGCGTCGAGCAGTTGTTGATAGATAGCGGAAACCTCGGTGAGAGCAGGCAAACTTCGGCGCAAATAGCTGGTCAGAGTCCCCCCCTCGATAAAGGGCATAACCAGATACAGGATTCCTTGCTCGTCGCCATACTCGATCAAAGGCAGGATGTGCGGATGATGCAAACGGGCGACGGTTCGTGCCTCGCGCACAAAGCGGCGACGCATATCGCGATCAGCAGCGTAGTTACCAAGAATAACCTTGATGGCTACGCGCCGATCAAACGCGGTGCGCTGTTTGCCTTCATAGACAGCTCCCATTCCACCGGCACGAATGCGGCGGATTACGTCGTAATTTCCAAGCTGCCTACCCTCTAAAGAAAGCATCGAGCGCATCTATCCTTTACATTCCTTTCATTTTGCTAAGCGAAGCCACTTCCTTGCATCCCTGCTGACCGTAGGTACTTCCTTNNTTGGACAGATGGCTTTCAAACAGGCGCCGCGGAGCCAGCAGCATCGTTGCAAAATGTATTTCAATAAGCGACAGCGCCATTACTAACAGCCTTACTTCCCAGGTGTCACATCTGGAGAAGGCTTGACTACCGGTGAAGTAAGCGTGTTTGTAGGAGTCGCTGTGGCCGCCCCAGGCGTTCCCGTTGGAGTCCCCTGCAATCCAGGCACGTTCTGCACTACAATAGTTATCTGCTTCGCATCTGTAGGCAGGCTACTCCCACTCGAGATACGTATACTATCGACCTTAGCTACCCCCTTGTTTTGCAACAGCAGGGTTGTCGCCTCATTCTGCGTCTTACCAGTAATCTGGCTCACCAACTGTGTCTTCAGCGCGTCAGTAAACTGGAAGGCCCATACCCCTTGCGCCTTGATAAACAGCGCCACTTTTCCCTTGTTATCGGCCAGTGCCTGGGTACTTGTCGTGATGACATTACCCACCAGCGCATACCCACCACCGGTCTGCTTGTCCGCTCCAGTAATAAGCAGGTTCGCCGCTATCGTCCTCGCCCCAACCTGGTCGTAAACTTCACCCGCACAGGTCGCGGTCACCGATACCGTTACACTGGAGACCCTGTCACCAGCATTATGATCGGAGGTCACGTTCGTCGTACACTTCGGCGTACCTACAAATTGCTCATTGGCGTGCTTTTGCCCGTTTAGCGAAGAGAGCGCACTCTGTGTCAGCGGCTGCTTGAATGGGGTTGCGGCATTGTCAATGTCACTCTGTTGCACCGCGGTATATTTCTGTGGATCCTGACCACCGCTAAATGCGACATTGTTGCTTACGCCGACCGCCGAATTCCCACAACAGATCACGTTAGTAAAGTCACCTGCTCGAATGTTTCCTCTGCTACCCGTAGTGATGGCATGGGCTGATACAGTGACATGACCAAAACCAGTATTCGGGTTCCCTGCTGGGATATAGGCAAGGATATTATTGGCTATCTGCACACCTTGCGCATCTGTAAAGACGGTGCCTGCAGTGACCCCATAGGGCGCGAGCGAACCATTAAAAAACGTCAGTGTCCCCGTTGCTTGAGTGCCTGGAATGTTCACAAAACCGGTGGCGCTCACCGTCTTTGACTGTTTTTTCGTCGTGAATGTCAATCGACGCGCCTGCACTTCGCGCTTTGTGATGTCCGGTGTACCTAGCACACCATTGATCCCGTAGGTATTTTGTAAAATTGTACTCTTTGGAGTGATAGTAACTGTTGCGGTGGGAGAGCCGCTCGGTAATACATGAGAGACGCTGCTGGTAAATGAATGCCAGGTGCCGGGTGCCGCCAACGCTATACCACCACAGAGCAGCACCGAGAATAACAGCAGCACCGCGAGGCCGATGAGTAAAAGTTGCCAGCCGCTGCGGCGATTGCGTCTGGGAGGTAGGCCGGCGTTGCCACTGCTCCCCGTCGTTCCAGAGGTAGGTACGACGACGGGGACACCGGCAACAACAGCAGGTCTCTTGCCTGAGCGTTGTTTCCAGGCTGCGGGTGCGGCAACTGCAGCGGCGCCTTGCTCATCACCGTGCAAGTCCGCATCCACCGCTGGCAATTTTTTTGTATTCCTTGCGCGAGCGGGTACGGGAAAGGTAATGATACCTGGTGCAGCGACAACATCGTCCTGTCCCTGGCGAGGTGGAGAGGTCGGTTGAAAAGCATCTTCTTCCACCTGCGTTTGGGGACCAGCGGGTGATGACGGCGCTGGCATGGCAAAGGCAGCATCTTCTTCCCAATCTTCCTGATTTCCCATGGGAGGAAGAGGTGGCTCATGGTGATCATGAGCGCGCATAGCGGAGTCAGTGGCCCACACAGCAGCTCCCAAACCCGCACCCAGGCCGAATGCAGCCCCATTGCTACCAAAACCAGCGTTGCCCTGCTGGTCATCCTTTTCCTTCTCGATATCTTCAGCAGGATGTTGCAAATGGTCATCAGACCGGTTGGAAAGATTTGATGCTTCAATACCACTAACGGCATCCGCCGCTTGTTTTTGATTACGCCCACCAAAGGGCCATCTACCTCTCCTTGCCGCCTGTGAAACTTCACCTTCTA
>DMFQ01000226.1:2821-5771 GCA_003450555.1 Ktedonobacter sp.
CTCTTCATCCCGATAGTTGGCGTCTTCTTGCCGATATATGCTTGTTCTGTGATGTTATTCTACCTTATATGACAGAAATTATAAAGGGATTTATCGACTTTGTTTCTTTAGAGAAAAGAACGGGAATTACCAGCATTTTAACACTGCTCTTTACTCGTTGAAAGGCTTTCTTCGTAACTCCTCCTACCTACTTCAAGAGAATATCTTCCGCTTAAGCACATTTACTAGATTATCTCATACCACTAAATCAGAGACAAAAAAGCCCTCCCGGCATAGCCCAAGTGGTTCGAGACATACTTTACGACGTAAAAAGAGGTTGAGCCTGCCATATGACAGGCTCAACCTCTCTCGCCGTTATACTCCAAAATGCTTTAGAAGCTAGCGAGGACCAGCGTTGCGCACTTCATCGCTGGGCAGTGTAAACTGCTGAAAATTCTTCTTGAAGCGTTCGGCCAGGTCTGCAGCCATCCGATCATATGCCTCTTTATCCTTCCACGTATTGCGCGGAATGAGCACTTCGCTCGGCACATCAGGACAGGAGATTGGCGAGCGCAGCCCAAAGACAGGATCCGTGACCATCTCAACGTTATCCAGGTTCCCGCTTATAGCTGCGCGTACCATTGCACGCGTGTAGTTGATGTTAATGCGCTCGCCCACACCATACGGACCACCCGTCCATCCTGTGTTAATCAGGTAGCAGTGCACTTGATATTTCTCAATACGCTCACGCAGCAGATTGGCGTATTCTCCCGGACGCAACGGCAAGAAGGCCGCTCCAAAGCAGGAACTAAAGGTGGCTTCAGGCGTGGTGACCCCCGCCTCAGTACCCGCCAGCTTGCTCGTATAGCCGGACAGGAAGTAATACATCGCCTGTTCCGTGCTAAGCGCTGAAATTGGGGGCAGTACACCAAAAGAGTCTGCCGAGAGGAAAATGACTGCCCTGGGCTGGCCGCCAATCCCCGTTTCGATTACATTATCGATATAGTCGACGGGATAGGCGGCACGCGTGTTCTCTGTCAGTGAGTCATCGCTGTAATCCGGCTCGCGAGTCCCCTTTTTCAGCACAACATTTTCATAGACAGCGCCAAAACGGATGGCATTCCAAATTTGTGGCTCGTACTTCTGCGACAGGTTGATACACTTTGCGTAACAACCACCCTCAAAGTTAAAAACACCGTTCTCTCCCCACCCATGCTCATCATCACCGATCAAGCGGCGACTCGGATCAGCCGAGAGGCTCGTCTTGCCAGTACCTGATAAACCAAAGAAAAGCGCGACATCATCGTTTGGGCCTACATTGGCGGAACAATGCATTGGTAGAACACCCTGCGCGGGTAATGTAAAGTTGAGGATGGTAAATATCGATTTCTTCATTTCACCGGCATACTGTGTACCACAAATCAACACGAGGCGTTCCTCGAAGTCAATGATGATGGCAGCCGCCGAACGAGTACCATGCACGCGTGGATCAGTATGAAAATTCGGCACACAGAGGATAGTAAATCCAGGACGAGGATTGGTCAGATCACTCTCGTTTGAACGGAGGAAAAGCTGCCGTGCAAACAGATTGTGCCAGGCCAATTCGGTGATAACCTGTATAGGCATACGGTACTCAGGATCAGAACCAGCTGCCGCATCCAGCACATAGACATCCCGTCCCTGCAAATAAGCTGAAAGACTGCTGCGCACAGCATCGAAGTTCTCTTTAGACATCGGGTGATTGTAATCACCCCACCAGATCTTGGCAGCATTTTCCTCGTTAGAAACGATAAATTTATCTTTGGGAGAACGCCCGGTATGCGAACCGGTTGTAGCTGCGAAAGCTCCATTCGCAGCCAGTTCCCCTTCTTTACGCACTATAGCATGCTCTACTAGTTCTGCTGGCGAAAGATTCCAATTAATATCGCCTAAGTTCACAAGCCCATATTCTTCCAGGGCTTTCCGGCTCATCATCATCGTCATAAATATTTTTCTCCTTTGAAACTCCTCTTCGAGTCTCTACACAAGGGAAACGTTGATAACAGCAGCGACGCTTTCAATCATTACAATTTTCATCACTGCCACATTTCCTTCTTGCTATAAGTCTATCAAACTTCAGAAAGAACCGCAACCCAAAAAGACGGTCGATGAGCATGACTGGCTGCGCTTGTTATAATGTCGATAAAGAAGTTGAGTAAATAGAGCCTATCACTTGCTACCTACTAGCCAGGCAAGATACAATGAAGTAGGCATAAAATATGCCTTTTCGCCCAGGTGGATTTTGGAAGGAGAGTCTGACATGTCTCAGCACTCACAACACCACGCATGGGACCCCGGCTCTGGTTGGTCAACAATTTCAGCAAGCAAAACTCTTAGCTTTACTATCTGGTTCACCGGTTTGCCTGGAACAGGAAAAACGACCCTTGCCCAGTTGGTGAAGAAAGTCATTGTGACACGCGGCTATAAGGTCGAAATCATTGATACCCAGACACTTTCCTACTGGCTGAAACACGAACTTCATATTGAAGAAGAGGTCAGGGAAGATCAAAGCCATTTCCCTGGCTATGATGCATTTATTACCTACATTTGCTCATTACTGGCTCGCAATGGCATTATCACGCTGGCCGTCTCGGTCTCCCCTCATCAGATAGCTCGACTCCACGCGCGCGAACAACTTCAGCATTTCATCGAGGTATACGTACACTGTCCCCCCAGTTGTCGCTACAAGAGGCTTCAACAATATGATCTATCACCAGCAATACCGGAGCAACTCTATGAAGCGCCCGTAGATGCGGAACTGAATATAGATACCAGCCTCGAATTGCCTGAACGCAGTGCATTGCGCATCATCTCGCATATTGAACAGAGCGGGTATATTGCGCCACTCTGGGAAGAGCTGAATACGGTAGATGAAGAGATAAGCACCATTATGGCGCGTTTGCAGTCGCTTGGCTACCTGGACTGATCTTCG
>DMFQ01000226.1:5881-7486 GCA_003450555.1 Ktedonobacter sp.
GTGCCATCAGGCAGGATAGCGCGAAATTCAACGTGGTAGTCACTTCCCTCTTCAAGAGCCTGTTTAACCTCCTGGTCATCGAGAGGTTGCTAAGCTCTTAGCGTTCACCTCCTCCTATCAGATCATGAGCTGGCTTCTGCTTTAAGCCCTTGTACATACTCGTTAAACCGGTCACCTCGATCGAATTCATTAAGGAACATACCGAAACTGGTAAAACCGGGTGAGAAGAGCAACACATCACCAGGTTGCGCAAGGGAGACCGCTCTATCCAATGCCGCGGTAAAGTTATCATAGATACCTCGTAGTGGATCACTTGCCCCCTGTCTTGCCACCTCTTTACGCAAAGCTGGCACTAATTCCGCGGTACCTGTTCCTTGTAGCAAGATCACGTCACGGCAATTGCGCACAATCGCGTCAGGCCAGTTCTCTAAAGGCAATTGTTTGCTGTTGCCGCCGGCAACCAGCACGATGGGACAACCGGAGAACGCCTCCACTCCCACCCTTCCTGCTATAGGGGTTGTACTGGTACTATCATTGATGAAATGTACTCCGTTCACCACCGCGACCTCCTCCAGGCGCTGAGCAACGCCGTGGAAGTTTCGCACAGAAGATGCTATGTTCTCGTCAGGAACCCCGAGTAGTCGCGCCGCAGTCGTGGCCAGCAGTACATTCTCAAGGTTATGTTTACCCACCAGGGGAACATCCATAAAAATAAAAGGCGCAACAACCTCAGAACCGCGCTTAAAGCTCCCGCCGCGCTCTACACTCGCGAACCAGGTCTCTGCGCGCGCCTCCTCACCAAAGCGCCGTGTCCATGGATTATCATAGTTGAAAAGCGCCAGGTCGGAAGGATGTTGATAACGGAAAATAGTAGCCTTGGCCTCGGCATACTCCTCCATACCACTGTAGGTATTGAGATGATCTGGATAGACATTCGTCATAACGGCCAGCGCTGGGCTGAGTTCATGAGGAGCCAGTCCTTCGAGCTGCCAGCTAGAGAGCTCCAGGACGACCAGTGTTTCTGCGGTAATCTGCGGCAACAACGAAAGTGTCTCTACTCCCGCCACATTGCCTCCCAACACAGTAGGAGCGCCGCTTTCAGTCAGTATCTTATAAAGAAGCGTTGAGGTAGTAGTTTTGCCACGCGTTCCGGTTACCCCGAGGATGCGTCCTGGGCAGGTGAGAAAGAAGAGAGCGATCTCCATCTCGATACTCGCGCCATGCTCATGAGCGAGTTGCAAATAGCGGGAAGAGAGTGGGATACCTGGATTGCGAATGACCATTTCCGCCCAGAGAAAATCCTCGTCGCGATGTTCACCTAGCACAAACTCTATCGGCAAGCTTGCCAGTGCACGAACGCTCGGCGCCAATATTTCTGCTGATTTCATGTCCGTTACGCGCACAATCGCCCCTTGTTGTGCCGCGTAACGGGCCGCTGCCATCCCTGATCCCTGCAATCCCAACCCCATGATCAGAACACGCTTTCCACGCAAATCCATAAAAACAGACCTTCCTCCCAAAAACACACGAACAGTGTCACTTCCATCGGTTCATCTTAGCAGTATAATTCTTTTGGTACAATTGTCACAACTGTCACAACTGTCA
>DMFQ01000226.1:7688-7899 GCA_003450555.1 Ktedonobacter sp.
AAACCGCTCAACTCGAATCCATCTTTCGCCACATGTCGGTGGGGGTCGCCGTTTTAGACTGTACCGACCTGCGCCTTCGCTATGCCAACCCGTACCTGCTCTCGCTGCTCGACCAACCCCGCCAGGCTGTGCCCGATCGTTACCTTGCTGAGATTTTGCCTGAAGAATTATGGCGCATAGCCCAACCCCTTCTACAACGGGTATGCGCAAC
>DMFQ01000115.1 GCA_003450555.1 Ktedonobacter sp.
TCCCTAGCATTCCCTAGCATTCCTTAGTATTCGTTAAAAGTCGAGCGTCAATTAGGTACGTTATATATTCATCGCATAGCACATTGAAAGGGGTTGTGGTAATGGGCGTTTTACTAGGTCAGCTTCCTCCTGCTGAACTTGCACGCTTGAAGGCTGAATTGGCGGAGTCACTAATTGCTCATTTTTGCTATCCGCGTTTTTTTGATTATCGCACGGAATCACTGAGCTCTCGTCCAGTTGATCGTTCAAAACGCCAGGAGGTATGGCTCTACCTGAGTTCGTTTGATTTCACTGCCTGGAACCGTGTTGACCTGATGTCTTCTGACTTTCAGCATCACGTCGAGCGTCTTTTCATTCACTTCGTACAGCGAAACCGCAGCTTCTTTGGTGAACAGGGGCGTAAGCGTTTGGCCGATATTCGCATGTTGATTGGGACTTCTGCTTTATCAGTCGTTCAAGGTATGCGCCGTCATTTGATGGGCCAGCATCAGAATAATCCTCCCTTTGGCAGTCCCCGTCCCGTCGTTTCCTGGTCTACCATCAATGTATCGAGACGTCCCGAGCCAACCTGGGAGCAAATTTCCTCTTCGTCATCCTTGCTACAGCAGCAACTGCAAGAAGCCCGAGGGGCGCTAAAGCCTGTTTCCCCTCTGCAAGCGGAAGTGCGTCCCGCGATGGCCACTGTGCGCCGCACAAGTGTTAATCGGCCTGAGGCGACAAATGGTAAAGCTACCAACGGCCCTGAACATCGCATTGCCGCAGTCTCTAGCGCCCCCACTGTGCCGGTCAATAGAATCCCACAGCAATCCAACATACGCAGCACAGCACCTTTAGCAGAACCAAAAAGTACTACCCCTTTAAATCCCGCGTGGAATCCCGCTGCGCCTGTCTCACCACCTAAGGCAGAAGCGGTGGTTTCGCCCGCTGAGCCACAGACTCTCCCGGTGGCATCTGCAACTGTTCCTGTAAAGTCTCCGATCACCGCACGACCAATACCTTCGCAGGAGACTTTACCACCTTCTCCTGTTACCCCTCATGTCCAGGCTCAATCTCGCCCACTTCCACAGTCTGTGCCAACCGCCCTCTCTACTACCCAGCGTGAAAGTGCGACTATCCTTGTAAGCGATGAGGACATGGCTATTTTTGAACAACTGCGTCATCAGCTCATCGTCTGGCTACGTGTCGAGGCGATTCGTTCAGGTTTAGAAATAGCGAATCACGGCCCATCACATCTGATCGAACTGCTGCGTCAGCAAGATAATTGCAACGAGACCCACCTACAAGTTGTCTCGACGCTGCTCAATCTCTCTAACCAGGTTTTCAAAAATGGTCAGGCCAGTCTCTTTGACTACAAACAAGCCCTCATGTTCCACCTCATGCACACTCGCCGCTAGCGGCGCAAGGACTTTAGCCTGCTGCCCACTTGATTTTCTCTTGCAATACTTTAATGCTCCTCTCGCTGCCGCTGGTGACGAGAGGAGTGTCTTCCTCCATCAAAATTTTATTAAGATTGTCAGAAATGTCCCTTTAGGATAGACTTACTGCTTCCTCATCACTTATAACTATGGTATAACAGGTATGTGAAATACCTGAAAGTATGGGTAAGATGTACATATTTACGTAGAGATGTGTTTGACCTCAAATATTTTCGATTTTTTTATGCATAAATTTGTACTCAAGACAGCATGTTAAAGGGAGACCGCGTGTCATGGTAAAAGGCAGGGATAATGCAGCTGAGAGCTTGGGTGATGTGTTAGAATTAGTTCGTATACGCAGGCATAGCGGATCATTAAGTGTGGAGCGTTTTCAAGGCGGTCGTTTTGAGGAAGGAGAAATTCACTTTCAGAGAGGACAGCCTACCTACGCACATGCCGGGCAAATAACGGGCCAGGAAGCTCTTACATGGATGCTAAGTTGGCGCCAGGTATTTTTCTCGTTTATCTTTGAAGAGCCACACACACCAGCCACTGTTTCTTCCGCGCTTTCCGCAAACAGTAGCAATACAATCCCAACAGATCTGCTTCCCACAAAATATCCGTTGCCGAACACAAGTGGCGGGCTGCCACTAACAGCCTCAGGTCTTCCACAGGCGAGCAGCAGGGAGACCCCTAAGAACGTACGTAACTTTGACAACCCGTTCGAATCGGCTGATCCGAATAATGTCCCTGGCACTCCTGGGCTGGAGTGGCTTGTCCCTCAAAAGCTGGGCAATGATCGCGATGTTTTATCCCTACCACTGACTCGTCCTCAACGCTCGATATACATGCTGGTCGATGGGCGCAGAACAGTCTCAGACCTTTCCCGCTGCACCAGGAAAAGCACACAAGAGATCGAGCGGCTACTCAGTGAGCTTCGCGAACGCGGCCTGATCTCTGTCTAACTGTTTATCAACAGCATGTTCAGGCCGCTACTGTAATCGCGGGCAATAATTCTCGCAACTGCTCAAACCAGTTCGCGCCGAAAAGCCTGCGCGGGATTCGAATCACGCCCTGTTGGACACGAGCCTCGTTACGAAAACGCCGGTAGAGCGCAATGCGGTTAGGTACTATCGTCCTTTTCACTGTCAGTACTAGTTCATTATCTTTCAAAGAAATGGCTTCGAAACCCAAAGCCGCTGCCTCCACCTTCAATCGCACCATCGACAGCAGGTTTTGCACCGGTGGCGGCGGTTCCCCAAACCTGTCATTCATTTCTGCGATCATCGCATCGACCTGTTCTGCCCTGTTCAGATTAGCCAATCGCTGATAAAAATTCACTTTCAACGTGCGGTCCCCAATGTACTCATCCGGTAAGTACGAGTCAAGCGGAAGGTCAACCGACGCGCTTGCTGTAACAGCTTCGGCCTGTTTCCCTTGGAGATCTTGTACTGCTTCGGCCAGCAGCTTACAATAGAGGTCGAAGCCAACGGAGTTCATGAAACCCGATTGTTCTGCCCCCAGTAGATTCCCCGCTCCCCGAATCTCGAGATCTTTCATCGCGATGCGGAAGCCTGCTCCCAGTTCAGTGGCTTCGAAAATGGCCCGCAGGCGCTTCTCCTGGATAGGTGTCAGCTTTGCATCCTTGTTGTATAAAAAATAGGAATAGGCCTGCTGTGTCGCCCGGCCAACCCGTCCGCGCAGTTGATAGAGTTGTGCCAGGCCAAAGTAAGCTGCGTTATTGACGATAATCGTATTGGCGTTGGGAATATCCAACCCGTTCTCAATAATAGTGGTGGAAATCAGTACATCGTACTCTCCACTTGAGAAATCCATCATCACTCGTTCCAGTTGATCCTCGGCCATCTGCCCGTGCCCGACTACAAAACGCGCTTCCGGCACCAGTCGCTGCAGCTTTTGCGCGATCACCTGGATCCCCTGTACGCGGTTGTGGACAAAGAAGACCTGTCCACCCCGGTCGATCTCTCGGAGAATCACCTCTCGAATCAAACTTTCGTCGTATTCTCGAATGGTCGTGCGAATAGGCAGTCTCTCTTGCGGCGGTGTCTCTATGACGCTCATGTCGCGCAGGTTGACCAGTGACATATGTAACGTGCGTGGAATGGGTGTTGCCGTCATGGTCAGTACATCGATCTCGCTGCGCATTTGCTTCAGCCGCTCCTTGTGCGTCACGCCGAAACGCTGCTCTTCATCGACAATCAGTAGTCCCAGATTGAGGAAGACCACATCCTTCTGTAACAGGCGATGGGTGCCGATAATGATATCTACCTTGCCAAAGGCCAGATCTTCCAGAACCTGCTTCTGCTCTTTCTCCGAGCGGAAGCGGCTCAGCATCTCGACGCGTACTGGATAGGCCTTCAAGCGCTCTTTGAACGTATTGAAGTGCTGTAAAGCCAGGATCGTCGTAGGCACAAGAATGCCTACTTGTCGCTGATCCAGCACAGCCTTGAATGCTGCACGTAGCGCCACCTCTGTCTTGCCATAACCAACATCGCCGCAGACCAGCCGGTCCATTGGACGGGGTCGCTCCATGTCGGCCTTGACCTCTTCAATAGCCCGAATCTGGTCAGGCGTCTCTTCGTATGGGAACGCGTCCTCGAGTTCTTGCAGCCATGGTTGCTCTGAGTCAGGTGAAAAGGCAAATCCCTTGGACGCCTCTCGCTCGCTATAGAGGCGTAAAAGATCTCGCGCAATGTCCTGAACATCTTCCTTGACCTTCGACTTGGCGCGCGTCCACTCGGTCGTCCCCAGCTTGCTGAGCGCCGGCACGGAATCCCCCATGCTAATATAGCGTGTGACGCGATCGAGCTGATCGGTCGGAATATACAATTTATCGGTACCAGCATAATGAATGAGCAGGTATTCGCGTTCAACACCCGTCATATGTAACCGTACAAGCCCCTCGAAGCGCCCTATCCCGTGCTCTTGATGCACAACATAGTCGCCAGGGTTGACCTCGGCGAGAAATGATGCAGGGGTAATCGGCTTGCGCCGCAGTGCATTGCGCCTCCTTGACCACCCAAAGATTTCTGTATCGGTATAGACGGACAGCCCCAGTGCATGTGACTGCCATCCTTCCACCAGTTGGCCCTGAATCAGCGTAACCGTGCCAGCTTCTGGCAGCCCCTGGATATTGGTGCCCGGACTGACATGTATGGTGTTATCATGGAGAATAGCTTCATCGCTCAATACTTCCGCCATACGCCGTGCCTGCATCGTTACAATGATCACCCGTTCGCGATTTTTTATCGCCTTGCGGCAATCCAGCGCAAACGCTCGTAGCCGCCCTCCATACGAACTGGCGCTGCTATAACCTGGCATGAGATGCTCTGTGCCGCCTTGAAGTTGTGCATCAAACTCCCCTTCGGCTGCGGAGAGTATGCCCGCGAAATGTAGTTGCCGCCGTTGCTGTATCTTTGGCTCCAATTGATTCCAGCTAAAATGCCCATCGCGTAGCTGCGCCGGGTTCTCACGATCGCGCTCGAAGCGCTCCTTCATCTCCTGTGCTTGATCATCCAACTCAGCGATACGATTCTGGATACTTCCAGGGTTGTCAAGAATGAGCAGGCCGTTCCGTGGGAGATAATCCAGCACGGTCGTCACGTTGTGCAAGTACGGGAGGTAAAAGGTGATATCATCAAAAGAGCGTCGCTGCCGCAGTTCTTCGAGATCGTGTTTCCAACGTTCCTCGCACTCACGATGCAGCATCTCGCTGTGCAACTGCTCCAATTCTCTGGCAGCCTCTGGGCCGCGTATGGGCAGCGCTTCACGTGCCGGGCCAACCACACACGAGGCTACAGGATTAAGTGATCGCTGCGTCTCCTGGTCGAATGTGCGCAGCGACTCGATTTCATCACCAAAGAACTCAATGCGTATAGGGCGCGGCAGCGTTGGCGGGAAGAGATCAACGATACCACCTCTATGGCTGAATTGTCCCGGCTCCTCAACCTCTGTCACCGGCTCATAACCCAGATTATAGAGATGCTCTAACATCAATGTCAGGTCTACTTCCTGACCAACTTGCAGCGTATAGAGCGTCGCTGAGAGTTCCTGTGGTGGCATCACAGGTTGCGTCAGAACGCGCGCCGAACACACAACGATAACATTTCGCTCTTGCCCTGCTAAAGCTATCATTGCCTGCATCCGTTGCTGGGTTGTCAACGCGTCGCTGATCAATCTCTCGTACGGCAGCGCATCGCGGTCTGGCAGGCAGAGGACATCATTCGGTTGCTCTACAAAAACCTTCAGGCTCTCCACCATCTGGTTCGCCTGTACCTCGTCGTCAACTACCACTAAAAAAGGCTGTTTTAGCGCTGGAGCGAGCGCGGCTATTACAAATGAGCGTGCAGCCTCAGTAATTCCCGTGAGCGCTGGCAGCCTCTCACCTTTCCGCATCTGCTCTAGCAAGCGGCGAAACTCCGGTCGCTGTGCCAACAGCGCAAGTAGTCCTTGTAATGTCACTCAATCCTCCATTGGGCGCAATCGCATGCACCTCCACGAGCATGAACCATCCCATCACGAGACGTACAAAGCAGCGCGCTTCTGACCCGTATGCAACAACTTTAGGACGTCATGCATTGCATGACGCCCCTGCGGGATGACCTCCATTATCATACAGTACAACGAGTTACACTGCAAGATTTCCCGACCCTCTTGACAAATATCACAGCAATACGTTAATATTTCAGTAAGCACTGAAATGCTGAAATGATGGTCAATATAATCCAACGCAAGAAGGAAATATATATGGATACGGAAGGTACAAATGCTCGCCTGGTAGAGCCTTCGCGTTCAACTCCAACCATGAACTGGACAGGTATTGTCCTCTTTATCGTGCTCACCTTTGGCATCAGTTGGGCCACCTGGCTTGGCCTCCGCGCTCTCGGGGTGGCCGTTTGTCATACGAACTGCTATCGGCATGTTCGGGCCTGCCCTCGCAGCTCTACTGGTGCGTCTCATCCGCCGCGAAGGATTTGCTGATGCAGGCTTGAGGTTGGTAGGACGTGGGAGGACGGGTGCCGCTCGTATGTATCTTGCCGCCTACTTCGTGCCGCCAATCCTGCTAGCTGTGGGCATTGGCCTTGCTCTACTTACTGGTATTCAACATTGGGCTTTTTCTGAGAACCTGCAAGCCTCAGCTCATGCCATTGTAAACACATTGGCCAGACAAGGACAGGCTCTCCCGCCGGGCTACAGCGCTGAGCAATTAGCACTGATCAATATCGTTGTATCAACCGCTCTCGCCTTTACCCTTGGCCTCCTCTTCAATATGATCTTCACTTTTGGCGAAGAGTTCGGCTGGCGCGGTTACCTGCTTCCGCGCCTTGCTCCCCTCGGCGGCATCTATGCGGCAATCATCACAGGTGTCATCTGGGGGCTGTGGCACGCCCCTCTCATTCTCCTCGATAGCTATAACTATCCCGGTCATCCCTGGTTGGGCATCGGCGTGATGGTCCTCTTTACCGTCTCATTGAGCGTGATCTTTACCTGGCTCCGCTTCCGCTCTGGCAGCATCTGGCCCTCGACACTGGCCCACGCGGCAATCAACGCCCAGGCAGGATTCGGCATTCTCCTGCTCTCCCACGTTGATTCTCTAATAGCGGTCCCCATAGGGATTATCGGGCTAATCCCCATGATCGCCTTCGCTATCTGGCTTGCGGCAACTGGTCGATTGAAACCTGAGCCAGACAACGTGACCATCCCGGCCAGCATGATCGAGGCTGCAAACACATAGATGAAACCCATCTTCTATCATTCTTCAGACTCAGGGAAGATCAACCACTAGCCTCCGTGGATGCTGATTTCTTTTTGACGAGCATAACGGAAAATTTCTCCCGGGTTTGTAATTCCTCTGGCTCTTGCTTCTTGCGCCCATGCGCTCATTTCATATTTATTTTGGTAGAGCCGATTGCCGCAAAAGATATGGCGCTGTAGAAAAGGGGCCGGGGTGATCTGCATCAACTGTATGCGGGTGGAGAGATTATAGGCATGTTCAGGCCACCAGGGTGTCGTGAGGATGTAACGTGGGTGATGTACCCACTCCGGACAAGGGATGTTATAGCGATGGCAGAGGAATTCGACTGAGGCTGCGCAAAAGGCTCCCCACCGGCGGGTATGTCTGGTGTTCGGTTCTGGTTCCGTTATTGGGTCCTTCACCAGGGCGAACCGATCGTCCTTGGCGTAGCCATACCAAGCATTCCTGAAGTTGCCTAACGCAATCCAGGGATCTTCGCCAGTACAAATGTGTTGAAAGGCTCGTGCTATGGTTTGAACCGTTTTAACGTTTGGTATCATTGTTCTGCTCCGTCGTTTTGTGCCAACTGTTGTCGTTGCTTCCCAAAAAGTATGTTGAGTGATTGTGTAATTGTTTCGGTATTATTTTGTTGTGCATCAGGTAAAATGTAACGATCAAGCAGAATTTTGGCTTGTTGTCGCGAACCGACCTTTACTTGCTGGAGGAGTATTCTACAGTCCTCGATGTCTTTATCGCGTCCGGCAAATATCTTGAGTGCGAGAATGTATTCTTGAGGTGGAACATAGATATGGAGTGGGCCAAATGCTTTCCATAAATTCCCATCTGGAACGATCACGAGATCATACATGAGGAGCTGCGTCATATAATTCAACCAGTTGGGGTCGATCTGATTTGCTGCGGCAACAGCGACTATACCTTCCTGGAGTGGTCGTATCGCTCGTTGGAGTCCTTCTTCTTCATCTAACCAGAAAATGTCGATATCGTCCGTGTTGCGCGGAGTATTGGTGAGCAGGAGCATATAAGCACCACCTATGAGAAGAAGATGTATTGGTTCATGAATCCCTCGATTCAGTAATTCCTGTCCCAGCTGAGACAAATAATTTTCGATGTCTTCGGCTTTCATGCTGAACTCCACGAGCAATGTTGCTAGCCTCTCAATGATAACACAAAAGAGAGGTGCTTCATAGTCTGCGTATTCCGTCATCGTTCAGTAACATTTTCATTTG
>DMFQ01000454.1:0-3616 GCA_003450555.1 Ktedonobacter sp.
TCGGCCAGCTTCTTCCGCTTTGCTCGACAGTTTCTCAAAAAACCCTGTCCACGAGGCATCATGAATGCTTTTCGCGAGACAATGATTATGGGCCATACGGTTGACCTGCAAGTCTTCCACGCAGATGACACCGAAGCGATCTACGATCTGCCTACTCTCTTGATGCGTGAAATTATCCCGTCTAAACGCTATCCGTTCATGCACACGAGCGATAACCTTGCGATGTTTTCGGCTCTCAGGTGTCCCTTTCGCAAGTTTGGAGTGCGTGCGTTGGACACGGACCAGGGCCTTCTCTTCCTTGCGGAAAAAGCGGGGATTAGGTATCTCTTCTGCATTGGAAAGCGTAGCGAAGGTCTTGAGTCCAACATCAATACCCACCTGGGTAGCGATTTCTGGCAACCGTTGGGGCTCACACTCGACAGAGAAACATACATACCATTTGCCCGTGCTGCTTCTCTGAACAGTACACGTTTTGATCTTGCCTTTGAGAGGCCGATGGTAGACCATCTTGACACTTCCAATCTTGGAGAGTGTCACACGGTCATCATGCGTGATGCTGAACCCGCTTTGAGGGAAGGTGAAGCTATCATAGCGGTCTTTGCCCCGAAAGCGAGGGAAGCCAGGCTTTTCACCTGCTTTGCAGCGTCTGAAAAAGGCTTTGAAGGCCAGATCAATCCGCACGGCAACGTTTTGCAGCACCTGGGAATGAACGATAGCCAGGGAAGGATGCTCTTCTTTCAGTATCGAGAAGGTCGTGATTTGCCCATAGCAGGTCAGACTTTCACCTCGCTGCTCATAGGCGTCTTTGCGCTTCTCCAACAAGTGGTTATAGAGCCAACGACATTCATCAAGCGTGTTGTTGAGCTTCGTGACGTGTTTCTTCGTCGGGTAGAGACGATACTGAAACATTTTATGCATAGACCGATTGTAGCACAACCTGAGCAGGGAAGTCACATGGGAATCCGCTCCACCCCTGCCCCAAACACGGAACGCTTTTCATCCCCCGCTTCAAAGACAGGGGTTTTCAAGTGATCTTAGATATAAATCAGTAACTGCCTAAAAGCAATGGCTATCATAGCTTCCAATGAGGTTGTATTGCCAACGTGTAGGCGTAGAAGCTGTCAGTTCCTAAAGAAGGTGGATCATGAAAATAGCGCAAATAGCCTCTCCCTGGATCGCTATTCCTCCGAAGAACTACGGAGGAACCGAGAATGTTATTTACACGCTAGTCGAGGAACAAGTCGCACAAGGGCACGAGGTGACATTGTTTGCTCCAGGCGATGCAAAGACATCCGCCAAACATATCTCTTTTTTTCCGAAGTCGCTTCTGGCGGTAGGTGAGTCCTGGCAAGCGCATCTGAAAGCTTACTATCATTTTCACTGCACTGTTGAGTATCTCAAAGAGCATGACTTTGATATAGTGCATACGCACCTGTCCTCTGCTGCAGATCTATACCTGTTTCCTCTCATGGCTTCGCTGGCCACTCCCCATGTCACAACCTTGCACAGTCCATTTCCCTTTGATATTACACCTAAAAGCAAGCTTGGCTCAACTGATGAATATTACATGCCGTGGATAGCAGCGGTACCTATGGTCGCAATCAGTGAGAGTGCTCAAGCCCACGCGCCACAAAGTCTGAACTTTGTGGGAGTTGTGCATCATGGCCTGCCTATGAACGACTTCCATCCGACGAGAACGCGTCGAGGCAATTTCTTCGTCTGGCTGGGGCGGTTCGCACCTGAGAAGGGAGCTCATCTGGCCATTGAGGCGGGCGAAACAGGCAGAAGTGCCTCTTGTTCTGGCTGGGACAATCGACCGCTATCGGCAGGAATCGATGCACTACTTCCACGAGGTGATCGAGCCACAATTCGATGATGAACAGGTCAAGTATGTAGGGCCGGTGAATCTGAAGCAGAAGAGAAGCCTCTTGAGCCGAGCCAGGGGTTTCCTCAACCCTATTGAGTGGGAGGAACCCTTTGGCATGACGATGCTTGAGGCAATGGCTCTGGGGTGTCCCGTCATCTCCTTCGCTCGCGGGGCTGCGCCTGAGATTGTAGTGGATGGGCAAACGGGCTTTCTCGTGCACCATCTCGATGAGATGGTACAGTCTATTCCAAGGATCGATGAGATCGATCGAGATATAACGCGAGCGCATGTAGAGCAGCATTTCTCGGCTCGTGTAATGGCTGAGAACTATACACAAATCTACGAAAGGGTGATGAGAACGAGCAAAAAGGCCTTGAAGCATAAAGTTGCCTTGAAGCAATAGGAGGACAATAACTACAAGCGCAAATTCGGTAAGTACCTGGCGTCACTGGCATTGCTTTCTTCCAGTTCTATGAAATAAGATATGAATGTGTCTTCCGACTAAGTTGGTATCCCAGTAGCAATCTTATGGGAGGTTCATGAAGATGACCTATCGCAGTGAAGTGGTGGGAAGCCTGCTCAGACCCGCCTATTTAGGAGAAGCTCGTGAGCAGTTAGCAGCAGGGCAACTCAACGCAGCAGAGTTCAAGGCTATAGAAGATCGGGCGGTAAACGAGGCCATCGCGCTCCAGCAGAATGCTGGCATCGATGTCATTACCGATGGAGAGATGCGTCGCTACGCCTTCTATGGTCACCTCATCGAGGCACTGGATGGCTTCGATAAGTACGGAGGTTGGGCAATTCCTTTTAGAGACGAGGCAGGAGAGCAACTGATCCTCAAGCGTCCTGTTGTGGTGGAGCGTCTTAGATGGCGCAGGAGCATGTGCGCTGAGGAGTGGGTCTACTTACGGTCACGTAAACCTCACGCTGGAAAAGTAACCATGATTAGCGCTCAGCAAGCAGCTGCCTACTATGACCCTGAGAAGTCAAAATCAGCCTATCCATCCCGGGACGCCTATCTTGCTGATATCGTGGATTTCTCGCATCGTGAAGTGGAGGAACTCGTTCGCTTAGGTTGTACGTACATCCAGATCGATGCTCCTCAATATGCTGCTCTGCTCGATCCTCAAATGCGTGAGGGGTATCGCCAGCGTGGAAACGACCCCGACAAAATCATCGATCTGTGCATTGAAATGGACAACGCCATCATTCGTGGTCATCCGGGAATCACCTTTGGCATGCATATTTGTCGGGGAAACAACCAGAGTAAATTCTACGCCAGCGGTGACTATGAACCCATCTCCCGGATATTTACCCAGACCAACTTTCAGCGCTTCCTGCTCGAATACGACGATGAGCGCTCGGGAGGATTTGAACCGCTGCGGCACGTGCCTGAAGATCGCTTTGTGGTGCTTGGCCTTGTCACAACGAAGAAGCCGCAGTTGGAAACTGCCCACATAGTGCGACAGCGCATCGAGGAAGCCAGCCGTTATTTCCCATTAGAGCGCCTCGCTCTCAGTCCGCAGTGTGGCTTCGCCTCCACTATGGAAGGAAATCGCATTTCATATGAGGATCAACGCCGCAAACTGGAACTCGTGGCAAGCGTAGCACAGGCAGTCTGGGGTTCCCATTGATAGGTCATTTGTGAGCAAAAGCATGAGTATTTCAGAGCAGAGATCATGACGGAATCACGCTACGACATTGGGATGAAGGTCCGTAGGGAGGTGCTCGGAAACGAGCACGTCGAGC
>DMFQ01000454.1:3761-6189 GCA_003450555.1 Ktedonobacter sp.
ATGGCCTGGGGCTCCCTCTGGGCAAGGCCGGACCTGGATCGACGGACGAGAAGCCTGGTCACCATCGCTATTCTCGCGGCCCTGGGCCGCGAAGAACTGGCCCTGCACCTACGCGCTGCCATCCACAATGTCGGTGTCGATCCGCATGAAATAGCGGAGGTGCTCCTCCACGTAGCCGTGTACGCGGGCGTTCCCGCGGCCAATGCTGCGTTTGCGACAGCAAAGAAGGAATTCGATCAGCGAGCACCTGCACCAGAAGTGGCTGACCCGACGAGGATGAGCCAGCAGGAGGACGTATGAGCAACACTACTATCGGTGCAATTGTGCGAGGGGATCGGGAGGTCTTTCCGCCCTACTTGTACGAGGCGTATCAATCCACGCGACGGCGTGCCCCAACGCTGCCGCTCGTCGACGTGCCGCTGACCCTCTCGGAACTGACAGGACCCGGTCCTGTTATCAGCGCTATTAGCCCGGAAGACGCCGACCTCACACGCAACGCCGGGACCGGTAGTGAAGCAGTCGGTCAGCGCATCATAGTAACCGGTCGAGTGCTCGACGACCGTGGGAATCCTGTGCCGAACACGTTGCTAGAAATCTGGCAGGCCAATGCCTCTGGCCGCTATCTTCACAAACGGGATCAATGGCCGGGACCGCTCGACCCGAACTTCCTCGGCATTGGCCGCTGTTTGACGAATGAAGACGGCGTCTATCGCTTCCTGACCATTCGTCCAGGTGCGTATCCCTGGAAGAACCATCCCAATGCCTGGCGCCCAGCCCACATTCATTTCTCGGTGTTCGGCCCGTCTGCGCTGTCGCGCCTGGTAACGCAGATGTACTTTCCCGATGACCCACTTCACCGCATAGACCCCATCATGCAATCGGTACCAACGGAGGCTGCACGCGAGCGCCTGATCGCCGCCTATGACCATAAGGTGACCGAGCAGGAGTGGGCGCTCGGCTATCGCTGGGACATTGTCGTGCAAGGACCTCACGCCACGCCATTTGAGCCGTTAGAGGCAGCAGAGGCAGAAAAGAGAAGAGAGACAAGGCAATGAATACACTTCTTTTGACCGGTTCACAGACGGTTGGACCATTCTTCTCGCCCTGTCTACTGCGTGAGGATGCGTGCCGAAACGTGCTGACTCAGCCAGAGTCAGCTGGTGAACGCATACGCATCGAGGGGCGTGTCCTGGACGGGGACAAGGTGCCAGTGCCCGACGCAATGGTGGAGATCTGGCAGGCGAACGCGCATGGCCGCTACAACCACGCCACGGATCAAGGGCCTGCGCCGCTCGACCTCACCTTCACCGGGTTTGGCCGCTCTGGCACGGGAGATGATGGGAGCTACTGGTTCGAGACGATTAAGCCTGGCCCCGTGCCATTCGATGCAGGGCACATGCAAGCACCGCACATCTGCGTTACCGTGTTCGCTCGCGGGCTGCTCAACCACCTCGTGACACGCCTCTACTTCGAAGACGAGACAACCAACGCTGAGGATCCGGTACTACAGTGTGTTCCCAATGAACGACGAGCTACATTGCTGGCCAGGCGAGAGCCAGATAGCGCGATCGTCTACCGCTTTGACATCGTGCTCCAGGGTGCGAATGAGACCGTGTTTTTCAACCTATAACGGAGCAACACCGTATGTCTGAACCGATTGAGGCATTGTTCAGTACGCCGACGATGTCCGCCATCTTCTCCCCCAGGGCCCATGTGCGGAGCATGCTTGTATTCGAGGCCGCGCTCGCCCGCGCGGAAGCTCGCGCCGGGATCATCCCGCAGGAGGCCGCGAGCGTGATCGCGACCAATTGCAGGGAGGAGCTTTTCGATGTCGCGGCCCTGTATCGTGAGGCTGCGGCATCCGGCACTCCCGCGATCCCTCTCGTGCGTATGCTGACAGCACGCATCGAGGGTGACGCGCAGAAGTTCGTGCATTGGGGAGCCACGAGTCAGGACGCGATTGACACCGCCCTGATGCTTCAGATGCGAGATGGCATCGATCACCTACTGACTGGACTACTGAGCGTATGTACAGCGTGCGCAATGCTGGCCGAACAGCATCGACACACACTGATGGCTGGGCGCACGCTCCTACAGCAAGCGTTACCGATCACCTTCGGCCTCAAGGCGGCGCGGTGGCTGGCATTGGCGACGCGTCAGGTGCGCGCACTGCGTGAACGTCGAGACCGGGCCTTGGCCGTTCAATTGGGCGGAGCCGCCGGGACACTCGCCTCCCTTGGGGATAATGGCCTACAAGTGGTAGAATTCCTCGCCGCAGAACTGAAGCTTCCCGCTCCGAACTTGCCCTGGCATACTGAGCGTGACCGCACTGCCGAGATTGCCACGACACTTGGCGTCATAGCTGGGGCGATGGCAAAGATCGCAAGCGATGTGGCCCTCCTGGCGCAAACCGAGGTCGGCGAGGTGT
>DMFQ01000454.1:6295-6589 GCA_003450555.1 Ktedonobacter sp.
AATCCGGTTGATGCAACCGGTGCGATCGCGTCCGCGCGCCTGGCAGTTGGGGTGGTACCCGTGATCTTGTCCGCGATGACACAAGAGCACGAGCGCGCCGCAGGAGGATGGCAAGCGGAATGGGCTGCCATCCCCGACCTTTTCCGCTTCACCGCAAGTGCGGTCGAGCGCGTTCGGAGCGCACTTGTTGACCTACAGATCGATCCTGTACGCATGAAAGCAAACCTCGATCTGACCGGCGGCTTGATCATGGCCGAGTCGTTGACGATGGCACTCGCTTCACACGTGGGACGG
>DMFQ01000454.1:6687-10069 GCA_003450555.1 Ktedonobacter sp.
TGTGCGCCATCCTATCTCCAGAAGAGATTGACGGGGCACTCGATCCCACCAGATATTTGGGCAGTACGGATGTATTCATCAACCGGGCACTCGAAGCCTATCGCGAGATCCAGTCATCGCAAAATGTAGTATGAACTTCTTGTGGTTTTTGCTACGCGGGCAACCACCTGTCAACTTCGACCCCTGGCTGCCAGTTGCTCCTGATTACCAACAGGTCAATGTGGTAGTTGAGCGCGAGGAGGCAACTTCGATGCTGACGCTCACACGTGCGCTCCTCATCATGCGGCGTAGTAGGCCTGCTCTCAACAGAGGAAGCTATCGGGGACTCGAAAGCGGTTCTCAGGACTGTTTCGTCTATTTACGCCAGTTTGACAACCAGCGCCTCCTGGTCGCCCTCAACTTTTCAGAGGAGCCACAGTTGGTAAAGATACCAGAACTCATAGAGGGACAATTGCTGTTATCCACCTCTCTGAATCGAGAAGGACCCATCAACCTGGCGGCCCTGATGCTCGATGGTCACGAGGGATGCATTATTGAACTACCAGATGGTGAATAAAATACACGTCACGTAGATCGACGCCCAGCTTCATACCAGACCCCACAATCACCTACTACCATCTTTAAAACATAATTTCTATCAATGAGAAAAATGTATAGTTTTATTGTATACTGCAAATGGAACATCGATATCCCTTCATTCTTACAGTCTACATACAACTATGGAGACAGAATCGTGACAACACCCATCCCATTTAATGAGCAGTTGCGACATGAACGCGAACTACGAGGTTGGTCCCAGGCCGATCTAGCTGAGAAGGTCAGATGTGACGCGAAAACCGTGGGCCGATGGGAAAATGGTGATCGAGTTCCACGTCCATACCATCGCCAGGCACTGTGCGAACTCTTTGGAAAAAATGCCGAAGAGTTTGGATTGATGCAAGCATCATCTCTCCCGGTAACGCCTGAAATCGCTCAACCAGATCCACCAATTCCTCTAAGCAATCAAGCTTCTTCTGAACTCCTGCAAGAAGATTGGGGCGAAGCGCCGTACATTGTGAACTTGTACGGACGTGATGGAGAATGCGTCGAGCTAGAGCAGTGGATAGGCGATCAACACTGCCAGATGGTAGCGATATTGGGTATGGGAGGAGTCGGAAAAACGGCACTCGTTGCTTTTGTGGCAGCACGAATGAAGCATGTCTTCGAGTTTGTTTTCTGGCGTTCTCTCCAAAATGCCCTTCCTTTAGAGCATTTCCTGAAACAGTGCATTCAGTTCGTCTCCGATCAACAACGTCTTGAGCTGCCAAAAGAGGTAGACGCCCAGATTTCAATACTCATCCACTATCTACGAAACCATCGCTGTTTGCTAGTGCTGGACAACTTCGAATCGGTCCTGCAGGCAGGACAGCGCGCCGGTCAGTACCGCGAAGGGTATGCTGCGTATGGCAAGCTGCTTCAAAGGGTCGGAGAAGCACAACAGCAAAGTTGTCTGCTGTTGACGAGCCGCGAGAAGCCAAAAGAAGTGGCTCACTTAGAGGGAAAAAAATCTCCTGTACGCTCCTTGCACCTCTCGGGCCTACAGCGGGAAGCCGGGCAGCACATGCTACAAGACAAAGGGCTGTTTGGCTCAGAAGAGCAATGGCTTGCCCTCGTCGAGCGCTATTCAGGCAATCCGCTGGCTTTACAGGTCGTCTCCGAGCCTATTCAAGAGGTATTTGAGGGTAACATCGCCCAGTTCCTACAGGAGCAAGCGATTGCATTTGGGGACATCAATGATCTGCTCGATCAACAATTTCATCGCCTGTCAGAGCAGGAGAGAGAGATCATGTACTGGCTCGCAATCGAGCGAGAGGCGACATCACTAGAAGGCTTGCGCGAGAATCTGGTGTATCCAATGTCAATAGGGACGCAACTTGAAGCGCTCGCTTCTCTGCGTCGTCGTTCTCTCATTGAGACGAGAGGGACGGCACAGTTCCAGTTCACGCTCCAACCAGCGATTATGGAATATGTCACAACGAGCCTGTTCCAGCGCGCTTCCAGAGAGTTTGATACAGAATCGCCAGAAGTATGGGTCAATTTTGCACTCAGCAAAGCGCAGGCGAAAGACTACGTGCGTGAAAGCCAGGTGCGTCTCCTCCTGGCACCCGTAGCACAACGCTTGCTTGCAAGACTCGGAAAGGAGGGGATTGAGCAGAAGGTAAGGGATATGCTGACAAAGCAACGCAGGGTACATGCACAACTGCCGGGTTACCTGGTAGGAAATATCCTCAACCTCCTGACCTACTTACACTGTGACCTCCGTGGCTTCGACTTTTCTCATCTCGTAGTCCGGCAGGCGTATTTACAAGACGTCATGCTTCCCGAGGTCAATTTCGCCTACACGAGCTTTATCGCATCAATCTTCACTAACACTTCCGGCAGCGTCCTTGCAGTTACGTGCAGTCCACAGGGCAATTTGCTTGCCGCCGGAACAACTACCGGCGAGATTTGGATGTATGACACTCCTGGTGGTGTACCCCGCCTTACCTGTCATGGGCATACTGATGGAGTATGGTCTCTCGCATTCAGCCCTGACGGAAGTTTGCTTGCAAGTAGCAGTGATGATCACACTGTTCGCCTGTGGGATAGTCATTCAGGTCATTGCCTCAGGATTCTGCACGACCATACCAATAGAGTGAGAGCCATCGCCTTCAGCCCCGATGGACGTACACTTGCCAGTGGGAGTGATGATCAGACGATACGCCTTTGGGACGTCAGCACTGGTGATTGCCACACAACACTACATGGTCATAGCAGCCGAGTTTGGTCCGTCGCATTCAATCCTGATGGGAACCTCCTTGCTTCAGGGAGTACCGACCAGACAGTGCGTCTATGGGATACAAGTACGCGGAGTTGTCTTGCGACGCTGCGTGGTCATACCAGTTGGATCAGATCTGTTGCCTTTCATTTAAACGAGAATATACTCGCGAGCGGGAGTGACGACCAGACGATACGTCTCTGGGACATCAGCACTGGTAACTGTCTCACAACGCTGCATGGTCACACCAGCCGGGTATGGTCCGTCGCTTTTCGCCCAGCCAGCGATATCGTTGGCAGCAGTAGTGAAGATCAGACGATCCGGCTATGGAACATCCATACCGGTCGCTGCCTTCTGATTCTGCAAGGTCATACCCGGGGGGTACGATCTATTGCCTTTACTCCCGATGGTGCTATGCTCGCCAGCGGCGGTGATGACCAGGCGATCCGCTCGTGGGATGTCACTACTGGCCACTGCCTCCAGACCTTGCAAGGCTATACGAATAGGGTATGGTCAATCGCCTTTCGTTCGGACGGGAGTACGCTTGCGAGTGGGAGTGAAAACTCCATTATTCGTTTGTGGGAT
>DMFQ01000454.1:10199-12229 GCA_003450555.1 Ktedonobacter sp.
GGTCACACCAATTGGGTGAGAGCAGTCACCTTCAGTCCCAATGGGGATACACTTGCCAGCGGCAGCGAAGATCAGACTGTCCGCCTCTGGGATAGCAATGCCACTTCCTGCAGGTGCATCTTGCAAGGTCATACCAGTTGGGTCCGATCCGTGGCCTTCAGCCCTGACGGCACTATGCTTGCCAGTGGTGCCGATGATCAGATGGTCCGCCTCTGGGATACCAAAGGAGGTTGTTGCCTCAACATCTTACAAGGCCATACGAATCGCGTCAGGTCTATTGTCTTCAGCCCTGACGGGAACATGCTTGCCAGCGGCAGCGAAGATCAAACTATCCGTCTCTGGGATGTACACACAGGTCACTGCTTCAACATATTACAAGGGCATAGCGGCTGGATTCGCTCGGTGGCCTTCAGACCCGATGGCACTATGCTTGCCAGTGGTGGTGAAGATCAGACCATTCGCCTCTGGGATGTCACTACCTGGCAGTGCCTTCACACGCTTCAGGGTCACTCCAACCGGGTCAGGCAGGTTACGTTCAGCCCTGATGGCACCACGCTTGCCAGTAGCAGTGATGATGGAACGATCAAACTCTGGCATATCCAAACGGCTACATGCCTCAATACACTCATAAGCGAGAGACCATATGAACGGATGAACATTACGCATGTTCAGGGATTGACAGAAGCCCAAAAAGCAAATCTTGAGACACTGGGAGCAATTGAAGAAAGGTAAGAAAGTATAAAGCTTATTGTATTGCCCCTTTTCTGCCCTATAAGTGTCTATCTTGTGCGGTTCTGAACGAACGAAGTTGAAGCTATACCTCTTCTTATAACAGGAAGAGATGGTGAGAGTGCATCAGTAGCAATGAGTGGGCAGAACTATCAGTTCTACTTCAAGCGAAAATATCGTGCTTTACTATGTAGTGAGAAAAAATGAACGAGAAGATTGAGCTCGCAAGCGAACAAGGCCTGGCCCGTTTAAGCATTCAGAACGGGGGAGTAGTATCAGGAGCTTCCGAGGCTACCCTCGCAGAAGAAATATTGGACGAAGTACCAGAGGCGAGGAGTATCAGGGCGCTTCTCCTGATTCAGCAATACACAGCGTTACGAAGTGAAATCGAGAAGCGTATCGATATCCGACAGCAAATACTCGCGCTCACGTTATTAGTTGCTGGAACATTTCTAACGGTCGGTGCACAGCCAAACGTTCCTGCAGTAGTTTTACTGTTCTATCCTATCATCGCGATGTTCCTGGGAGCCATCTGGGAACACAATGATCTACGTGTTGGTCAGATTAACTTTTATATCCGTACAGAAGTAGAAAAACATCTGGGCAGCCTTGGACCAGGATGGGAAACGTTTCGGCAACAGATGTTTTCTACTACATATAAAGAACTCAGACGACGCAGCACAGAGCAAAGGCATCCACTCACTCCTCAGGTTGGTTTGATTGTCTTTGCCACGCGTGGAATGTTTTTCACAACACAGGCAACAACAATTACTGTTGCCGCAGTCCGCTACATATCGGAGTTTTTGCAGCATGGTTTTGCCATAAATGGAACTGAGCCGAAGCAGGCCGTGCTAATCATTGCAACAGGGCTGTTGTTTCTTGGTGATATAGGGATATTAATCTATACTTTCTCCGTCGTACAGCACAAGAGGGAGTAGCCTTGTGCTAAAGCGCAGTCACCTTGAAACTTACTACCGTAAGCTGCACGTTTTGGTCCCAAAGACCTACTTCTGAACCTGATAAATATCTATTATCTACCATGTTGAGCACAAGTCCTCCGTCTATGAAGGACTTGATCGTATTATCTTTCACCTTCTTCTCTTTTGAGCCAGGGTCTGTTCTCTTCGTCCATCTTACTTCTCCTGAATATACTGCTCTAACTGATCGAAATATTTATCCCATCCTTAATAATACAGACTTTACATTGTAATTGCAATATCTACGTAAATGTTAATGACTGTAAAAGACGAATCGACGCTAGAATAAAAGTACTACTTTAGGCAATCTGCCACCAAGCAGAG
>DMFQ01000452.1 GCA_003450555.1 Ktedonobacter sp.
TTGAGAGATCAGATTGATGCCGCCGCGCACTTTGAAAGCGCCAATTGGCTGGTAATTTTCATGCTTAATGAATACTGAGGTTTCTATCAGTGCATTTAACGCTGGATAGCTATACAGAGGAGTTGGTTTCAGATAGGGACTAATCTGGCGTCGGGCGAATAAGACATCTTGAAAGGATGGGACGTTCATGGTACAAACTCCTTCATGGTAATCAGAATCTGTTGTGCTTTAGGTGTTCTTATAGCATAATGGAAGAAAGCGTCAAAAAAGTAAAGGGGCAATGATATGACTACAGCATCAACCAATCCAAAAGTGGAGGAAATTCTTCTGAGCGTTCACAATTCTTACGCCGAGTTGGTTCGGCTCGTCGAAGGGCCACTGACAGTATTAGATGCCGAGAAACTGTATGTATCGCCAACCGAGAACGAGTGGACAATTATGCAAAACCTGTCTCACACGGTGGAATTTATGCCGTATTGGGGCAATGAAATTGAGAAGTTAGTCGCTAACCCTGGACAGAATTTTGGACGGACTATGCAGGATGAAGGGCGCATCCGAGCTATTAACGAACATGGGCGAGACAATCTGACACAGATTAAAGAAGCTTTACCGGAGAGCTATGCTCGCCTGGAACGTGTGTTGGGTAGTCTGAAGGATCGTGATCTGGAGTTGACTGGCCGCCATATTAAATTTGGCGAGAAGTCGCTGGAGTGGTTTATCGCAGAGTTTGTTACAGGGCATTTGAGCGATCACGTAGATCAAATAAAGGCATGCCTGGCGAAGGTAGAGTAGAAAGCTATTTTCGGGGGTTATTTCCTGAAACATCCACCTTCAAATCCAGGGTTTTCAGTTTATTCCTGGAGTTTCTGGCGTATCAGAGCATAGCGCTCCGCAAATCGTTGAGGGTTGATATTGATATAGGGCCGTTTGCCCATCCGGGGTAGCACCTCATTGTAGGCACCATCCAACGCTTCCAATGTGATGAGCTTTTGTTGAAGAAGTAGTTGAACGTCAATGAGGTCGCGATCATTTCCTCGTGATATTTTACTCAAAGCAAGGCTATTGAAATCAAAATAGAAGACGTCAATGCTACCATAGCCTCCAACATATCTTGCTTGCGCCATCCACTGAGTAGGCAGTGGGATAAAATCTCCAGGTGAAGCAAATTCGACGTTAATTTGCATCTTTTCTACTAACGTTCGTATGGCCGTCACCATTTCATCTTCGTCCGAAGCTTCTATCGCCACATAAATATCCATAGTAAATCCAGATCGCAGCCCAATGTGAACGAGGGCCGCGCCGCCTGCCAGGTATAAGCGACCAGGTTTGTGAAATAACTTCCCCAAAGCATTTAAGAACTTCTCGATATCTGCCTTTGTGACATTGTGTCGCATACTCATCGCACTACACTCCTGTTTCTCAACCTTTTTGTGCCATAGTTCGGGCAATTGAATGGGGACCGCTGCTAGATGGTGTTTAGCTTCTTCCTGGAGCAGAAGGTGATCAATTTGATTTTGCCAATCACCGATAAAATTCAAAGGTAGGCCCAGGCGGCGCTGCTCTGCTTCTTGTAAGACGATCAATCCAGCTTCTCCTTGATGGCATCTCGGCGCAGGTAAGTTTCGACTTTGCCACACATGCAAAAATCGCTCTTCAGGAAATGAAGGTGCATGTCCAAGTACCAACGTTAATTGGAACGACCACAATCTTTGAAGGTAAAGAGAAGCTACAATTGAAACTGCAATTTGCTCAGCTATTACTGGTTCGCTCGTTTGATATGCTTCTAATACAGCAGCTGCTAGTTCAGGATGTAGGAGGAAGAGTGAAATGCTTGCATCTCGCACTCGTGGGTATTTACATTGCGCCAGGCGTTTTACAAGCTCGATAGCGGGCATCCGTTTCGTTGCTTTTTTAGGGAGACTAGCGTTACCAGAATCCATCAAGTAACTGATACCCCACGACCGTAGTGCATTGATTAAATGGCCGGGGTCTTCGTCCTGGGTTGAAACGGACTGGTTGTTAAGAGTAATGCTCACCTGCGTCCCTCATATGTCGCTGTTACCATTGTATCTCAATTTCATTCTATCATAGAAAGGATTGCTTCTACTAACCAGGCTATGATTTGGTAGAGGGTTAGCCAATACATCTGTCCCAACTTCTTGTTTTGTAGCAGGCATCCACTGCTACCCATGACCACGTGTTTCAACTTTGGGAGCGTTGGGAGTATTGGTTGGTCTGGTCTGGCAGCCCTGCTGGTGTTGGCGTTGTATGTTGTGGGGTTGACGATGTTGGGAGAGTACTGGTTGTCGCGTAGAGATCTGATTTTGCAATAAATGGCCGTGAAGCTTTTGAGCCTCAATTGACAGTTTGTAGGATACGAAGTTTAGTATGGACCCCTGTCCTCGATGGCCATTTCAGAAGCAGGTTTACCACCAGAGAACAACCGGGCCAGTCGTTCCCGTTCGGCCTGTTCCTTTCGGGTCAATGGTCGTCGGGAAGGGATATTAAGGATTTTTCCCTCATTGTATTGCTTTTCCATCAACTCGCGGCTTGTTAATGGTCGTTTTAGCTGGGGAGATGGCTGTAGCCGTTGCAACATGATTTCACGCAGAAGCGTTTCAGGCTGTTTCCCGCTCTTTTTTGCTTCTGTGGATGAGCGCTGCATATTCCTGATCTGACAAGTTTATCGTCATCTGGTAAGCCATGATTATACCTCCTGGCATGAGCTATATTTACTTTTACGTTAGTATAACATCTTACGTGTTTTGATGATAGCTATCTTTTAAGAGGTTTGTGCTCATTAGTACTGCTCTGTAGACGGGAAGCTATGGTTTAAGTCTGAGATTCTTAGCACGAAATGTTGACGAAGCTTGGGGATACTACTGCCTGGCTCTTGCATCTTTGCTTCTACTCGGTTATACTAACCTGGGCACGATACATCGGGCCTATCATCTACACAACAGAAATCCTCCAGCGATGATGAAGAGGAGTAACCCGGCGGGGATAGCAGCGAGCCGATAGAGAGTGCGAGGTCGGCGGTCCGCAAAAGGTGAAGGGCGCTTCGGAGTTGGACTTAATGAGTGGCTTCACAGATTGAATGTGAAGAAGCAGGGTGGAACCGCGCATTATGCTGTAAGACGTAGTAGCCCCAGGCATACGCAGGCATATATTCGTCCCTGGGCGTCATTTACAAAGAGTGAATGTGACGTCTGGGGCATTTTTTTGAGGAGGATCACTCATTATGACACAGGTTGAGAACAAACAAGCCACGAATGACACGCCTTTTGTGCCAATCGAGAAGATTGTCGCGCTCTGCAAGAGGCGCGGTTTTGTCTACCCAAATTCCGAGATCTATGGGGGCGTCGCGGGAATTTATGACTTTGGTCCGCTCGGCGTTGAACTGCGCAATAACATCCGCCGTTTCTGGTGGTGGTCAATGGTGCAGATGCATGACAATGTGGTGGGGATCGAAGGCGCGATTATTACCCATCCAAGGGTGTGGGAGGCCAGTGGGCACGTAGAAAACTTCGTGGATCGCCTGGTGGATTGCAAGAACTGCAAGCGGCGTTTCCGCATTGATCATCTGCCAGAAGAAAATGTGATACAGAACAAGTGCCCGAATTGTGGTGGCGAGTTGATGGAACCGCGCACTTTTAATCTCTTAATGGAAACATACCTGGGTGTCGTCGAGGGCGAGCGCATGAAGACCTATCTGCGTGGTGAAGCCAGCCAGAACATTTACCTTGACTTTGACAACGTGGTCAAATCCTCGCGTATGCAGATTCCGTTTGGTATCTGCCAGATAGGGAAAGCATTCCGCAACGAGGTCAACCCAGGGAATTTCCTGTTTCGCCAACGAGAGTTCGAGCAATGGGATCTGCAATTCTTTGTCCATCCCAGCGAAATGCAGCAGTGGTTTGACTTCTGGAAAGAAAAACGTTTCGAATGGTACAAGGGACTTATCAACCACAAGGAGCGCCTGCACTTCCGCGCGCATGGTCCCGATGAACTGGCTCACTATGCCAAGCAGGCCTATGACATCGAATACAAGACGATTCTTGGCTGGCAAGAGTGGGAGGGAATCCACTGGCGGCAGGACTGGGACCTTTCTCGTCACAGTGAGTATAGCGGCCAGGATTTGAGCTATGTCGATCAAAATACTAAAGAACGCTATATACCCTGGATTGTTGAGACTTCTGGAGGTGTGGACCGCACCTTCTTGAACCTGTTGATCGATGCCTATGAGGAAGAGCCAGACCCGACTGGGAAAGAGGCCCGAACCGTGTTGCGGCTGCATCCAACGATCGCTCCGGTCAAAGTGGCCGTGTTGCCGCTGCAAAAGAACAAGGAGGAACTGGTGACAACTGCCAAAGATATTCACAAGAAGTTGCAACGGCTAATGGTCTCTCAATATGATGACGTGGCCAATATCGGGCGTCGCTATCGCCGTCAGGATGAGATCGGTACACCCTACTGTGTCACTGTCGATTTCCAGACTCTTGATGATCGAACGGTGACGGTGCGCGAGCGCGACCAGATGACGCAGGTACGGATCAGTATCGATGAACTGCCATTATACCTGTTAGAGCGCGTGACCTGGCACTAGCTAAAAGCCTTTTGATGGAGGGAGAAGGAGCCTGGTATCCACTTTCAGACACCAGGCTCCTTTACTGTATGCATAGCGTGCAATGGTGCCGCGGGAGCGCCTTCATATTCGTAGGGGTAGGAGTGGGGAAGCGGGGTGGGAGGATCGCGGAGGTGAACAGGACGAAGGGCGACGCAAGCGTCCACCCCCATCGACCACGCCAC
>DMFQ01000033.1 GCA_003450555.1 Ktedonobacter sp.
TATGCGAAAAGTGCTGCTTGTGGCGTATCCACAAGCAGCACTTTTCGCATAACAAATCATATGGTGTCTGTTCGATGCTGTATACTAGGGAAACGGCATCCCTTTCTGGGGATAGTAATACAGCAGGAGATAGTTCTATGTCACAAGCCGATGTAACAGGCGAACGGGCAGCACCCAGGAGGCCGATCAGTATTGGCGCAGGAGCAGTTGTCGTACACGAGGGGCGTGTACTGTTGGTACGCAATATCTTTGGGGTAACAAAAGGGCGTTACCTGTTACCAGCAGGACGCGTGAACGTGGGTGAGTTGCCGGATGTCGCTGCCGCCCGCGAGACCTTCGAGGAGACGAACCTGCGTGTGGAGATTGTGGGGTTGATAGGAATACGGATCTGGGTGATGGATACTGGTGAGCACAACTACTTTTTCATGTTCCGCGCGCGCCTGCTTTCACCTTTTAGCGATTTGCAAGCCAATACTGGCGAGATCGATGATGCGCGCTTCTTCTCGAAGGAGGAGATGGATGCATTGACGGTAGACGAAACATGGGCGGGAGCAATTGCCGTTGCCTATAAAGCGCTCGAACCGGATGCAACCGTCTGGCCTAATGACGCAGCTCTCTCCAGTGATTCGGGCGTTGATACGCCCGAAAAGTGGCGTATCTGGATGTAGTGTATGCAAGTATGGGCTATTACTTTTCAGTGCGTGCCATATTTGAAGAAATTCTCCCGTGAAAAGTAGTACCATCTGGCTGTATTTTCAATGGTTTCCCTGTATTTCATTCTTTACCACGCTATACTACCGTTTAATGAGATTAGTGATGGGTATGGGGTTTGTTGTTCCAGGATAGCGAGGTAAATTAGATGGTGTCTGTCGTAGTTATTGTACTTTCACTTGTAATGATCCTGTTGATGGTAGGCAATCTTTGCGCCAGCGCGTTACGCACCTACCGGCAGCAGAAGAATGTTCAGGCCGTGGAGGCACATACGGCAAACACACAGGGGTTGGTGCTGGTACATACACGGCAGGGGATGATGGTCAGTACCCGGAATCCTGTGCCCTTTTCGGTATTTGTGTTGCCTTCCTCCTGGTATTCTCGCTTGCGTACGTACGTCTCACTGAGCCTTTTGTTGATGGTTCTGGCAACATTTTTTATCCAGCGCGGCCTGTCCGACGGAACGCTGCAAAATTTAAGCAAGGGATTGAGCTTTTTCGGTTCCACACAGTACAGCGCGAACGATATTCAGACGGCGGCACACGTGACTCGGGTGAACGCCTCGCAGCAACTTATGCGTATCTCGCAACTTGACCCTGCTCAATATAGCTCTAGCGCGGAATGGAATAACCTGGGCCTATTCAGCCTGTTCGACCGCTGCAATGACAGAGGTCTTCGATGCCTACGGTCGGAATTTTCGCATCACTGATGTGTTAGCGGTGGAGGCTCAGATCGGGGCAATTACGCCGCAGATGGGATTGCTCGATCCGTCGGGTATACAGCAGACGGCGGCGCAGTTTGGCTTTAAGACAAACTGGGGTAATTCGTGGACACTCGACCAGGTGATCAGTACTGCGAACTCGGGCAAGCCTGTGATAGTCAGCTTCCCACCAGACAGGTATGCTGGCGGCCATCTACTGGTCGTAAGAGGTGGCGATAGCACCAATGTGTACCTGGCAGATAGCTCCCTGTGGAATCATCGCACACTTACGCATGGGCAATTTTTACAGTGGTGGGCGGGGTATGCAGCGGTAGTGACACCGAGGTAGAAGTGTTGTTTTTGAGACACAATGAGGGGTTATCGGCTCAGCCGAATAACCCCTCATTGTGTCTCAAAGGAAATTAACCTCCGGCGGGGCCGTCATCCAGGCCGGGTCTGGTCATAGCGGCAGGGTCGAGGATGCGGTCGAGTTCCTCTTCCGAAAGGTTCGTTTTTTCGCGTGCTACCTCGCGTACAGTTTGGCCTGTTTTGTAGGCCACTTTGGAGATGTCGGCGGCGGCGTCATAGCCGATGATGGGAGCGAGAGAGGTGCAGATAGCGAGACCGCGCTCGACCATTTCGGGTCCTCTGGCGGTTGCCTGCAAGCCCTTAATGCACTGTTCGGTAAAGTTGCGCGCGGCGGTGGCAAGTAGGCTAATAGATTGTAGCAGATTGTAGGCCGTGACCGGCATCATGACGTTGATCTCGAAGTTGCCTGATTGGCCAGCGATGGTTATCGTAGTGTGGTTGCCGATGACCTGGGCGCAGACCATGCAGACCGATTCGGCGATAACGGGATTGACCTTGCCGGGCATGATGGAACTGCCGGGTTGGACGGCGGGCAGATCAATCTCGCCGATACCGGCACGTGGACCAGAACCAAGCCAGCGAATATCGTTAGCAATTTTCATGAGGCTGACCGCCAGAGTATTGAGCGAGCCGCTGGCTTCAACGATATTATCCAGGGTGCTTTGCGCCTGGAAGTGGTTGCTCGTCTCACGGACTGTGACGCCATTCATCTCTGAGAGGAGTTGGCAGACACGGGCGGAAAACTCGGGGTGGGTGTTGACGCCTGTGCCAACAGCGGTGCCGCCGAGAGCCACCTCCGACAGTTCCTGCTGGGCATGGCGCACGCGGGCGATGCCGCGCTCGATCTGCCCGGCGTAGCCAAGAAATTCCTGCCCCAGGCGGATAGGTGTGGCATCTTGCAGGTGGGTGCGACCAGTCTTGATGATGGGCATGAATTCGTCCGCCTTCTGTTGTAGAGCGTCGCGCAACTGCTCTAAGGCGGGAAGCAGGTCGTGTGCTAAACTGACCAGCGCGGAGAGGTGCATTGCCGTGGG
>DMFQ01000256.1:0-460 GCA_003450555.1 Ktedonobacter sp.
GTTGCGCGCTGCACCGTGCCAGCTTCGATCCCCGTCCAGAGCGGGTGATAGAGGAGACGCTGGCGTAATGGTGCCAAATCTTCGGTCAGGATGCTGTCGGCGAAACTCATTATTGCTTATGCCCCCTTTCGAAGTGGATGGGTGCTCTCACGATGCCTGTTCTTGATCTAGCGGATTACTCTTCGTTTCGCTATCCATGTTTTGTTCTTTCCTTGCTTCCAGCGTATCCGCTTCCAACTGCTCGGTTTCCTGCACAAGCTGCTGCACACCCACGCGCAGGCGGCGGATCTCGGCCACCGTGCCATAAACCTTCTCGAACAGCGCCTTATGCGCCTCGATGCCTGCATGGATCAGCCAGGCAGCGGCGTCGCTGCGCGTCGAACGGATGCCGGCCTCGATCAGTGCATCGATGGCATCCAGGTCGCGCTTATCGACGCGGCAGGCCACCACATTGCTTTTC
>DMFQ01000256.1:525-2748 GCA_003450555.1 Ktedonobacter sp.
AAGAGCTGCGCGCGCACTTTCTCGGCATCGGCTCCAAAAGTAGTCAAGATACCCATAGCCACTCCCTCATCCTCGCGCAGGAGACCAAGCAAGATGTGTTCCGGGCCAACGGAGGACTGCTTCAACTGGTCGGCCTCGCTCACCGCGAGCGAAAGCACGCTGATCGTGCGTGGCGCGAGCTTCGGTCTCCACTCGATCGGCGCTTCCCCATAGCCGATGATCTTTTCCACGGCCAGGCGTGCCGTCGCTAGAGTAATGCCCAGGTTCGCCAACGTAGCCGCGGCCTGGCTCTCGGTACTGCGCAACAAACCGAGCAAGAGATGTTCGGTGCCCATATAATTGTGCCGAAAGGAGCGCGCCTCCTCAAATGCCAGACCTAGCACCCTCTTGCCCTGCGCAGAGTACTTCTCCAAAGGGATGGCGCCCTGATCTGGTCGCGACGCTTGAGATTCCGATGGTTCGCTCATGACATTCTCCTTAGTAGGTTTGTAAACAAATTACACGTAATTTGTAAACGAATTACAATCTTTGAAGAAAAGTATACTCATGACGAACGTAAAAGTCAAGGGAAATAACGTATTATCTTTGCTATTCGGGTAGGACCGTATGAAGCGTTGGAGGTACAGCGAGCGATCCCAGCAGTTCGCGCAGTCGAAGTGCATCGTGGATAGCATGGGCCTCGGGATCGTTATTGAAATAAACAAACACCTCGCGGCCCTTTTCTGCTTCAGGGGCAAGTCGCCAGGCCCAAAAAGTGAGTTCAGCATCGGAGAGACCGATACCGTTCGCTCCATTGTGAAAACGGATGTAGCCGAATGAACCTATTGTAGGAAGATCGAGAGGAGTTGGAAGAGGACCACCGACAGCAATAGCTAGCGCACAGTTAGCATCCTCTAAAATACGAGATAGTATTTGAACATTCTGTGGCTGGAACCATGTAGGATCGCGGAACTCAAAAGCAGCCCGGTGGTTGCGCGGTAGATGACTAATAAATTGTTCAAGTCGAAGCGGGTCGGCATGCCAACGTGGGGGGAGCTGGTAAAGAAATGGACCAAGTTGCTCTCCTAATCCTTCCGCTGCTGTGATAAGACGGGTGATACCTTCTTCTGCATTAAGCAGTTTCTTCATGTGAGTGAGGTAGCGGCTCGCCTTGATAGCAAAACAAAAACCTGGATGAGACAGAGTTTGCTGGCTCAACGCATGGAACTGGTCACGAGTGGGAAGGCGGTAGAAGCTTCTATTCATCTCGACGGTGGGAAAATGCTGCGCATAGTAGGACAAATGCTTACGAACGGGAAGCTTATCCGGGTAGAAGGGTCCGATCCAATGAGGATAGACCCATCCAGAGGTGCCAATCCAAATCATATGTAAGCCTGCTTCTTCGCTGCCCTGGCGCTATTCTTGAATGCTGTAACTGGGGTCTGGGCGTCCAGCGAGCCAGATGAGAGTTTGACCATCTGACTCCTTTTGGCGGTTGCTTATTTCTGCATGCCAGTCTTCGGACGGGATGTTGTTCAGGGCATCGTCCAGGCTGGAACTCACATTGTTCTGGAGTCCCAAGATCACCGCGTTCGTCTCTCCCTCGTCGAGGCGCTCATTGACATACTCTTTAAGTTGCATAGTTTGCTCTCACTTTCTCTGTGGATATACTACAAAAATGGTGTCGTTCGTGTACTCGTGCATTCATGCAGGCTACAGGGAAGGTTCCAGAGCGACCGCTCGGAATCAAAGTCTTTCTAAGGGTCCTCCAAATTCCATTACGAACGCTGCCGGGTAAGCGTTTCACCTGTTTTACGCCCTTCTATTTCCCCTTTGCTTAGCGCCTATTGGGCGACGGCCTTATACGTGTGCGAAAGGTGATTGCGATACCTGATTATTGGTGGAATCTATTTCGTATTGCAGGGTAATTGAAAAGTTGCGAGTGCAGGAGCCGGAGCCCCTGGACCCTTATGCCATCTTGCGGCGCAAGACAAACGTCATACCCACACCCAATAAGACCCAGGCGGCCAGGATAAATGGAATCAGGTTCAGCGGAGGCGGCGCCGGGGCGATCAATAGCAAGGAAAAGATGCCCAGGATCAGTAATGTGCCAAGCCCGGGGATGATGCCATGGCGCACAATACGAAAGCGGGAAGTGCCGGAGCGGCCTTTGCGCCAGAAGAACCTGATGCTGGCAAGACAGACCAGGGCGTAGATGATGAGGACAAAGAGGGCGTCGAGCGT
>DMFQ01000256.1:2927-3049 GCA_003450555.1 Ktedonobacter sp.
CCGAAGGCTCCAATAGGCGTCATTACGAAGCCAAGGATCAGGCCGATTAGCAGCCCAAATACGCACAATGCCGTCACGGAGCCGACTGGGGTACGGCGTAGGGGATGTAACCAGGCGGTCCA
>DMFQ01000325.1:0-1837 GCA_003450555.1 Ktedonobacter sp.
TAGTTTGTTGACTTCGGATTTTCCCTCAAGCAAGAGCAACCAACCTCGGGTGATCCAGGCGTGAAGAATCCACGTAGAAAGTGTAGCGGTATCTTCACAGGATTGTGAGCAGCCTCATAGAATTGTAAGCAAAAATAAAGTATACTCCTAGTGATAGGAAAAAATCTTCTTTCACCTGCGTCCTTAAACAAAGGCGAGTACCCCTGTGATTAAGATGCCATACCGAATGTTGTGGAAAGGTGCGCAACATTCGGTATTGGCATCGAGATTAACGCCTTTTCAGCATATAGAGATGGAAGAAGTAGAGAGTACGTATGTATAACTTCGGCTTTGCAATCGAGTGGGGAACATTACTTGGCGGCATCATAGCTATATTCATTAGCATTATTGGTATCCGCTTACTCTTCTATTTTCATAGCTTTTTCCTGCACTGGCACCGTTATCGCCAGATAGAACTGGTCACAAACAGTGACATAAGGGCTCTTCCATATATTCCCTTTGTGAAGGTGCAGATCACAACCAGGGGAGCAATTGGCAGTACAGAGGTAATTCGCAGAGGCATTCAGAACATCGATGCTCTAGTCAAAGAAGCACCAGATATATATCGCGATAAGATTTGCGTAGAGGTAGTCACCGAATCGTGGATGCAAAAGCAGATACTGGAACATGATTTTACTCGATCCTCGATGTCTGTGCGAGGGTTCGCGGTCTTCGTCCCATCCGAGTACCAAACGCCGAAAGGCACTAGGCTGAAGGCCCGTTCGCTTCACTATATGGTAGAACTGCGACGTCAAGGGTTCAACCGCAAACAAGGCCAGACATTCATCGTTCATTACGACGAAGAGAGCGTTATGAGGCCCGATGAACTGAGAAAGCTCGTTGGCTACCTGGCTACAACCGATAGAAAGCTCACCGAGGGGCCAATCTATTATCCCCTGGACTATGCCGATGCCAGTGTATTCTGTCGAGCGATGGAAGCCAACCGTCCAGTATGTTGCTATGAGTGTCGGGAGCTAATGGAGAAGGGGACACCACTGCACCTGCATGGCTCGAATCTTGTCATCGAAGAAGCCCTGGAGAACGAACTTGGCTGGGATATTGGTATGCTAGATGGGCAACCCTTCATATCTGAGGATTACGTCTTCGGAGTATTAGCCTACTTGCAGCGAGGGCCAGAGATCTTCGGTTGGCATGGATGTGTCATGCTGGAGCAACCGCCCTTGTCGTTCAAAAGTGCCTTCAGACAGCGTTACCGCTGGATTGTAGGCGTCTTACAGGGCATTACGATGATGCGGCGCATGCCGGGATTTCACGCCTTGCCCGCAAAGATGCGCTTACACCTCATCTGGGGTACCCGGTACCGTGTTCTGACATTCGCACTCGGGTTACCCACTGGCTTGATCTCGCTACCCTATCTCCTATATCAAACGCTTGCGGTGTTCTCCGGTCGAGAATACCTCGTTCCATCGCTGCCGTTACCGATTGCATGCTGGTTCATCATAGTGGGCTTTCTTTGGCTCAATTCAATATTCATAGGAGCATGGCACAACCTTTCTCATGCCTCGCAGATGTCTTCCCGCCAGCGCTGGATCGAAGGCGCACATGTCCTTGCTGTAGCGCCTATCGCTAGCGTCTTGGAAAGTTCAGCCGCTTTCTGGGCGGTAGTGCAGTGGACGATAGGGAATCGTAACGTTTCCTGGCAGCCCACGCCGAAGACAAAGCAAGCAGAAAAGCAAGCAGATAAGATTGCCCCTCGCGAAGGAATCACCATCCTACAGCCTGCAACGAAAGGTAGGCTTTTCCGTATTCGGAATTATGGATTAACAGTACTTGTAAC
>DMFQ01000325.1:1919-4674 GCA_003450555.1 Ktedonobacter sp.
GATTAACAGTACTTGTAACAGCGCTGGTGTTGGGTACCGTCCTACAATGGTTGTTGTTCAGCGGTAGTAGTCCGTTTGCCTTTGGCACAGGTCCTTCTAAGACCTCTGACTTGTTGCAGATAGAGCAGAAGATGCAGCGCCCCGAATTTCAAACAGGAGTAGCCTTTCCCCAGTGGGGAAGCAGGGCATATAGTAAAGAGGACACGAACTGGCAAGTTGGTCTAGATGATATTCGACAGCAGACGGGGGCACGATGGATAGAACTCCCCATAAACCTTTACCAGCCATCACTAAGCTCGACGCAAGTTATAGCAATGGCGAAGACGCCCACGCCCGAGGCTGTAGCAGAGGGTATACATACGGCACATGCTAGGCATTATCATGTGTTTATGGTGCCGCAACTGACGGTAGAAGGGCAGTATACGTGGGCGGGATACATCCACTATACTAACATAGAGCAGACGAGGGTATGGTTCGACAGCTACTGGCAAGCTCTCAGGCCTTACATCACAGTAGCAGCCCAATCTGGTGTGGAAGAAGTAGCGCTTGGAACAGAGTACGAACTACTACAGCAAGCGCCAGCTTCCCTATGGGGACAGTTGATAGAGCGAGTCCATAGCGTTTTTCCTGGGAAACTGACCTACAATATGAATTGGACATCACTCGGAAAATCTCTTCCATCTTGGATGAGTAATGTCTACTTGAGTTACATTGGAGTATCGGTCTATATCCCATTAACCAATGTGCGGCAGCGGCTTGACCCACACATATTGCCAGCGCTCTGGAAAGAAAAAGTGAAAGTCCCTTTGGATACACTCGCTTTGCAATTGCGGAAACCGGTACTTATATCGGAGATTGGCTATCGTGATACCTCGGACGCGCTCTACCGTCCGTGGGAAACACAGACGAGTGCACCGAGGGATCTAGAAGAGCAGATGGCGGCATACAACGCCGCCTTAGTGAACTCGATTACCGATACCCATATTCAAGGCATCTTTTTCTGGGCATGGTCGTTTCCCGTATTCGAACCAAATCAGAGACCGGCAGCCAGGGTACTTTATCATTGGTATACATCACCTCTAGCCTAAAATGTTTCTAATACTACCGTTACTTTGTTGATTTGCGTATTTCACGCACTTCGGAGCAAGCAATCGATGTGCCGACAGGTGCGAAGAATCCAGGTAGAGTCAGCTATGAGCAGAAGAGCAAGGAGATGACATTTCCGGAATCAACAAAGTAGCGCTAAATGCTTCCAGTGAATAGTTGCGGAATAGGCGTCACCTTTTGTTGCTTGGTCTCAAGTAAGAGGCAGAGTTCTGGATGGTTATTCCGCAGGCTCAGCATGGAAGCATTTAGAGATGCCTGATCCGAGCAACATCCACATCAGGAGCAGAGTCAATGAGAGCGAAGAAACGGGAGACATGGAATGAACCAACAGTGCGCTTGGAAATTATTCCTCCCCAAAAGCCACAGAAGGCTTCTATTGCATCGCCCAAACGATCGAATTCAGAAAAGCAAGGAGTTTGGAACCAGCCGACAGTGCTATTGGACCTTGTCCCTTCATACACACAGCGACAAGAGGTGTGGAACCAACCAACACTATGGTTGGAACCCGTTGCATTAGCGAAGACACAAGGACTTCGTGGAGATTCAGCACTCCTTCAACAAGAGCCGATACTATTCGTCGCGCGCCGCCCTTGGCTTCGCCGCTGCCTGTTTCTTGGAGCAGTATTCCTCCTTTCTGCGTTGCTTCTCTGGCTGCAATCCGCCTTCTACGGCATTTCTCCTCAGGCACCAGACTGGCATGCTGGTATTCAATGGAGAGAATTTATCTGGGTCGTACCAGTACTAGTGATGTCTGTCCTATGCCTGGGGTGGATATTTTTTGCCGAGCGAGAGAAAAAGCCGGGAGACAATATCCGCGAGATTATGCAACTGCTCGGATACACATTCAGTACAGGAGCGGTTGTCACACTCAGCATGATTATCCCTTTAATGATTCTGCTGAGCCCAGTACTTCCTCACGGCTGGAACCGATTGTTGATTGCGCTCGGCATACTAGCCCTTGGCGAGCTCGTCGTGTGCACCATTCTGATGAAGACTACCCCAAGGCTCAAGGGTCAGCTCCTGCGAAGTGAAGACATGGAGACCGTTCGCAAACCAATGGCCTTTGATGTCGCCATTGGTACAACATACCGTGGTAATGAAGTAAGAGATCTCCCGTGTTATGGAAAAGCGATCAGCACCCCTCTCACTGGAATGTTGGTTCTGGCAGATATGCCTCCAGAGTTATGCAAGACACAGCCACTTTTTTAAAGAAAATTCACGTAAGCCGTTGCCCAGACTCAGATGGCCCTCCACACCTGAACAGTATGATCATCGCTTGCAGAAGCGACGCGCTGATCATCATTGGACCAGCCCACAGCATGTACCGCAAGAGAATGACCAGAATAGGCAAAGATACGTTTCCCGGTAGCGGCGTCCAAAATATGTACCGTGTAGTCACCGCTCCCAGAGGCGATGTACTTATCATTGTGTGACCATGCCACGGCATTTAATACATCAGAATGCCCGCGATAGGTATAGAGAGTATGTTTAGAGGTGACATCCCACACCTGCACCGTTCGATCATCGCTTACAGAGGCGATACGGGTACTGTCATGCGACCACGATATAGCCTTCACCTCCTTGGAATGGCCACGATAGGTGAGCAAAAGCTTTCCTGTAAAAGCATCCCATATCTGCACCGTCGCAT
>DMFQ01000325.1:4810-8818 GCA_003450555.1 Ktedonobacter sp.
TCCCATATCTGCACCGTCGCATCAGCGCTTGCCGAGGCAATTTGTGTTCCATCACGAGACCATACTGCGGACCAGACCTTGCCAGAATGACCGCGATAGGCATTGATGTGGTGGCCTACGACTGCATTCCATATCTGCACAGTATTGTCATCCCCTCCGGAGGCGATAGAAGTGCCATCGGGAGACCATGCTAATGTACGTATGGTATCGGAATGACCGGAATAGGTGAGGATATATTTTCCCGTAGCGGCATCCCACACCTGTACTGTTGTATCACTGCTGCCGGAAGCGACACGCTGCCCATCAGGTGACCATGCCACGGCATTCTCAGAAGCTCCCTGATGTGTGTAGGTAATACTTTTATCGCCAGTAGTTGCATCCCATATCTGCACCGTCTTATCCTGGCCGGCAGAGGCGATGTTCTGCCCACCCGGAGACCACGCTAGCGCATATACAGGATAGGGATGACCGTTATAGATCAAGGCAGTTGCCTGGCCTTTCGAAGAAAGCTCATACCAGGCGATACTCCCACCTGCTATTATTGCTGCAGCCACTCCTACAAGACCACCTATGGCTGCTCGCCGTGAAAGGCGAGTTCCGGGTCGTAGCAGTGTTTGTTGGCTCGGTGCTTCAGAATCAGAAAAAGTGGGTGCAGAGTGGCCGAGAGGTGCAAAGTCAGATGGGGCATGTGCAGAAGTCAAAGGAGACTCGGGGGACAATGACGTGTTCATGGAAGGACTGCTAGACCCGGAGGCGAATGGAAATACATTTGCTGGAAGGGGCGACAATGGCGTGTGAGAAGGTGCAGATGGAGCGCTGGGCGATGAGGAGGAAAATGTAGAGAGAGGAGAGTAAGAGGCTTGCACACCGCTGGCCTGTTCAAGAGCATTGGCAAATGCTGACACACTTGCGAAGCGCCTCTGGTGATCTTTCGCCAGCGCTGTCATCACTACCGACTCAACAGCAGGCGATATCCCTAGAACATACTTGGATAATGGCGCAGGGGGAACGTGCATGTGCTGACTTGCTACTTCGAAGAAAGAGCCTTGAAAGGGTCGAGTTCCACTCAACCATTCATAGACGACGACTCCTAAGGCATATTGATCGCTGGCAAAGCCTGGTCTGCCTTCAAGCTGCTCAGGAGACATGTAAGCTACAGTGCCTGCAACATCCAATGGATTCTGCTGGAGGGTGCTTTGAAGCACGACAGCAGTGCCAAAATCACTGAGTAAGATCTCATCGCTTGAACTTAACAGCATATTCTCAGGTTTGATGTCCCGATGAATCATCTTGCGATCATGAGCGTACTGCAAGGCGGCGGCGACCTGCTTGACGTAGGACACAATAGTTGTCGGCGGCAGACGTGTACCTTTGGAATAGCGTTCGCGCAACGTACCGTTGGGAGCGTAGCTCATAATTAAGAAGGGCGTATTTTCCTCTACTCCAAACTCTAGAACTCGTACAATGTGGGGATGCTCCAAGTGAGCGACGAGACGTGCTTCGTTGAGAAAACCTTCCAGGTCATTACGTGCCAACCGCACATGAAGCACCTTGATGGCTGCTTGAGACTTCAGGTACATATGTTCACCAAGGTAGACGTTTGCGAAGCCACCTTGTCCCAGCAAGCGGCTCACTCGGTAGTTACCAAACTGCTGACCCAGGTGTTCCGTCATGTGCTGTCTCCTTGGTATTTGGTTTGAGACGATATCCAGCTTCCAGGTTGACCTACAATTGATTGCGAGGAACGTGTATATCGTATAGAAAAGAGAAAAGTATGTCAAGTGAGCGCAGGGCTATTTAAACGTCCGGAGATATGAATGCCACAGTCCCCGCAAAAATGAAGGAGTCAACAACAAAACCATTTACTTTCCTGCACCTCAAGGGAGGATGAACAAGTTTCCACCTCTCTTCCCATATCCACTCAACTCGTTCATCTCCACCTTTCCGTTTCGTCACCCGGATGATCTAAGGAGGATTGCGCTAGACTGTCCAACTAAGAAGTGCAGATTGTGGTGCAATCCAGGGCTGATTCATCATGAAATATCTTCCCCAATCCCTTTTACGTTCCAAAGCCGATGACCAGTTGTTCTCGCGCTACCTCGACCACTTCTTTGGTCACAAAGCGCAAGGCATTGGTCTGCACAATGCGCTCGATTGGCGAGAGCACCCGTTGAATGTGGCGAAAGTTGCCGTCCGTGATGCGATCATGTCCGTATGCGGCCCAGAGCGAACAACTCAAGTGCTTTCGCTTTCGTCACAAGCGAGAGCAGCATCTTGCCTCACTTTTAGCTCCCTCTACTTATCATCCAGCACATTTGAGCAGATATGATTAGCCAAGGTGTCACTTCATTCATGAAATGGGTGCCACTTAGTATGTTATAGAACCACCATTTCCCGGCGTGAACGCTCAAACGCACGTCCAGGATCAAAGGTGTCAAGCCCGATGGTGGCATGTTCAAAGGGAGCAGGTAGGCGAACATGACCGTGATCAATACCGCCTGAGAGTATAGCTTCGACCAGCAGCGCAGTTATGGGAGCATGCATCAGACCATGCCCAGAAAATCCTACCGCATGAATAAGGTTCTGCTGATGAGCATCGCAACCGATCAGTGGATTGGCGTCAGGTGTTGTGCCATAAAACCCACAGGTCGTAGCTATGAAGCCGCCAGAGTTAGCAAGCAGGGGAGAGAACTGCTCTACTTGTTCGAGGATGGCATATCCATAGTTGTCAATACCGTTATCATGGCGAAATGGGGGATCAATGCGGTCCTGATCGGCATCGCTGAAGTGTGTCTCTGGCTCAGTCTCATGTGCCCAGGCCAGCAGCAAAAGATCGTGTTCTGGTCGTGAGTGCGCCCCTCTATGGCTTCCCACCCCGTAGATAATCATAGGGAGCTGCTGCCACGCTGTTGCATCCATCACAGGCTGCGCAGGCTTCAGAAAATAAAGGTAACGTTTGAGTGGAGAAACAGGTAATCTCATACCACCAATTCGTGGACTGAGGCGAGCCGCCCAGATATTGGTTGTGTTGACGAACCAGTCAGCCTCAATCGTTCCCTTGTTCGTCACCAGCGCACGTATGCGATCAGCACCCAATAGAGCACCTATTACCTCGGTCTGCTGCTGCACTTGAACACCCAGTTCTTTCGCCCGTCGGAACCCTTCGGTATAGATCATATCAGGTATGAGAAATCCGTCAGTTGGACACCAGGTAGCTCCCATCAAACGGTCAGGGCTAAGATAAGGCCAGCGTTCCTCGACATTCCGCGGCGTCAGCAATTCAACTGGAAGACCAAGGCGTTGCTGCATGCTGGCTGCCGTTTGTGCATATTGCCAGTTCTGGGCTACCTCGTGTCGTCTGCGAGGCTGCCATGCCGGAATCGCTTCAGGGTTTTTCGTAGAGGAACAGGTAGCCGTTCTGTCGCATCACAGATTGCTGACGGACATCTATCGGGCTATGTAAGAGGTCATGGAAGTGGCTATACCACCACTCACTGTATTGCATCCCAACCACCGTCTCTTCAGTGCTGAACTGTGCTCGAATACCTGCCGCGGAACGGCTGGAAGAACCATTACCCACCTGGGCTTTCTCCAGTACAGTCACGCGGAAGCCCCGCTCTGCCAGCCGAACGGCAATAAGCGCACTGGTTGCACCACCACCAATGATAACGACATGCTCGGCGGAAGCGGAAAGTACCATACAAGATCATCCTTCTTGGAGTACAAGTACCGTTAGATATACCTGCTCGACAATTCATACGAGTAGGTATTTATTATATCTTATTCGTTTGGTTTGTTGAGAATCTTCCCTGCAAGGATGGGGTGGTATTCCTTACACATGCAAGGCCTCATAGATATACCGATGGCGAGGTAGGACAAACAATATCAAGTTGTCACTTTTACCACTTAGTGGCACCCATTTCATGAATTAAATGACACCTTGTACAAACCAATGTCCTTGCGCTTTGTGACCAAAGAAGTGGACTCAGCACCCAGGAGAGATCGAAG
>DMFQ01000258.1:0-306 GCA_003450555.1 Ktedonobacter sp.
ATATCCCCTACCTTCTTTGTAACGGTACTATACTTGTTGCACCAGAATTATCAATACTTTATAATACCTGAAGCATTAGGATAGCTTAAGCAAAGAGATCACTACATATGCCCCTTGTGAGTTGAGTCCGATATGAATACGAAACTATGAAGCGAAATCTTCTGAAGCTAGAATAGCATCATCTTGAATGAGGATGCACGACTATTGGCTACTTTTTTTCATTAGTAAGGATGAATTAGATGCCAAAGCACCCACTTGCCGAAGTCTTTGGATTTCCCGCAGACAATTTCTCATCCGATGCAGAAA
>DMFQ01000258.1:451-2862 GCA_003450555.1 Ktedonobacter sp.
GCAGGCCTCGTTAAAAAAGGCGAAAATGGAAAGGGTATAAGATCCCGTTGGTATCCGGCAACACTGAAGAAGCGTATACAAAATATTGTAAAAATACGAGACCATATCACCTTTATCCATGGAGACGGCATGAATGTCCTTAAAGAGCATACTAACCGTGCTGATACAGTGTTCTTCATTGATCCCCCATACACAGCGGGAGGCAAGAAAGCAGGAAGTCGCCTCTACACCCATTCCGAACTAAATCACGAGGAATTGTTCGAAATTGCCAGCAAACTCCGTGGTGACTTCCTCATGACCTATGATAATGTCGATACTGTGCGAGTACTTGCGCAACGGCATGGTTTCGATATGCAAATCGTGCCGATGAAAAATACACATCATACAAAGATGACTGAGCTTCTTATAGGCCCAAATTTAGAGTGGCTACGGCAACCATTAGAATATTGTCCCTAGTATTTTGCCTTTACCTCGTCTCGTTGCCACTCTCTCCTCCCCAAAAAATATCATTGACGAATAGCCCACAGCATGTTAATATCATCTCAACGAATCCCATCAACCCAGGGGCGGTGATGAAATGGTAGACATTGGAGACTTAAAATCTCCTGGCCGCAAGGCCGTGAGGGTTCGAGTCCCTCCCGCCCCACCTCTCTCTCCTCCATATGAACCACATAGACCACTAGACATCTATGGCATGGCAATCGGTGTCAAACCAGCAGTGAGCTTGAGCCATGCATGCTTGTTCGATCCGAGCGACGAAATACCTCGAATTGAACAGAGCAGACGTGAAGAACTCAAAACAGTAGCTCTTTTATGCAAAAAAAATGACATGCACCCTCAAAAAGGCTTGTCAAGGTCTCCTGGTTGTGCTACACTCCATTGTATCCATTATAAAGGAGAACCGTACGGAAAAACATGTCAGAACCACACACGTGGCATGAACTGCTTGCAAAGATCATCAAGAATCCGCAAGAGAAAGAGCGGATCGCTACTGCTTTGGGCATCCATCCTCTCACCCTGACACGCTGGGTCCGTAGCGAAGCAACTCCGCATCAAGGCTCTCTGCACCGGTTGTTTGAAGCTGTACCCGAGCTCCGTCCCCTCCTTGCTGACGAACTCCGTGCATTGTCCCCTCCGCTTGCCGAAGTATCACAGCGCGCTATCCCGGTCACCTTCTATAGTCACATCCTCGAACTCTATAGAACGAGTCTTGATGACCTGCGCTGCTGGCCGATATGCACAGCCGTATTACATGAAGCTTGTAACCAGCTTGCCCCCAGTGGGGCCGAACTGGGTATCAGCGTAGTGCGCTGCATGGCTCCTTCCCAGGGGAGCATCATTCGTTGCCTTCAGGAGTATGTGGGGCTGAACACCTTCCACTCGAGAAAGCAGGTGGAACAAAGGGTGCGCTTCTTTGGTGCAGAGTCACTCGCAGGATACGTCGTGGCCAACTGCCACTCGGTGATGATTGCCGACTTGAACTCGGAGCAGCGACTTCCTCACCAGTTACCGGAACAGGCTTGCAGTGCAGCTGCATTTCCACTCCTCCACGCCAACCGTATTGCTGGTTGTCTCCTTATTTGGAGCACCGAGCCTGGCTATTTTCGTTCCCCCGCTCTGCTGGATCTCTTCCAAAGTTATGCAGCCTTGCTCGCGCTCGCGTTCGACTCGGAGGACTTCTATGAGCCTCGCTCCATTGCACTTGAGATCATGCCTTCTCTCCAGGCACAGCAAACCTATCTCGTCACCAACCGGCAGTACATCAAGTCCTTGCTGGGAAAAGCTGCCATGGACCGGCACACCACCAGCTACTCTCAGGCAGAGCAACGCGCCTGGTGGCAGTTGGCAGAGGAACTCTTGCATCTCTCGTCACACCTTGCTCCAGAAATATAAAGGGCACTCGCGCACATGCCGTGGGATTGCTTGACTGGCGCCATGCCTGCTCTCGCTAGCGTGGTGCTGAGCGGGCTTGCTTTCGGTTCCTGTGTCCTTGCGGACCAGTAGAACGCGCGAGAGAGAATTCTTAGTACTGGGGCGCGTCCGAAGCGCTATGCAAGACGGCAGCAGTCAGTGAATGGGGACAGATCGCCTGCTGCTGATATTGAAGGCATTCACATTCAAAGATCTGGCGCCCCCCCACCTCACGGAGGTAAACGTTAAAAAAGTTTCCCTGGCTGTCCCGCACCTGATAATGGCCGAACGCGAGAATCCGTGCATGCGGTTGGGCTTGCTGGCTCGCCATAAGCGCTTCATTGAGCGCAAGAATGCGTTCGGACTTGAGGCGTTCGGCCTTCTCGCGCGCGAGTTCCGCCTTCATCACCTGCTCGCGCATCTCCCAAAGTTGCTGGTTATGCCTGAGGGTCTCCCGCAGCGCGAAGAACTGCCGCAGGAGCAGCAGCCCGAGGAGCACA
>DMFQ01000258.1:2907-4044 GCA_003450555.1 Ktedonobacter sp.
AGGAGGATGACGAGCGGGACGAACAGGGAGGGCAACATGGACTTCCACAAAGACAGGTCAGCTGATGGCTTGCCAGCCCTCGCATCCGAAAGAGCAACGCCTGCTGGCACAGCAGGGAGCAACTTCCCAGAGACCATCCCGACTCGCAGGGCAGCGGCACCCAGCCCAACCAGCATATAGCCCAGCGGCCATCCTACATCCAACAGGCTTCCTGTGGCATACATGTTGTGTAGTTCCTGGTAGTCATAGATGCTATCGGTAACCACAATTATGATGAAGGCGAAGGCCAGAATGAGCGCCACTGGTCGCATAGCAGGATCATTGGCGTGGAAGACCAGCAGCAGGAGACAGAAGATTAACACGAGCGTCACAAAGGGGTAGGCCGTGCCAATGACCTGGCCCAACACTGAGTCGGCCCCTTGCAAGATGGTCGGACCGAGAATGAAATACCAGCTAAACGTGGCCATCCCCACCATGATCATGAGGCTATCCAGCAGAATGCGTGTACGGGTACCGGGTGAAAGTGGTCGAGTGGGCAGCACTAGCAGAGCGAGCAGCACAAAAGGATAGGAACCCAGATAGCCCGCATCGGCCCAGGTAGGAAAGAGGACAGGAAGATGCGCAATGTCCTCGTTGTAGGTCCAAAGCGCTTGTCCAATGACGTAGCTCAGGATACCTAGACCTAGCAGGAGGGGGACCCAGCGCTGTAGGGTCTCGGCTGGAACAACGCGCCCTGTGAATGGAGCAGGAAATAGTCCTCCGCGCTTGCTCCCTTGCCAGAAGAATGGAAGTGTCAGCAGCAAGCCAACAGCTTCGAGAAAACCTTGAATGACGTTGTCGCCTAGATTCACCAGGACCGGCCCGCCTGGTTTAATGAGCAGATAGGTGACGAAGAGGCTCGTGAGGATGAGGATCACGAGGGTACTCTTCCAGAGTGAGCGCATGTACTGACCATACCCAGTTCCCCTTCCCTGCTCCAACTGTACGTGTGGTATGCTGGGGAACGTTATTTCCGTTTTCGCCATGCTCTCGTGATCCTTTCTGCTCAGGTTCTCCGGTCTTTCAAGTGTAGCATGTTCTTAGGGACCTGTCTACACGGCGAAAAAGCTAATTGTTTGGGTGTGCTTCCTGCCCTCA
>DMFQ01000258.1:4123-5623 GCA_003450555.1 Ktedonobacter sp.
CGCATAGCGTCCAGATATTCGAGCGCTTCAAAAAGACTCTCAGCACGAAAAAGACATAACCCCACAACCCCGCTTTTTGACTCGTATTGAACAGCCCAACGCATTGATGTTTCCCCCTCAGTGTATGATAATTACTATCTGGTGATAATCACTATAGCATAGTTACCTGGGTTCAGTCAACGTGGGTGAGTTGTTAGTATCTAGTAAAAACGTAGGGGCAAAAGATGCTACGACTCAAAGTGAAGGATATTGCTAGGGAACGTGGTCTGAGCATGGGTAAATTATCAAGACTAGCTGACGTTGACTACACAACTATTAAGCGCATGTTTGATGATGCCAACTACAGTCCAACAATAGAGACACTTTGGAAGATCAAAAGGGTGTTACAGGTTTCCCTTGATGAGCTTGTTGAAGAGGTACCAAACTAGAGATGTAAATTTATCAGATTACGCGCTTTATAGACAGACTGTTCAGGACAGTGGAAGGTATCCTTGCTAGAAAACCACTACCTTGCTGACGCATAGTGCGCGACAAAGTTCATGATCCTATGCATCAGGTTGGTGCCATATCGCCATTGCCGCGAAAGTCGTAGGCCAGCACCATGTAACCACGCGAGGCCAGACACTGCGGCATGCCGGTCACTCTCCAAGGGCATAGCTGGCCACGAACCCTCAACCCACAGCTAAACTACCCGATATATTCCTCAATTTGCTTGGGTGCCGCCTTATTCATCGCCTTGAGATAGACAGTAGCCTTCCCAAAGAAAATCAGCAGTGCTTGGAGATAGACATCAAGTTGCATTTCAACCGGCATGTTATATCCGCCTCGATCAATCGTCTTCGTCAAATCCTCATCCGCTAAGGCAGAGACCGTTGCTTTCATCTCATCGTCCAACGTTTGATACCACGTCTTGAGCCGGCTAACGTCACTCTCCAAACCCGCCTCTGTGTTGTGATATGACCAATCCTGCTTGAAGGTTTTCAGCGACTGAATGTACGAATACTCGATTTCTCCCACCTCACGGCACAGCGCCCCCAACGTCATATTCTGTCCCCCCGGACTGAACGCCAGGTCAGCATCGCTCAGAACGTCCATCAACTGCGAGCGTATCCCTTGCGTTCCCTCAATCCACGACCATTTCTCTTGCATGTAGCGATTCATACTAATCCTCTCCTGCCTATTCTAAAGAACTCTTGACTCACCCATATAATAATACATAATCCTCGCGAATGATGGGTAAAAACACGACGCTGAAGAACTTTTGTACTATAAAGACTTCAAAGCAATCGTAGGAAAAACTCCAGCGGAATGGGAACATCGACCGGCAATGGCGCTATTCCCCTTCAGCACAAATCTTCGTCTGCTGCCAGTGCCGACAGGAAACAAGTGCATAAACAAATCCGCCTTAAATTGAATACATCCGCCATCATCCCCATTTAATCATGTCTTTGAAAGTACCTTCCCCTTGCTACTTAGCCACAGCCATGTTACACTTCCTAC
>DMFQ01000207.1:0-619 GCA_003450555.1 Ktedonobacter sp.
TTTCACCAGGCACTGGCAAAAGCGACCCAGAATACCCTTATCCTCATTCTTGTAGACTCCATTGTAAACCCATTGAGTGAACAGCGCAAACAAATTTTTGAAGTGCAAGGCGGCCCCGAGCGTGGGCAATTTCATCACAAGTGCATTCTCGAAAGCATTATGCGACGCGATCCTGTTGGCGCGCGCGCAGCTATGCGTGCTCACCTGCGACAAGTTCGCGAAGACGTAAGAGCCTTTACTGATCATTAAGGCTAGCTTTTTATTTGGAGGTAGTCATGGCTAAGCTTGGATTTGTCGGATTAGGAGCCATGGGTGGTCGCGTCACGAAGCGACTCCTTGAGGCCGGACACACTGTTACTGGATACAATCGCACAAAGTCGAAGGCCCAATGGCTGCTGGATCAGGGCATGCTGTGGGGCGAAACGCCACGTTCTGTTGTAGAAAGAGCCGATGTGATCTTTACGATGGTGACAAATACTACCGCCCTGCACGAGGTCGTAGGTGGTCATAACGGCATACTTGCCGGCCTGGAAAAAGGCAAGATTTACATCGACATGAGCACCATCAGTCCAGCCGCTTCCAAAAAACTTGCCGCTGAGGTCGCGGAAAAAGGTGCACA
>DMFQ01000207.1:885-1212 GCA_003450555.1 Ktedonobacter sp.
ATTGAGACCGCGCTCGAAGTTATGCTCAACAGCGTCATAGCTTCGCCTTCGCTGAAGTATCGCACTCCATTTATTCTCGACATGCCAGAAGAGGCCTGGTTCAACGTAAACATGATGCAAAAAGACATGCTGCTGGCAGAGGAAATGGGCAGGGATCTCAATGTGCCCTTGCCGACGGTCGCCATTAGTAATCAGTTTCTCACGGCTGCCCGTGCAATGGGTCTGGATAAGCAAGATTTCGCGATTGTCTATAAGGTTCTGGCCCGTATGTCTGGCATAGACCTGTAACACGTGTCGCTTCTTGTAAGACATGCTGCGTCGACCCTG
>DMFQ01000207.1:1344-3703 GCA_003450555.1 Ktedonobacter sp.
CGCGTCTACTTTCAGTCAGCAGCATGAAAGGACTATATGCTACAACCCGAAACATCCAAATCTACCGAATCTAATGATGCAGGTGTATCCGGCAAGGATACGGAACAAACCCGTTGGTTATCCATGTACGAACAAATGCTCAAAATCCGCATTTTCGAAGAGCATGTTAACCAACTCTATACCACCGCCAAAATGCCCGGCCTTGCCCACCTCTACATCGGTGAGGAAGCTATAGCCGTGGGAGTATGCTCAGCCTTGCGACGCGATGACTACATCACTAGCACGCACCGGGGTCATGGGCATTGCCTGGCAAAGGGAGCTTCAGTCGATCGTATGTTTGCCGAGTTACTGGGTAAGGAAGCCGGCTATTGTCGCGGCAAAGGTGGCTCCATGCATATCGCAGACCAGGACACAGGTAACCTGGGCGCGAATGCCATCGTCGGAGGTAGTGCTGGTATTGCTACCGGAGCTGCTATGTCGAGCAAGATGCGCGGCAGCGACCAGGTGACTGTCTGCTTCTTCGGTGATGGTGCACTGGGCCAGGGGATGCTGTACGAAGTGATGAACATGGCATCGCTATGGAAACTTCCCGTCATCTACGTCTGTGAGAACAACCAGTATAACGAATACACCCATAATTCTGAAACCACGGCCGGTGAAATGAGCGCCCGGGGCAAAGCTTTTGGCATCCCGACCGAAGAAGTGAACGGCCAGGATATCCGCGCGGTCTATGACACGGCGTTACGCATGGTCGAGCGCGCTCGCAGGGGTGAGGGACCTTCCTTCATACTCTGCGACACGTATCGCTATCATGGACACCATGTCGGCGACATCCAACGCTCCTACTATCGTTCCAAGGAAGAGGAAGAGCATTGGAAGACTGAACGCGATCCGCTGAAACTATTTGCAAGCTGGTTGGTCGAGCAGGGAATGGCTGACAGCCAAACATTTGAGCAAATCGAACAACAGGTGCGAGTCGAAGTCGAAGCAGGAGAACAATTTGCGCTGAATGCACCGTATCCAGACGCAAGTGAGGTGGAGCAAGATGTCTATGCTTAGTACCACAACAAACCAGAACGCTGACCAGAAAGTGCGAGAAATTACCCTCGGTCAGGCCATTCGTGAAGCCCTGGCCGAAGAAATGCGTCGCGACCCACGCGTATTTATCATGGGCGAAGATGTGGCCGAGGCCGGTACGCCATTCAAAGTACTTTCAGGTCTGGTGGAAGAGTTTGGGACATTGCGCGTGATCGATACGCCCATCTCCGAAGCTGGTATTACCGGCCTGGGTGTAGGGGGAGCCATGACCGGTATGCGCCCCGTCATCGACATCATGTTTGGTGATTTCATTGCGCTGGCATTGGACCAGATTGCGAACCAGGCGGCCAAAGTCCACTATATGTCAGGTGGCAAGCTCAAGGTACCACTGGTGGTGCGCACAACTTTAGGAGCCACGCGCCGCACAGCTGCACAACATAGTCAGAGTCTACACGCCTGGGTCAGTCATATTCCCGGCTTAAAAATTGTGCTGCCCTCGACACCCTATGATGCCAAGGGGTTGCTAAAAACGGCCATCCGCGATGAAAATCCTGTTATTTATTTTGAAGACAAAATGATGTACCAGCTAAAAGGGCCTGTACCGGAGGATGACTACACCATCCCGTTTGGCGTAGCCGATATCAAACGCGCAGGCACTGACCTCACCATTGTTGCAACGAGCAGCATGGTACAGATTGCCCTGGAAGCAGCAGAGAAGCTGGCAGCCCTGGATATCAGCACCGAGGTTATTGACCCGCGTACTATGTTCCCTTTTGATAAGGACACATTGATCGAATCCGCTAAGAAGACCAGCCGTGTCATCGTAGTAGATGAAGGCTACGAACGCTATGGGGTGACTGCTGAAATAGCAGCGGTGATCGCCGAAGGGGCCTTCTACTACCTGGATGCCCCTGTCAAACGTATGGGAGCGATGAATGTGCCAGTACCGTTTTCACCGGTCCTGGAAGATCTGACCGTTCCCACGGCAGCTTCTGTCGTGGAAGTGGCAAAAACAATATGTGGTCGAGTCTAAACTTTTCGCGCAAAGGAGAAAAGTCATGGCGATCAAAACCTATGGCTTGATGGGGGTGGACTGGGAAGAGAGGGTGAACTTTGAACGGCTGCGCACCGAGCGTCTTGCCCGTATCAAAAAACTGCTTAAAGAGTCGGAGATGGGGGCGTTACTCTGTTTCGACATGAACAATATACGCTATATCACAGCTACGCACATCGGAACATGGGCTATGGATAAATTGGCTCGCTTCTCCCTCCTCCCACAGGATGATGAGCCGATCATGTGGGACTTCGGCTCAGCAGCACG
>DMFQ01000207.1:3796-4708 GCA_003450555.1 Ktedonobacter sp.
AAAGTGGTTGATGGACAACAGTTGATGCAAAAAGCTCGCCTGATCAAAACGCAGGATGAGATTACTTTGCTCTCCACTGCTTGCATGATGGTGGACGCGGCCTATGATGAATTGTACCGCGCATTGAAGCCTGGCATACGTGAAAATGAGTGCGTAGGCCTGGTTAGCAAGGTTCTGTACGACCTGGGTTCGGAGCACGTCGAAGGCGTCAATGCTATTTCCGGCGAACGTTGCAGTCCCCATCCACATGTCTACACCGATCGCGCATTGCGACCCGGCGACCCGGCGTATTTCGATATACTGCACAGCTATAACGGCTATCGCACCTGCTACTACCGCACGTTTGCCGTGGGAAGCGCCTCGCAGGCACAGGTAGATGCCTATAAGTACTGCCGCAATATCCTGGATGCTGCTATCAACGCGATCAAGCCGGGAGTAACCACCGCCGATATCGTCAAGCTCTGGCCAAAAGCAGAAGAGTTCGGTTTCCCGAATGAAGAGGCTGCCTTCGCGCTCCAATACGGTCACGGCGTAGGGCTTTCTATCTGGGAGAAACCCATTTTCAGCCGCCTGGTCTCGCTCGAACACCCGGAAGTGATCAAAGAAGGCATGGTTTTTGCCCTCGAAACTTTCTGGCCCGCTTCGGACGGCTGGTCAGCAGCGCGCATCGAGGAACAACTGATCGTCACAAAAAACGGCTGCGAAGTCATTACCCGTTTCCCGGCGGAGCAGTTGCTCATAGCAGGAGTACGTTACTACACCGTTGACGGCCCGCTACCCACAACGCGCGAAGCCCAATCAAACCTGAACGTGCAGTCCAACGGTAACCGTCCCGAAGCCAAGGTTACAAGCGCAACAAGAACAATGTAGGAGCGTCAAAATACGGGCTTGTGGAAGGGCGTAGGGACCCGA
>DMFQ01000207.1:4769-5887 GCA_003450555.1 Ktedonobacter sp.
CCCACGGGGTAGGGTGGGGCGCGCCCTGACATGTGGAAATGTGCCTCCTACCCTACCCTGGGACGCGATACATCGGGTCCCTACGGAGGAGCTTCGCTCCTTAACTTGAACCTATAGGAGACCAACGTGGCTACAAACGTCATCCTACCAGCACTGGGGATGTCACAAGACACCGGCAAAATAGTCCAGTGGCTCAAGGCAGAAGGCGAGCAAGTTGCAAAAGGGGAACCACTGGTAGAAATCGAAACCGACAAAGCGACGGTGGAAATCGAAGCGCCAGCAGACGGTACGCTTACCCGCGTATCGGCAGTTGCGGGTGACGACGTCCCCGTGGGACACGTAATAGCCATCATCCTCGCTGCTGGAGAAGTGTCACCAGAGGTTGGAGTACAGCCTTCGATTGAAACAAATCAGCAGAGTGCGCTAAATCGCGCCCCTAGTCCCCTGGCCTCGCGTATAGCTGCCGAACATAACCTGGATTTGAACCAGGTGAGATCAGCAGGCAAGCGTATTCAAAAGGCTGATGTACTCACCTATCTCCAGGATCAGGAAAAAGCCGTGGCTACGAGTACCAGTCCCCGTTTGACGATGGCTTCGCCCAAAGCGCGACGATTGGCAGCCGAGCAGGGGAGGGACCTGGTGGCGATTAAAGGTTCCGGACCAGGAGGAGCGGTGCTGGCGGCAGACGTTTGGGCTGCGTTTACTCAAGCCCCTCCTCCAGCAGAAGTTGCCGGAGCCGTTCCATCTGAGGCTACTACTAATGGGTCTGACACGCTAGCCCTGAGTAATACCTGGCGCATTATGGCGGAGCGTACAACGCAGAGCTGGACGAGTATCCCACACTTTTACCTTGTGCGCGAGGTCAATGCCAGTCGGCTGATCGCCTGGCGTGAGCAAATCCTGAAGCGGTCCGCTGAAAAAGTAACCTATACCGACCTGCTGGTGAAAATCGTAGCTGCTGCGTTGCGTCTGCACCCTCGTCTCAACGCGGCGTGGGACGAGGGCAAAATAACGCTGAAACAAGAAGTACACGTAGGGTTAGCAGTAGCCGTTGAGGAAGGATTGGTTGTCCCGGTTATTCACCTGGCGGATACGCTCGATCTAAGCGAGATTGCTCG
>DMFQ01000207.1:6040-7769 GCA_003450555.1 Ktedonobacter sp.
GTGGTACTTTCACCATCAGCAACCTGGGTATGTACAATGTCGATGCGTTCAATGCCATCATCAATCAGCCCCAGGCCGCTATCCTGGCCGTAGGGCGTATAGCCGAGCGCGTCGTGCCTGTCAATGGTCAGCCCGCAGTTCGACCTATGATGGTGCTCACTCTATCTTGCGACCATCGCGCCGTTGATGGAGCACGAGGAGCACAATTCCTGGATACCGTAGCAACCCTTATTGAGGAGCCATTGGGACTTTTAGCTTAGCCAAAGCAAGTCTGGTGACCTCCCTAACATAATGGGCGTAGAATGAAAGGGAATGAGCAAAAATCTCGCGTTCATTCCAGCAACCGCAAAAAGAGACAACGAATTTGCTAAAACACCATTGAAGTGGTGTTAAGAAACCAGGAGTCCCCATCGTGGTTACTCCTTAGTAGAACTAGGAGGTCAAGCATGCAAGGACGAATTGCTATATGGCAAAAGTCAGTCCTGCGCACTGTGAGTGCGTTGATTGTAGCAATTCTCGTACTTAGTGCCTGCGGCGGCAGTGCCACTACTACGACCAACTCTAGCCAGACTAAAACACCTATCAAGATCGGTATTTCATTATCACTTTCTGGTGACTTCTCCGCCGATGGTAAGGCCTTCCAACAGGGGTATGAACTGTGGAAAGATACCGTCAACAAAAATGGTGGTATTCTTGGCCGCCAGGTCCAATTGGACATTCTCTCTGATGCCAGTAGCACGACGCAAGTCGTCACCAATTACCAGAAGCTCATCACTGTCGATCATTGCGATCTGGTGCTTGGGCCATTTTCCTCTTTGCTGACGAAACCAGCTTCTGTCGTTGCAAGCCGCTATAATTACGCCATGATTGAAGGCGCTGGTGGTGGTCCCTCCGTCTTTACCCAGGGGTTGCACAATCTCTTCGACGTATCGCCGCCTGTTGCCAATCTGCTGATTAGCTTTGCGAAGTACATCCAGTCATTACCAGCTTCACAGCGACCTGCAACAGCGGCCTACGCAACCCAGAATGATCCATTTACCCAACCCCAGGTAGACACTGCACGTCAGCTCCTGGAGCAGTACGGCGTCAAAACCGTTTCTAACCAGGTATACCCTTCAGAAACTACTGACTACACTCCTATTGCGCAAAAGATGATCGCTTCGAACGCAAAGATCATAGTCACCGGCACGTTGCTGCCTGATATTGTTGCGTACATCCAGGCTTTCAAACAGCAGCATTTCAACCCGCAGGCTATCATTGCAACAGCAGGCCCCGACCAGGGCTCACAGTTTACCAAGGCTATTGGTGGCGCTCCGGCCGCGGAGGGAATCTTTGTTCCGAACGGTGGATGGTATCCCCAGATCAACACCTTCCAGAACGCGCAAATGGTCAAGGACTTCCTGGCTAAGTATGGCGGCAAAGCCGATGATATCAGTTCCGACGTGGCAGAGGCTTTCTCTGTGGGACAGACGCTGGTACAGGCGGCAACCAAAATTCAAAGCATCGATAATGCGAAACTTATCACTGAACTTCACTCTGGCGATACGTTCCAGACCGTGCAAGGGCCTGTAAAGTTCAACGCGCAGGGTGAAAATATCCTTGGAACAGGGTATTTGTTCCAATGGCAGAAAGGTTCGTTGCTATCCGTGTATCCAGCCTCTCAAGCGCAGGCCAGCCCCGAATTTCCCAAGCCTAACTGGCCCTAGCCCCTCCATCCCGTAGGGGCGGG
>DMFQ01000207.1:7824-11849 GCA_003450555.1 Ktedonobacter sp.
ACGCTTGCGTCGCCCCCGTCCTGGACAGGTCTAAGAACCTTCCACCAGGACGAAGCAACCGTCCCTACGACACGAGTTTATTTGATGGGAGTGGTGGTTACCAATCTTCCGTAGATGGAAAGAGGACTTACCATGGGAATCATCGTTGAAGCAATAATTACTGGAATATTGACGGGAGGAGTCTATGCCTTGATGGCATCCGGCCTGACGCTGGTTTTCGGGGTTATGGATATCATCAATATCGGACAGGGAGCCCTGGTCATTCTGGGTGCCTACCTCAGCTATGCTCTGGAGCAAAAGCTGCACATCGACCTGTTTCTAGGATTGCTCATCACGATGCCGCTCATGTTTGGCCTCGGGGTGCTGATTGAGTTGCTGTTTATCCGTCCGATCAAACGCGACCGCACGATGCTCTCCATCCTGGTGACGTTCGGAGTAGCGCTGATCATTGAGGGCCTCCTCAACCTCATTTTCTCAGCCGATAATGTTAAACTGCAAGCCTGGTATATCACGGCGTCGTTTCCAATTGCGGGCTTTTATCTCTCTTACATCTATGTTTTTGGCTTCGTACTGGCTGTGGTGCTATTGAGTATGCTCTACTTGCTGCTTTATCGCACCAAATTTGGCTATAGCTTGCGTGCTTCAATGCAGAATCGCACGGCAGCTGAATTGATTGGCATCGATGTCGAGCGAGTCTCGGCGATCACCTTTGGCATTGGCGTCGCACTCGCCGCTGCCGGAGGTATGGCTTTTGGGGCAACCAATGCGTTCAATGCTGGTAGTGCCTATGATCTGATCTCACGTCTACTGGCCATCATCATTTTCGGCGGTATGGGCAGTTTGAGAGGAGCTCTCATTGCTTCATTGGGAATGCTCATAATCGAAGACGTGACATCCGTGATCTGGTCGCCCGTCTGGGCCAGCACCGTCTTTTTCATCCTGCTGGTAATTATCCTGTTGGTACGTCCGCAGGGATTACTCGGGCAGGTGGAAGGAAGGAAACAATGAAAATTCTCAAAACAGTCGGGCTGCTTGTTCTACTGCTTATTGCTCTTGCGTTTCCACTGCTGTTTCCCAATCCCGCGGTGACCACCATCGCGGTCTTTACCTTGATGTTCGCTGCGGCCGCTACGGGCTGGAATATCTTTTCGGGCTATACTGGCTACATCGCCTTGGGACATGCAGCCTATTTCGGGCTTGGCGCCTATGCCATAGCCATCATGTGCCAGGACTGGCATATCCCAGGGGGCTATATACCTTTCTTGCTCGTTCCCGTCGCGGGATTGGTGGCAGCGCTCTTTGCCATCCCATTGGGTTGGATCGCGCTGCGGGTGCGGCGGCATACCTTTGTGGTGATTACCATAGCTATGTTCTTTATCTTTCAGTTGCTGGCCTTTAACCTGACAGGGCTTACCAATGGCTCAATTGGCCTGAGCCTACCCATACCCACCGATTGGAGCGGCGATTTCTTCAACACTCCGTTCTACTACGTATCATTAGCCATCCTGCTCCTTGCCATTGCCATCTCGTGGTGGGTACGCCACTCCAAATATGGCCTTGGCCTTCTCGCCATCCGCGACGACGAGGATCGCGCGCTGGGTCTAGGCGTAAAGACCGAACCTTCCAAACTGGCAGCATTTGTGATCTCCGCACTGATTGTGGGCATGGTAGGAGCCACATGGGCTTATTTCATCGAGTCGATCTATCCGCCCTCAGCCTTTGATGCCACCTTCGATGTCGCTATTGCCTTGATGGCATTTCTAGGCGGTCTGGGGACGATTGCTGGCCCCATCCTGGGTGCGCTGATCCTGGAACCGGCTCAACAATATTTTACCTTGCAGTTTAGTCAGAACGGCTACTACCTGTTATTTTACGGGGCGCTATTCCTGGTAATTATTCTTCTGCTGCCTCGAGGGGTCATCCCGACGTTGAGCGAACGCTGGGCCAAATACCAGGCCACCCGTCTCGAGAAACAACACGAGGGCGAGAATGGCACTACCACCACCACACTTCCCAAACCGGGCGAGTCTGCCGATGCTACAAGGAAGGAAGGGATCAACTTATGAGCTTGTTGGAAGCACAGGATATCTCCAAAGCGTTCGGAGGCATTCGCGCCCTGGATACATGTTCGATCAGCGTAGCACAAGGCTCTATCACCGGTTTAATTGGACCCAACGGTTCAGGGAAAACCACATTGTTCAATGTAATGACCGGCTATGAACGCGTCGACAGCGGCCAGGTACGCTTTCAGGAACAGGCCATCACCAATGCGTCGCCAGATAAGGTCTTCCGCTTGGGTGTTGGGCGCACCTTTCAACTGACACGCATCTTCCCGCGATTGACGGTACTGGAGAATATGCACGTGGCGGCACAGCGCAGTGACTTGAAAGGTTTGCTCAGCCGCTGGAGTTCGACTCATGAGCAGGCACGCGCGCTTGAACTATTGGAGTTTGTAGGTCTCACCTCGCTCAAAAACTTGCCTGCAGGGAACCTGTCTTATGGACAGAAGAAGTTGCTGGAGTTTGCCTTTGTGTTGATTGCCGAGCCGCGGGTCATTTTACTCGATGAACCAGCTGGTGGTGTCAATCCAACCATGATCAACTACCTGACGGATCGCATTCGTACCCTTAACAAGCGTGGTGTGACCTTTCTGGTGGTTGAGCACAATATGGAATTTGTGATGGGATTGTGCGATAAGGTCATGGTGATGCATCGCGGGGCTAAAATTGCCGAGGGGACACCGGCGGAAGTGCGAGCAAATCCGGCAGTCCTGGAAGCCTATTTAGGAGACTAGAGATATGTTCCTGAAACTACACAATATCTATGCTGGCTACGAGGGAGGCGATGTGCTCAAAGGGATCGACCTGGCAGTAGAAAAAGGCACAACCACCTGCATCGTCGGACCCAATGGAGCCGGCAAGTCCACAGTATTGCGCGTGCTCAGCGGACTTTTGAAACCACGTCTGGGCGAAATAACCTTTGATGGCCGCTCCATTGCTGGCTTGACTCCCCGCCAGATTCTAGCATTAGGGATTGTACAGGTGCAGCAAAGCCATAGCCTGTTTCCCAGCATGACGGTACAGGAGAACGTACGATTGGGGGCATTCATGCTGCATGATTCAGCACTCGTAGAGCGGCGCTTGCATGAAGTAGAGGAGATGTTCCCCATTGTAAAAACTCGTGCGCGCGACAAAGCTGGCAGCTTATCGGGAGGGCAGCAGCGCTTAGTGGAGTTTGCCCGCTGCCTGATGCTCGATCCGCGCTTGATCTTACTGGATGAACCCTCGATGGGGTTGGATCCCAGGACCTTCAAACAGGTGGTGGAGACGATCAAGGAGATGCAAAGTAGTGGTAGAACGATAGTGCTGGTCGAGCAGAATGCGCGTACAGGCCTGAGCCTCTCCACAAACGGGGTTGTGTTGGAGAGTGGACGCGTGCGATTAGAAGGGCCGCACGCCGACATTCTGAACAACCCTGAAATCGGCCATCTCTATCTGGGAGGAACGCTCTCTAAAGCGTAAACCACCCTAGAAAAAGGACGAATATATGGCAAGAGACGAATTTGTACAGAGCGCGATCGACAACTGGGCTCCCAGGTTTATTTCCAATGGGGTCGATGCCAATGACTTTCAGCGCGTTACGAATAGCATAGAACATTGGGACGACTGGTGTCAGAAGTGGTCTGAGTGCGGGGCTATACATGAGCAACTGGGAGAGAAAGCTGAGGCGCAAGGTCTTTACGAGTCTGCTGCATATCATTATTTCCACGCGGCGATCTCCTACCACTTCGGCAAGTATTTGTTTGTGCGCAAGCCCCATGAGTTGCGCGTGGCGCATGAACATGTCGTGCATAACTACCAAAGAGCGCTGCCCTTTTTCGACTTTCCGGGCGAGCATGTGACTTTTGCCTACGAGGGGGACGCCAAAATGTATGGCGTCTTGAGAAAGCCATGGCATACCCCAAAGCCTCCAGTGGTCATCTTCATTCCTGGACTTGATTCGGTGAAGGAAGAGTTGCACATTTA
>DMFQ01000207.1:11866-12264 GCA_003450555.1 Ktedonobacter sp.
CAGGGCGAGATGGAGTTCGAGCATGCACTGCGCCATGACTACGAGGTACCCATCAAGTACGCCATCGATTACCTTGAAAGCCGACCAGACGTAGATTCAACCCGTGTAGGTATCATGGGCGTGAGTTTTGGTGGACAGTTCGCTGTCCGGGCCGCAGCGTTTGAGCACCGCGTAAAGGCGACGATTGAAAACTGTGGACCGTACAACCAGGCCGACAACTTCAAAGGTCGCCCCCAAATAAGCCGTGAAACGTTGGTCCACCGGCTCAAAGCTACGAGCGATGAGGACGCGCTTAATAAGTTGAAGCAATTCAACTTGCAGGGTGTGGCGGAGAAAGTAAGCTCTCCGTTGCTGGTGATCCATGGCCGTCGCGACAGGCTTGTACCATCGGAACAAGG
>DMFQ01000095.1:0-8492 GCA_003450555.1 Ktedonobacter sp.
GTGCGCCTTGTAGATGGTGGAGCGGTTGATTGTATTGTGCTCGTAAGCGGTGATAGTGACTTCATGCCGATGCTCGACTACTGTTCCGATCACGGCGTACGTGTCGAAGTTGCCGCGTTCGACGAAGCCATGTCCGCCACACTTCGCCAGAGCTGCGACCTGTTCATCAATCTCTCTATGCTTGAAGAGATCCGAGCGTAGCATAGCGGAAGCCACAAAAAGGGGAAACTGGCATCGTCGATGCCAGTTTCCCCTTTTTTGTGAGAAAAAATCTCATCACTACGTATTTATTCTTAATGACAGTTATATTTTTTAGCTGTTCCCTAGTTTCATAGTCCCATAGTTCGGAATAGTGCGACAGGCAATCTTTTTCATGGTATACTTAAAGCACAAGAGTAAACCCCTTATCCCCTTGTTATTTTTATTTGGGGTGGATTGCGGTTTTCTCTGCAACTACAGGCATGAATATCACCTGTACACTTGACCGGCGTTGTTTCTCAGGCAGAGAAGAAAGGAAGCATACATGCGAAGAATTGGCAATCATGCCCACATCGCTTCATTGCTCGCCATATTTGCCTTACTGCTTGCCGCTTGTGGCAGCAGTACCAGCACTGGCACAACCACCAGCGGAAATACTCCTACCACACCCACGCTCAAAGTAGCCCTCGTCACTGACATTGGCGGCCTCAACGACAATGGCTTCAATCACCTGGCCTATACAGGCTACAAGAAGGCTGAAACACAGTATGGTTTCAAAGAGCAGATCATTCAGACAACATCGCAGAATGACTATCTAAAGAACCTCACCAGTGCTGCCCAGGGGGCAAATCTCGTTATCGCCGTCGGCTTCTTGATGCAAACGCCGCTGGATCAGGTTGCCAAACTGTATCCAAGCAAGAAGTTTGCAATTGTTGATGGTTGCGCTGTTCCTGATCCTAACAAAGGTGACTGCGAGACCCTGCCCAATGTGGCTCCCCTCTTCTTTAAAGAGCAAGAGGCGGGTTGTCTGGTCGGCGCGGTCGCAGGGCAGATGGAGAAGGATGGCAAGTCAAAAATTGCGAAATTGCTTGGCAAAAACACCATTGCAGCGGTTGGTGGCCTGTCTATTCCTCCGGTCAATCGCTATATTGCCGGGTACAAGTTCTGTGCTCAAAAAGTTGATCCAACTGTTAAAGTCCTCGTCAACTACTCACAAGACTTCGCTGCGACAGCAAAGTGTAAAGACGTCGCTCAGAGTCAAATTAGCCAGCACCAGGCTGACATTATCTTCCAGGTTGCCGGTGGCTGTGGCATTGGCGCACTTGATGCCGCCGATCAGAACAAGGTCTTTGGTATTGGCGTCGATGCAGATCAAAGCGCTGTACACACTAGCGTCATCACCAGCGCGCTCAAACGTGTCGATGTCGCAGTTTACACCATTATTAAAGACACGGTCGACGGTAACTTCACCAACAACCCGCCCAAGTTCGACCTGGCTCATGACGGTGTTGGTTACGCTCCGGTGAGCAGCGACGTTCCTGCCGATGCAAAGGCGCAGGCGGATGCATTTGCTCAGCAAATTCTGGCTGGGTCACTGACTCCACCCGAGAACATTCCGTAAATCTACTGCCTCACAGGACAAAAGGGCGGGAGGTGAATGGGCTTGTCTCATTCACCTCCCGCCTTTTACCTCTTGCATTCATCCACACATTGCTTGTTTCTCATAACCACTAATGTTATGATATGGGAACAGTTTTCTTGGCTGAGATCATCGGCGGCGAAGCCGCCTCCTACTTAGGAGGAAGAAAGTATGGCTGTGCCAACAGCATCTGCTGAGTCGAATCTAACTATACGAACGCGCAAACTTGCTCAATCGATAGGGCGCCCTCTTTTTGCCGTATTCCTGGCAATGATTGCCGGAAGCATCGTAATTATGGCTACTTCGCCCGGTTCCTTATTAGATCGCTTCAATCAAACTATCGCAGCCTATCAAGCTCTATTCACCGGCGCATTCGGCAATGCGCAAAATTTCTCATTTACCCTGACGACTGTTACCCCTCTCATCCTTGCCAGCCTCTCCGTGGCCATTGCGTTTCGTGCAGGACTTTTCAATATTGGTGCGCCGGGTCAGCTTGCGGTGGGCGCAATGACTGCCGGTATTATTGGGTTTGAGGCCTCAAAATGGCCGGGGTGGATCCTTGTTCCGACCATGATACTGGGTAGTATGCTTGTCGGAGCTATCTGGGGTGGCATCGTCGGCCTCCTGAAAGCCTGGCGTGGCGCCCATGAAGTTGTCACAACGATCATGCTCAATTGGATAGCTTTTTATTTCACAGACTTTCTCATTACCGGGCCATTTAACGCCCCCCATCAAGCGAACCAGACCGACTCATTACCTCCCCAGGCAACATTGCCCCATATCGCTGACTTCTATAATCAGACGCTGGGCACCTTCCTTCCCAGGATTGACCAGCCCACCCAATACCTGGTCGATGTTGGCCTCTTCTTTGCTCTGCTCGCGCTGGTGATATATTGGTTCATCACTGCTCGCACAACCTTTGGCTACGAGATTCGCGTGATCGGCCAGAATCCGAAAGCAGCGAAATACGCCGGTATCCCCATTAAATGGAATATTTTTGCTGTGATGGCCATTGCCGGTGCCTTCGCTGGCCTTGCCGGTGCGTTGCGCTTGATGGGCCAATTTCCTTACCAGTTGATCGGTACAACATTTAGCCTTGACCCCACCGGTTTTGATGCTATTGGTGTAGCATTGCTGGGGCAGACAACCGCTATCGGGGTGCTCTTCGGCGCCCTGCTCTTTGGCGGGTTGCGCCAGGGGGGAACGATCATGCAGTTGAACGCTAATGTGCCCGGCGACCTGGTGTACATCATTCAGGCCCTCGTCTTGTTCAGTATCGCCGCCGAGTTCTTACCCGCCATCCAACGTGTATGGTCGAAGCGCTACACCTTTCAACGCAGAACTGCTCCTGCTCTAGCTTCTGTCAACGCAACGATTACCGGTATTTCTGAGAATGGCACAACACAGCACGCGCAGCGTGGAGCAGAGTCGCCTGAAATACTGAATGGGGACTCTGATAGTGAAGGCGCGTCCACTATGGCTCATCCTTCCAGTGAGGGTAGCTCTAGCCAGATCGAGGAGGACTGATCGTGTTTTTACAAGTGTTATTGCGAGTAGTGCTATCCACCGATCTCTGGCAATCCACCCTGCAATTTGGAGCATTGCTCTTACTACCCGCCCTTGGCGGTGTTATCTCTGAGCGCAGTGGCGTCGTAAACATCGCTATGGAAGGTATGATGCTGACAGGCGCCTACGCCGGGGTCATGACTGCACTGGCAACACATAGTGTACTGGGTGGAGTCCTGGGCGCGATAATCGCCGGTGGATTGATGTCTCTCGTCCACGCTATTGTCTCCATCAATTTTAAGGCCAATCAGATTGTAAGTGGTATCGCCATCAATATCGCCGCCCTCGGCTTAACAAACTATCTGCTGTTTATTCAAACAGGAGGACAGGGTGTCCCTTCCGCTGACGAATGCGCTGCGTCTGCCAATTCTTTCCCTGGGACCCCTCGTAAGCATACCGTTTCTCGGTCCCATCCTTTTTCAGCAAAATGTCATCTTCTACGTGGCTATTCTCATCCTGGCAGGTATTCAATTCCTGCTCTTCCGCACCAATATTGGCTTACGCATTAGAGCGGTAGGGGAACATCCTCAGGCGGCAGATACCGCCGGCGTAAATGTTCGCCTGGTACGCTACTGCTGTGTTATCGGCAGCGGCCTCCTCTCCGGGCTGGCCGGGGCCTTTCTCTCATTGGGTATAGCGGGTATATTCAACTCGAATATGACCGCTGGTGCTGGCTTTATCGCCCTTGCCGCTATGGTTTTTGGCAAATACAAACCATGGAATACAGCCGGAGCCTGCCTCATCTTTGGCCTTGGCGAAGCCCTGAGCGTGCGTTTACAAGATACAGGCGTTTCTCCGAACCTGCTCAGTACACTGCCCTATGTGCTCACCCTGATCGCCCTTGTTGGTCTCGTCGGTCGAACGATACCGCCGGCAGCCGATGGTATTCCCTATGAACCTGGCACGGAATAAGAGGAAGGCAGATCACCTATGCAAGAAAGTACAATTGTGGCTCCGACAGAAGAGCGTGAAACCCCGTTTGCCGTGGAAATGCGGGATATCTGCAAGGCCTGGCCTGGCGTTATCGCCAATGACCATGTCAACCTTACCGTGCGCAAAGGTGAGATCCACGCGCTGGTCGGAGAAAATGGCGCGGGTAAAACCACGTTGATGAACATCCTCTATGGCCTGATTCGACCCGATAGCGGTGAGATCTTTATCAATGGGCAACAGGCCCATATTACTGGACCTCGCGATGCCATTCGCTTGAAAATCGGCATGGTACACCAGCACTTTATGCTCATTCCGCCTCTAACTGTGGCGGAAAACATTGTACTGGGTCACGAACCAGGTAGCGCTGCCTCCATCTATGACGTGAAAAAAGCCAGGGCATCTATTCTTGCACTGAGCAAACAGTACGGTCTGCCAATCAAGCCTGATGACCGTATCGAAAAACTCTCCGTTGGCCTGCAACAACGCGTCGAAATCCTGAAGATCCTGTATCGCGCTGCCGACATTCTCATTATGGATGAGCCAACGGGTGTATTGACCCCTCAGGAGACGTTCGAGCTCTTCGCTGTGCTGCGCGGCCTGGTAGAAAAGGGCAAAACCATTATCTTTATCACGCATAAACTGCGCGAAGTGCTGGAACTTTCCGATACTATCACCGTTCTCCGCCGCGGCAAAAACGCTGGTGGCCTCGTGACGAAACAGACAAACCAGGCCGAGATTGCGCGCATGATGGTGGGACGCGAAGTGCTCTTGCGCGTCAATAAAACCCCTGCTCATCCTGGTCCCGTCGTATTACACATAGAAGACATCTATGCTCGAGATGATCGTGATCTCGAAGTGCTGCATGGCGTAAGCTTTGATGTGCGCGCGGGAGAGATACTCGGTATAGCGGGCGTAGAAGGGAATGGCCAGTCTGAACTCGTTGAAGCTCTGACGGGGATGCGCAAAATTACCAGCGGCAAGATCACCATCACCCAGGTCAAAGACGGCCAGTCTGGGAGAGTACAGGATATTACCGTCATGAATGCGCGTGAGGAGCGGCTGGCAGGCCTGGCTCATATTCCAGAAGACCGCAGAGGCAGTGGTCTTGTCATCGCGGATTCTATCGAAGAGAACATGATATTGGGCCGACAACGCTGGCCTCAATTTTCCCTGGTTGGTATCGTGCTCTTGTTACGCAATATTGAGGCGTGGGCTAGAAAGCTGATCAAAGAATTCGACGTGCGTACCTCTTCAGCCGAAGCGCCCGCGCGCTCACTCTCCGGTGGCAACCAGCAAAAGATCATCATCGCGCGCGAATTTGCTGCCAACCCTCTCGCTTTGATCGCTTCACAGCCGACCCGCGGCGTCGATATCGGCGCTATCGAGTTTATCCATCGCCGCATCATTGAACAGCGTGACGCTGGCAAAGCAGTCCTGTTGATATCCGCCGAATTGGAAGAGATTCGCTCGCTCTCCGATCGTATCGCGGTAATGTACGAGGGCAAAATTGTCGATATTGTCTCGCCCGAGGCAACAGAGGAACAACTCGGTATTCTCATGACGGGCGGCCACCTCTAAATACCAAAACACCATATAAACATCCGTAGGGGCGACCTTGATGGTCGCCCGCCCGTGATGGGGGTTGGGGCCTGGCCCTCTTCCTCCAATCAAACCAGATGAACGGGAACACGGGCGTCTACACCTGCAACCCCAACACCCTCACCAACCCCAAAATCTCAGCACCCGAATTCACATCGTGATTCGCCATTGCTGCCTCCGCAGCCTGTCTCAGCAACAAAAGTGCCTGTGGCGTATTCAGATCATTGTCCATTGCCGCAACAAATTGATCGCGTAACATCACATCTTCCCCATCGCTCTGCGTACCAACCATCGTACGGACCTGTTGGAAGAGCGCTACCGTTTCCGTAGCAACCTCCAGGTCCTCCGGGAAACACTCCCAGGGATAGCGATAGTGATGATTCTGCAACGTAATGCGAATAGCGTCAGCACTGTAGTCCTTGAGCAAATTGCTGACAAGAGTCAAATTGCCCAGTGACTTGCTCATCTTCTCACCGCCCTGGTAGACCATGCCTGTATGCATCCAGCAGCGCGAGAAAGGCGGCTTCTCCGTGAAGTGTTCGGACTGCGCAATCTCGCAGGTGTGGTGAGGGAAGGCGAGGTCCGCGCCTCCACCGTGAATATCTATCTGCGGTCCCAGGTAGCGCATGGACATCGCGCTGCACTCGATATGCCAGCCGGGACGACCTGGTCCCCAGGGGCTGGGCCAGGCAGGTTCACCAGGTGCCTGGGCCTGCCAGAGCACAAAATCAAGCGGATCTCGTTTCCGAGGATCTTCAGGAAAGTTTCCGCGCTCGTTGGCAATGGTCAGCATGGCGTGATAGTCGTTGAGTCCGATGGCGCGCGCCATAATGCCGAACTCGTGGTCCTGTTTGACGCTGAAGAACACAAAGCCGCCGCTTTCATACGCATAACCCCGCGCCAGCAACGTCTGGGTAATCTCGATCATCGTCGGTATTTCAGCTGTCGCGCGAGCATAAACGTTGGGGCGGCGCACGTTCAGAGCATCCATATCGTTCAAATAACGCTCAGTCTCGCGCCTGACCAGCTCGTCCCACGCCATACCCAATTCTTTTGCTTTACGCAAAACGTCGTCATCAATATCTGTCACATTCTGCACATAATTTACCGTTCGACCACAAAACTCAAGATAGCGGATGAGCGTATCGAATGAAACATACGTGAAGGCATGGCCAAGATGCGTCGTATCGTAGGGCGTAACTCCACAGACATAGATGCGCACAACGTTATCGTCGATTGGCACAAATTCTTCTAGAGATTGCGTGAGGGTATTAAACAGTTTCATTTTTCTGTTCTCCTAAACCAAACAACCGAATGGCATTCGCTGTAGTCACGTGAGCAATCTCCTCCAGGGCCATGCCACGAATTTCAGCCAATTTTTCAGCAACGTGTTTGACAAAAAGCGGCTCATTGCGCTTTGCGCGCAATGGCTGCGGTACCAGGTATGGACTATCAGTCTCGACTAAGATGCGATCCAATGGTGCCATACGCGCCACTTCCGGCAATGCATTGCCCTGGCGCGTCAATGGGCCGGCAAACGAGATCATAAATCCCTGGCAAGCCAAACACTCCTCCGCCTGAGCCACATCGCCTGAGAAACAGTGGAAGACGCCGCGCAATCCTTGTCCATAGGCACGCAAAAGTTCAATCACATCGTCATGAGAGTCTCGTACATGAATAATGCATGGCAGGTCGCATGCGCGCGCAAGCTCTAGATGGGCGCAAAATACTTCACGTTGTACTTCTCGTGGCGAGAGCATACGAAAATAGTCCAGCCCAAACTCGCCAATAGCCACCACTACCGGGTCTAAGGCCAGCTTGCGAAAATGCAATCCCACCTCATTGGTATAGGTGGTAGCATCGTGTGGGTGTACGCCTACTGCCGCGAATACCACCCCAGGATGGGCCTGCGCCAGTGCGATTGCGGCAAGACTGGAGGCTAGATCACAGCCAGGGTCAACCATGCGGGTAACGCCTCCCGCGACGGCGGCTTGAATAACATGTTCACGGTCAGCATTGAAACGGGAGGTGTCAATATGTGTGTGGCTATCGACGAGCAACGAAGCTATCCTTTCCCCTGGCAAAAAGGGTTTTCTTTATAACTTCATTTAGTATAGTCTCAGGCTCGAAGGGATGTCAAATGAGCGCATTGGCCCGCTTTCTCTAGGAGTCAGCAATCCTTCTTTTTCCATCACAACTCCGCGCTATCCAGCCAAATCGTCACCGGCCCTTCATTTCGCAGGTCAATTTGCATAGAACCACCAAAAACGCCACTGGCGACAGGAAGCCCATAGTCGGCAAGAGCATCCTTGAAATGTTCATAGAGAGCTTCGGCCACTGCTGGAGGCGCGGCATCGGTAAAGCTGGGACGGCGGCCCCTGTGAATATCAGCATAAAGAGTGAACTGCGAGACAGCTAAAACTTCTCCACCAATATCGAGAAGAGAACGGTTCATTTTGCCCTCATCGTCGCCAAAGATGCGCAGATGGACAATCTTATCAGCCAGCGTCTTCACCTGAACCTCGCTATCGTCTCGCCCTACTCCAAGCAGCACCAGGAGTCCCTGCCCTATCTGGCCAACGATCTGCCCATCAACAGTGACGCTGGCCCGGCTTACGCGCTGTAATAACGCTCTCATCTATTGCTTTGTTTCCACGTTAGTCTGTACTGCCACCGCAATAGCAATCGATAACTCCGCCAAATCCGCGATGCTCACATCAAAAGCGCTGATACCGAGCAGTTCGGCGCGGCGTTTGGCGTTGCCATGCAAAGTGAC
>DMFQ01000095.1:8610-12753 GCA_003450555.1 Ktedonobacter sp.
TGCCTTACTAATGGCTTCCTTGACGGCAAAACGCCCGGCAAGCCGTGTCGCTTTCCCACGACACTGCATCACCTCGCGCTCAGTAAAGACCCGTTTGAGAAAACGCTCGCCATGTCGCTCGTAGACCTTGCGCACGCGCGCAACCTCGATGATATCGATTCCGACAGCGATATTGACACCCTGCGGTGGACTGAGCGGCGCGGGCAACCCCGCCACTCCCGCTGGCCCAAACAGCCAATCAGGTAGAGCTACGCCCGCTTGCCGCACCAGCGGCGTAAATAACAGCGGCAGGTCTTTCTCCTCCATACTATTCTTCTCTTCTCTCCATACCGGAATCAGCCTACATCCGCCCTAGGGATAACCTACCCCTGCGTCAGTTGTGGTGTGCTGGTGCTATCTCCTGGCGGCAGCACCGAAGGTGCAGGCCCGGTTCCTCTGCCCATGCCGCGATAGATGAAGCCCACTCGATTCATCTCTGCCGCCTCGTAAATGTTACGCCCATCAATCAACACGGGACGGCGCATGCTATTGCAAAGCTGCAGCATATTGAGCGACTTGAATTCGTTCCACTCTGTGACCATCACTAGTGCGTCTGCCCCCTCTGCCACCTCGTAGGCATTATTACAGCAGATGACGCTCTCCATGCGGATGCCTTCACGCTCTAAAGCGTCATGTCCTGTCTGCATAGCCACCGGATCGTAGACCCGCACTGTTGCCCCCTGGTTGGTAACCCAACGAATGATATCTACGGAGGGAGCTTCGCGCATATCATCAGTGTTGGGTTTGAAGGCCAAACCCAGAATGCCAATCGTGCAACCGCGCAGTGAGCCGAGAATAGAGCTTAGCTTTGTCACGATGAGACGGCGCTGGTCATGGTTGATATCCATCACAGCATTGAGTAACTGTGGATGCAGCCCTGCTTCACCTGCCATGTGGGCCAGTGCGCGCACATCTTTGGGGAAGCAACTGCCGCCATATCCCAGACCGGCATCGAGGAAAGCGCGTCCAATACGCTTATCGTAGCCCATACCAACAGCTACTTCTTTGACATCGGCGCCCAGGCGTTCGCATATCTGAGCTATTTCATTGATGAAAGATATCTTCGTTGCCAGGAATGCATTTGACGCGTATTTGATCATCTCCGCTGTATACAAATCGGTGATCTGAATGCGTGCGCGTAATGGCAAATAGAGCGTAGCCACCTGACGGGCTGCCTCCGGATCTGATGAACCCAGCACGACACGATCTGGATTCTGGAAATCCAGTAAGGCAGAGCCTTCACGCAAAAACTCCGGGTTAGAGACAACGCCAAAGCGAACATCTGGCCGCGCGAGATTGGTGCGCACAATACGGGTTACGACATCCCCGCTCCCAACCGGTACCGTACTTTTATTGACGATGACCGCGTAATGGTCGAGTTCTTCCGCGATACTCCGAGCCGCGCTCTCCACATAGCGCATATCCGCTCCACCCTGGCTGGTACCGGTGGGCGTATTGACCGCGATAAAAATAAATTCGCAGTTATCCAGGCCTTCTCTGTAGCTGGTCGTAAAATGGAGGCGTCCGGCATTGACGTTGCGCTCCACCAATTCTTCCATGCCCGGCTCGTAAATAGGCAGTATGCCCTGCTTGAGCCGCTCGATCTTCTCCGAAACAATATCAACACAGGTCACCTGGTTGCCCAGGTCGGCAAAACAGGTCCCTGTCACCAGGCCAACGTACCCCGTTCCAATCACACATATGGTAGACACAATAATTTACTCCTCAACAGTAACGAAAGGATTTTCGTATTTCTCTTCTATAATAGTCGTTGGTGATCCATGTCCTGGAAAGACAACAAGATCGTCCTCCAGCGTATACAACTTTTCACGGATAGAACTGATAATCTGCTCATAATCTCCTCCCTCCAGGTCCGTCCGGCCTATACTGCGATAAAAGAGTGTATCTCCGCTAAACACACAATAGGGGCGGCTAAGCAGGCACACACCTCCAGGTGTATGGCCGGGAGTGTATAAGACCTCAAGCGTGAGCGTTCCGAAAGAAAGGCGATCCCCTTCTTGCAGCAATATATCTGGCTTCTTGTGTACAAGCGGTGCGGAACGACCATACAACTTCGCGGTACGTTCATCCGTATACAGAGAAACATCATCTGGATGGATCGCCAGCGGCACGGGATATACAGCGCTTACCGCGTCAATCGCACCGATATGGTCGATATGACCGTGCGTGTTGATAATATAGTGAGGGATAAGATCCAGTTCTTGAATTCTGTGCAGAATACGTTCAGCCTCATCACCGGGGTCAATAATAACCGCGTGGCGCGTTTGAGGACAGGCATAGAGGTAACAGTTCTCCTGGAAAGCGCCAACCGTCACACAAGCAATGATTGGCATTGCGTTTCCCGACTCCACTTCATCAATATCGGACATACCGTCTTTTCTCTCCTATTGCAGGCGAACCCAAACAGAACATCGCGAAGGATGCGTACCGGGCCGCTCCAAACATATTTGGTACATTATAGCATAGGAATGAATAGTGGTACCCTTTTTGTTATTGTATTAGGAAGATATGTATGATATACTGGTACAAAAGTTCTAATATCCAAAAAAGGACTCATGGACATCCAACAATCAGGATAGCCAGGAGTCCTATTTGACGGCCCGAATCAGTTATGATAGGGTATAGTCATAGTTATAAGATTTTTATCGCAGATGGTAACGCATCATCAAGTGACCAATTCAGGAGGGGGAGTACAGGAGGCAAGCTCCTTAAACTGGCTTCCAGAGTGACTTCCCTCCTTCGTACTAGATTTTATGAGAGAAATAAGGTAGAATAGGTAAAAGGCGTGTTGTGTCTTGTCATGCAACGTAGTCACCGGTTTAAGTTTGAGGAAGAGTAGAGGTATACATGACAAAGGAACGTTTCGAAAGAAGAGCTTATCGGCGTAGTCCTGGTCGGCAATACGATTATGATCCGCTCAATAGTCAAAATCGTAATGCTTCGACCCAAATAAGGCAGGAAGATGGCTCTCAAGAAGCAGATCGCTGGTCCTCGAATGGAGAGACCGGCAGTCGCTCTAGTGGACCACTCGCACCCAGGCCCAATCCTCGCAGGACTCGGCAATTACTCCGCCAGAGCATTATTGCCAGCAAATACCACTCTACTACCCTCTCTGAAGAAGACGCGGAACAGGATTACGACCAGGTAGACACCGATCAATACACGGACGAAGACGAACAACGGGCCTATCATGCCTCTGAAGAGACTGATGATGGTATGTTGTACAGTAATCGCTATCGTGCTCGCAGTGGAGCGCCCGCCGCCCGCCCCTATCGCCCTATTCAACCATCAGCGTCACAGCAATACATCGAAACAAGTGACGACGAAGAAGTAGGTGATGAGTGGAATGAGTTTGATTTTGTGGATCCTGATATCGGTTATGAGGATCCACTTGATCGGCGCTCAGAGTATGCACAAGCTCCTGTGATCAAAGCGCTTGTCCCGCGCTCTCCCGTATCCACTCGTCGTTTGCCAGAACGGCGTCGTGAAGATCCAGCAGAATACGACGAATATGAAGATGATGAGTATAGAGATGAACGTGATGAGCGTCTCGCACGACCGGCACGGCGAAAATCCAAAAAAAGGGGGCTTACACGCCGCAAAATGCTGGTTGGACTTGGTGTAGCTGCTGTTGGTGGAGTTGCTGCCTATGAACTAGGCCCAAAGATTCCTCAAGCTCTTCATGATGCTGGTACAAACATCGAGCGTCAAGTTGAAGATGCCTATAATAAAGGGCTGGCTGCTGGCGCGGAGGCCGTACGCAAAGAGTTTGTTACAACACTGTCCAACCTGGAAGGAGTCTCTCTCACAGGAGCGATAAACGCCGCCAAAGTGACACGCTTTGCCTACGATGCTTTTGTCTCGCCTTTGATCACCCTGGCAGCGACAGTTACAGGCGATTTTCTCAATGTGACGCTGCGAGCGGTCATTCAAGGACGAGGGTGGCTGGCGCGCATTAACCAGGACAACGATACGCTTGCGGCGCTTCAAACGGTCCTCGAAAGCTGGGTGAAACAGGTAAACAATGTGCCTAAAGAGTGGCAAACGATTGCCGATACCGATCTAGACGCCGCGCAGTCCTAC
>DMFQ01000095.1:12839-13511 GCA_003450555.1 Ktedonobacter sp.
GAACGCCGACGGCGGTGCCCAAAGCGACGGGTACGCCCCAACATTAACGCTACATCGCACTGTCGCTTACACTACTATAAGCAGCAAACATGCCAGCGGCAGTTTTCGTGCTCGTTTCCCCTTGACGTATCATCCTTGAGCATTTATCATAGAATGACTTCACATCATGGGTGGCTAGTGGGGTGTTTTCAAGCTCGTCTTTTGATGATTTGAATCGTTAAAGTATCTTGCCGTTATCGATATACAGGAAAGAGAGGCTTTTTCGTTACTCCAAACACAGGCGTTGAATCAAGCCACGTAAACGTTCATTAGTCAGTACTTCACTATCTGTCATCCGTAGCATGTTAGTCTACAGGCATTTCTTAGGAGGTAAAAGACACATATGGCATCAACTGCCGAAAGTGGAAGCAGCGACGTTCTACGTTCCGAACGTATTGCCGCCGGTATTCTCCCCAAAGTCTTAAATTCATTTGACATGGTAGCCATCTTCGTTGCAATCGTCTTATTTATCAGTAACTCCGCAGTTATGGCGGGAGGCGCGGGTCCAGCTGCCTACGTCTACTGGGGCCTGGGCTTCATCACTTTTCTCATTCCAGGTGCCATCGTTACCGGACAACTTGGCCTTATGTTCCCGGGCGAAGGCTCCATTTATGTGTGGACAAACAAGGCATT
>DMFQ01000027.1:0-6161 GCA_003450555.1 Ktedonobacter sp.
CTGCTCTTGATAGAGTGCGTGCAAATCCTTCAGCCTTAGGCCGCCAATCTTCTAGCTCGCGCGTCTCGAATTCTAAGCGCTGTATTTCATTGAGTTGTACCTGTACCTGCTCTTTATACTCTTTTTGCGCATCCAACAAATAATCGGCGGCGTTCTTGTAGTCTTCTATCTGCAGCAGCGCGTCAAACTTCAGTTTACGATCACTCCCTCCCTCCAGGAAAATAGAGGTGAAAGAGCCTTGTGGCACTCCAAGGGCATCCCTGAAGAGAGCTTTAAGCGAGCGTTCGCGGTCTATACCGAACAGTTCATGCAGTTTATCCACCACATCAGTGCGCTGCTCCACGCGGTAATCGGCCTCGCAGTCATAGACAAACCAGTAGGCGCCAGAGCCGCAACGCCGCTCAACTGTGTAAGCGCGATCATCGCTCCCGATCAAATGGACAACAATACGTCCATATTTTTCACCTTCTCGCACGAACTGCGCCTGGCTATAGGGTAGAAAGTCGAAGAGAGCATAGCCAATAGCCTCGACAATGGTTGTTTTACCCGCGCCATTGGCCCCGCTGATAGCGGTAGTGCCGCGTCGAAAATCCAGGTTGACCTGGCGGTAGCTTTTGATATTCTCCAACTCAATGCGTGTAATCAGCATAGTGACGTAGCCCGGCCTTCCCAGCAAATTAGCAGACAAGTAAACAAGTAAATAAAAAGATAAAGCAGGACGATGCATGCTCCCAATTGGCTATTCTCACGTACCAAAAAGAATGTGGAAATAGCCAGCATGTTCAGGCGCATTATACCATGGTTGAGAAGAGGTGCTGCTGCTCCTATTGCAGGCCTTAAGAGTTTCCCCTTTCCAAACGTGCTATACATGCAATAGAAGAAACTTCAAACCCCGCTAAACCGTGAATATAAGTAGAACCATAACTATTTAAATCCTATGCTATGCTTAAAACTTTTATCGCATGAAGGAGTATTGACAATGATACATAAGAGACCTGCGATTGTGTTTATCGCGCTGGTAAGTATACTGCTACTTATCAGCGCATGCAGCCCATCAACCGGCGGGACAAGTGGCAGTAGCCTCACCGTCCTCCAATTGCTGCAAAACAGTTCATCGGCTATGAGCAAGCTCAATTCCGCTCATGTTGATGTAAAGGCTACTGGCTCTGGACAGGCAATATCCTCAAACACGGCAACCCCAACAACCGGCAGCACACCTACCACCAGCAATGGCACATTTAGCCTGACAGGGAACGGGGACGAGGCGCTGCCCAATGCAGAGTCGATGCAATTTGCCGTTACGCAAAACATTACCAATGGGACCAATACTACCAGCAATCTCGCCCAGATCGTCCAGGGAGATAAGGTCTATATCCAGAATACCAAGGGGCAGTGGTATGTACTGGATAAAAGTGCGCTCAAAGGCTACGTTGACAATCCATTTTCAGGGATTAACAACCCCGATTTATCATTGTTGATTGGCCTGCTGCAACATACCAAGATCACCGATAACGGAGTACAGTCCTTGAACGGGCAAAACCTGCGCCATATCACCATTGCTCTTGACCAGGTAGCCCTGAAACAATTCCTGAGCAACAATCAACAGTTGCTCGACATCCTTGGCCAGCAGAACCTGAACGCGATCATCGATCATACCAAAGCATTTAATTCAACGGTAGACCTCTGGATCAATGAGACAACTTCCTACGTCCATCGTACAGAGCTTAAGTTCAATCTCAGAGCGGACACCAGCACGCTGGGCCAGTACCTGACGCCAACCGTTACTACCGTTGTTGTCCCATCCAACATCACTACCAACTTTGATTCTATTGTCGACCTGAGCAAGTTCAACGCTCCCGTATCGATCACCCCGCCACCAAATCCCATCCCCACCAGCGATCCTACAACCGTTTTTGGCTAAGCCATACAGTGAGACAAGAGCAAAGGAGTGATACCCTCGAGAGTATCACTCCTTTGCTCTTGTCTCCTCTTTTTCACCCTCATTCTGTTCTAACACAACACCACAACAAAAACATATCTTGTGAAGAGCGGATTCGCTGTGCTACACTAGCCACATGTTAACAGTGAAGCTCGACACCCATCTCAATACCTTTCATCTTGACCTCGGCTTTTCCGCCGAAGTCGGTAAAACAACCGTTTTGCTTGGTGAGAGTGGCGCTGGCAAAAGCACTGTTTTACGGCTCCTGGCTGGTCTACTCCATCCAGAGCGAGGACACATCTCTCTTGAAGATGTCATCTATTTTGATAGTGAACGTCGCGTTATTGTCCCACCCCAGGAACGACCCTTTGGCTATGTCTTCCAGGATTACGTCCTCTTTCCCCACTTGAATGTCTTTGAAAACGTCGCCTTTGGTCTGCGTGCGCAACATCTCCCACAATCCACCATTCGTCATAGAGTGGGAAAGGCGCTGGAACAGGTGCACCTGGCAGGCCTCGACCAGCGCCGCGCAACCCAGCTTTCCGGAGGACAGCAGCAGCGCGTCGCTATCGCCCGCGCCCTGGCCTTGCAGCCTCAACTTCTCTTGCTTGATGAACCACTGGCGGCGCTGGATGTACAGACGCGGCGCGAGGTACGCCAGGAATTACGGCATATCCTGGCAAACATCGAGATAACAACCGTACTGGTCACACATCAATACCTGGAAGCGCTGCTCTTTGGACATGCTATTCTTGTGCTCGATGCCGGTCATATCATTCAACAGGGCAGCCAGCACGACCTTTTGTTGTATCCCCGCTCATCTTATGTCGCTGAACTTGTGGGTATGAATTTCTTTCGTGGACGAGTGATTCACAATGAAGCGAACTCTCTCTGCACTATCCAGCTCCTACATGAGCAACATCCCATTGAGGTCATGGCAGCGCTGGAAGAGCACCGTAAAGATAGTAAGGTGCCAGAGGTAGGCGAGGAGGCTTTTGTTGTAGTCGATCCACGCAGTATCACACTCTATCATCAACCACCAGAAAGTTCGGCGCGTAACGTCTTCATTGGCGAAATCGTGCAAATCTTACGCCTGGACACTCCCACCGGGTCAGGAGCGCGTTGGGACGGGCGTGTACGTGTCAGTATCCTGCTCGCTACTTCCACAACTCCGCTCACCGCTGAAATTACCGAGGCTTCCGCCGCACGCATGGAATTAAGCGAAGGAAAAACTATCTATGCCAGCTTCAAGGCCACTGAGGCGAGAGCCTACACCTGATGAAGGCAGCAGCGTTGATCTCTTATTCGTGAACCGTCTCGCTCTTCCATTCACATGTTTCAGGTATCGCCTGTTGAAGCACCCTGGCAAGACCATCTATATCAGTTACATCGTCACGATAGACCGCCCAGGCCTTCGTCTTTTCCTGTTGCGCCGTCGGCTTACGATAGACTGTAATGCTTATGCGCTTCCCATTGGGAAAGAATTCCTCTTTTACACGCGTCATCTGATCCCAACTCACCTCTATCACTTCCCCGTTTCTACTCCGCTTAACCAGTGACTCTGACCCAAACTCAATGGTAAACGGAATAGGCGCAACGATACGCAGATAAATGATAAACCCACAGATAAAGACGATAGCGGCAATAGTACTCCCTAGCGCCGATACCCCCTCGTGAATTGCAATCCATAAAACCAGGGCAGTTACCCCGATTACCCCAAGGATGGTGACGATCCGTTTGAAAGGACTTAGCCCAGGTCCGTTAAAAACCCTGTCCTGGGCCGCCGACGATGATGCCATCAAATACTCCCAACAGAAATGTTCTATATCTCACAGCTATTGTAACAACAGGATAGAGGCTTTGCAACATGCAACTATGACTATTCTTCACCTCCTATGCCACTTTGCGTAACTACGCGTATATGGTATACTTATGCCGCCATAGTAGTTCGGTTTTACTTTTATCGCGGCTGAACGCTTGAATATCTGTAGTCGTTGAGTCACAAATTCATCTCGAACGGAGGGATTGAAATGGAAAGACAGAGAACGACAGGTAAGCTGCTGGCGACTCAGGGATACGTCATCGGTGTGGAGATCAGTGGCAGTGGCTTGCGCCAATCGGTAGCTCTGGCAGACCTGAACGGCAATATACTCTACCAGGTGCGTCGCCCTCTTGAATATATCCCCGACTCCCAAACGGTCTTGCGACTACTCGACGAAATGCTGACGGAAGTTACAGACCCTGAGAGACTGTGCGATGGACGCATCTTGCGCGTGGGTGTCGCTGTCGGAGGCCTGGTAGATGCCTCTCGAGGTGTAGTGCGCACCCTACGTCATGCGCACGGCTGGGATAATTTCCCTTTGCAAGATTACCTTGTTGAGAGACTTGATGTACCTTGTATAATAGATAACAATGCAAATGCAGCGGCGCTGGCCGAAGTAGAGTCTGGAGCCGCCTCCTCTTCGGGGGGAGAGGGTGGCAACAGAAAGGCCGAACGCGTCGTGCTGTACGTGGGATTAGGTCGGGGAATTGGTGGTGGCCTGGTCGTGAATGGCAAGATCTATCAAGGCATAACCTGTACAGCGGGCGAGATAGGACATATGCAGGTCAAAGAGAATGGGCCTAAGTGTTCTTGTGGTGGCTATGGTCACCTAGAAGCTATTGCGTCGACTCAAGCAATTTCGCGCACGATGATTGGTCTCTCGGTGGAATACCCTGAGACAGAAGCGGCTATTCGTCGTCTCACAGGAGCAAGGGCTGAACGTATTACTGCCGAGCAGGTTTTTCAGCTTTCCGCCGCGGGTGATCCAATCGCGCAGCATGTTGTCGAAGATGTTCATACCTATTTGGGTACAGCCCTGGCCAATATCGTCTTTTTGATGAACCCTGGCATGATTATCCTGGGTGGGCAGTTGGCTCTGGTGGGAGAGCTATTGATAGCTCCTCTCCAGGCACGTGTAGACAACCTTTGCTTGCCAATAGTTGGTCAGTCCGTGCGCATCGTTCAAAGCGAACATGGTTCAGAAGCAAATATCATAGGGGCAGTTACCCTCGCCCTACAGGATGTTTAGGTTCTTATTAGTTGCGAGGCAAATCGTGGAAATAGGCAGGGTCATTGGCGGACACTACCTGCTACAAGGTCTGATCAAGCAGGGGCAGTTTGCGACCGTTTATCAGGGGATCGACCAGGCGTTCCAGCGTGTAGTGGCAGTGAAAGCGGTAGATTCTAACCAGGCCCAGGTCTATAGAGCCGCCGTTCGTAGAACCGCTCAATTTACATTTCCCAACATGGTTGGCCTGTATGATCTCGTCATAGAACAGGACAGGCTCTATCTCATACAAGAGTATATCGATGGAGACGATTTCGCCGCGTTAGTGCAATCACCCCTTCAGCCCTACGATGTTGCAGATTATGGACACCAGATCTGCCTGGCGTTACTGTATGCGAGTGGTTCTTCACGTAGAACCTGTCACGGGGATTTAACTCCCAGCGCGATTATGCGCGACAGGCGTGGCCAGATCCGCGTCAATAACTTTGCCCTCCCCAGCGATGTAAGTTATTTTACCGCCTGGAGCGATACTGGCGGTGAAGGATTACCTCTCTCCGATAGAGACCTCCCCTGGGGCGCTGAAAGTCAGGGGCGCCGTGCCGACGATGCTCGCGCAGTTGGCCTACTCCTCTATCAGCTAGCAGTTGGTCGTACCCAGGGCACTACCGTAATTGAACCACCCTCCGATGGACGCCTGCGCTTCCGCAACAATATTCCCCCGGAAGTATGCAATGTGATCGCACGTTCAATGATACGCAGCCATCCTCAGCATATCAATACCGTTGAAGTGCTGAACGACGAATTGAAGATAGTAGCCGAGACGTTACAGCCTGCCGACCCATTGATAGTAAATACCCCCTCGTTCCAACAGGTTGCTCAAGCAGCCGAGACAGCCAGACCCAGGCAATTTTCTCCCGCTGGCACGGGCAAAGTTCCGAACCCTTTACCAGCTAGTCAGCTCGGCGCCGGCCTTTCTGCCTATCAGCAATCAAAGAGTGAAAAACCGGGCGCGACCTACCATAGAAACCAACGAATCTTCGGCTCCCACCGTAGCTGATCCCTCACTCATGGCGGCCATGTCTATGTCATCCATCCCGCGCCAGGCTGTGCCCTATCCCAATAGCGAAAAAGCAGCGCCAAAAGTACGCCGCTCTACACTCATTTTGCTTCTG
>DMFQ01000027.1:6255-8895 GCA_003450555.1 Ktedonobacter sp.
CTTAGGCCCACATTAAGTATTCCATTCGCCAGCCTCCACTGGCATCCATCCATCCTATTTCCAGCGCTGAGCATCCCTACGCTGGTATTTTGCCATGACCTCCTCGAAAGCGGTGTCGAGATCAACATTGATGGAGTTCGCTAGCAAGGCCAGCGTAAAGAGGATATCACCCATCTCAGCCGCGATTTCTCCCTCTCCCTCGCTGGCTTTCTTCGGTTTCTCACCATAGCGGTGATTAATCTCGCGCGCAAGTTCCCCCACTTCTTCTGTGAGCCTTGCCAGGTTTGAGAGTGGCGCCCAATAATCGCTCTGCCATTCCCCCTTGATCAGTGTATCTATCTCTTGTTGTACGTCACGCAAGGTCCTTGTCGCCATATACCCGCTAGCCCCTTTCTACACGCCAACTATACACCAGTAACTGGCTCATTGAGGCTCTCCGTCATAAAAGCGTAAGCCATATTTTCGCTATTCCAGGAAAAACCAACATTTCCCAGCCGATCTACGACAATCAACCCACCAGTGCCTTCTGCCTTAGCTCCAAGCACAGCAATCGAAGCCACTGCTGCATCACGGGCGCTAGCGCCACCAGCCACAAAATCAGCAGCACGTTTAGCGATGAGCAGGCGCACAAAATCTTCACCCTCTCCTGTACAGGAGACGGCCGCGTTCTCGTCAGCGTAGAAGCCGCATCCTACCAGGGGAGAATCACCCACTCGTCCAGGATATTGATCGAAGATACCTCCTGTCGAAGTAGCAGCAGCCAGTATGCCGGAGGAGTCGACGGCCACCGCTCCAACCGTGCCATGTTTCTCCTCGCGTGCCGGTCTTGCGTCAACCTCGCGCCGGTGATAGCGCGGCTCCTCCTCTGCAGCGGCCTTTGTGCTCTGGCTTTCTTTCCATCTCGTATATTGGCGCTCTGTGAGCAAGTCGTCAAGACTACATTGGGAGATGCCTTGCTCGCGCGCAAACTCCTGTGCCCCTCTGCCTACAAGCAGAACATGTCGACTTTCCATTACCTTACGCGCCAATGAAATAGGATTCTTGATGAATTCGACACAGGCAATGGCACCAACACGCAGCTTCTCGCCCTCCATGATTCCCGCGTCCAGTTCGATCTTACCATCCGCTGTCAGACAGGCGCCTGTGCCAGCATTGTAGTTGGAATTATCTTCAAGCGCACGCACAGTAGCTTCCACGGCATCAAGTGCACTACCACCAGCCTGTAAAATGCGCCACCCTACTAACGTAGCCTCTCTACAGCCCGCTTGAACAATCTCAGCGCGATCGGGTGTAATGGTTCCAGCTCCGCCATGGGCTATTATCGCCATTGACATATAGATACGCTCCTGCCCTAAAAACTACAACCTCTAGAGATCTCCGATAAAATCTACCAGCGCGCTTGCCACCGCGTCAGGCGCATCGAAGAGAACCAGGTGACCCGCGTCAGGAATAATCACCAGGCGCGACTCCGCAATGTTGCGATGGAGGCGCTGGGCCAACTTCAAAGGCATTTGCTGATCTTTTTCGCCCCAAATAATCAATGCCGGTTTCCCCATGACCTTCAAGTCAGATGCTACCGAGTTTGTATAGTTAGGATTTAACAGGCGAATATGTTGGAAAAGCACTTCTTTGCCCAGTTCACTTCCCCACTGGTCAATATAATCGCCCATGAATGCTACGAAGCGCTGGGAGTTCTCCGAACCATTGGGAAGCGTTTCGCGCAGGTCCCTCATCATGTCCTCGACCTTTGTCTCTTTAGGAGCATCATAATCCTGGCGTTTCTTCATCTCCGGTAAAGGCCAGTTCTCCGCGAAACTATGCTCGTAACAGGCACTGTCAATCAGCACCAATGCTGCCACTCTCTCCCTGCTCAAACGCGTAGCCAGTACCTGTGCCACGCTTCCGCCCAGACCGTGTCCCACCAGTATAATATTGGTGAGATTGAGCTGCTCAAACAACATTTTCAGCCCATCGGCATGGCCCCAATTTGAAGTATCCGCTGGCCAGGGATGGTCGGATTGCCCGTAGCCAAGCATATCGATGGCATAGACAGCTCGGTTCAAGTTGGCAAGCTGGGGCATGATATCGGCCCAGACAAAGGCTCCCGACGGTATATCGTGGAGCAACACGATGGCTCCATCGGTTCCATATTCGGATCCCTGCACAACATAACTCAATGCGTAGTGAATTACATGGGCTATTTGGCGCTCTGGCGCTTTGCTAACCTCTGGCGTATCATGTATCATACATACCTCCCAATCTCTCCTACGCTTTTGCATAGAGAGCAGGCACATTGTAGAACGCACTGAAACCGGCATACCGTGCTGTCTCTTCACCAAGTTCATCCTCTATCACCAGTAACCGGTTATATTTCGCGACGCGCTCACTTCGAGCCGGGGCGCCAGTTTTAATCTGCCCCGCGTTGGTAGCCACCACCAGGTCGGCAATCGTCGTGTCCTCAGTCTCGCCTGAACGATGGGATACCACGGCGGTAAAGGCGGCACGCCTCGCCATCTCGATCGCATCCAGCGTCTCGGTCAAGGTGCCAATCTGATTGAGTTTAATCAGGATCGAATTAGCTGCCTGTTCCTGGATGCCGCGCTTAAGACGCGCTGTATTTGTCACGAATAGGTCATCGCC
>DMFQ01000027.1:9056-14127 GCA_003450555.1 Ktedonobacter sp.
CTCAAGCCATCCTCGATAGTGACGATAGGATACTCGGAGATCCACTGCTCATAGAGATCGACCATTTCGCTCGAACTGAGCGTGCGCCCTTCTCGCGCCAGCACATATTTGCCATTTTCATAGAACTCGGAGGCCGCCGGGTCCATGCCCAGGAAAATATCTACCCCTGGTTTGTAGCCCGCCGCTTCAATGGCGGACACAATGACCTCCAGTGCCTCGCGGTTAGAACTGAGCGAGGGCGCGAAGCCTCCTTCATCGCCGACATTGGTATTGAGCTTTCTCCCGTGCAGCACTTTTTTCAAGCCCTGGTACACTTCTGCTCCCATGCGCAGCGCATCACGAAACGTCGGCGCTCCCACCGGAAGCACCATATACTCCTGCATATCGGTCGAGTTGTCGGCGTGTTTGCCCCCATTCAAGATATTCATCATCGGAACGGGCAAAGTGCGGGCTGAGACCCCGCCTAAATAGCGGTACAGCGGTACTTGCTGTGCATTGGCGGCCGCCTTTGCCACTGCCAGGGAGACACCCAGGATAGCGTTTGCTCCCAGGTTCGCCTTGTTTGGCGTGCCATCCAATCCGATCATCACTTCGTCCAGCATGATCTGGTCAGTAGCATCAAGTCCGATGATAGCATCGCCGATAGTATCATTCACATTGCGAACGGCATTGAGTACGCCCTTGCCACCATAGCGACTCTTATCACCATCGCGCAACTCCACCGCTTCGTGGGCTCCGGTTGACGCGCCCGAAGGAACCGCCGCTACTCCACGTTCCCCTCCCATCAACAGAACCTCAACTTCTATGGTGGGATTACCGCGTGAATCGAGTATCTCGCGTGCGATCACGTCTTCGATGGTGGTCGCAGCACTTATCGTATTGGGCATAAAAACAGATCCTCCATTACAAGTTCTCACGGAACTATTGTACCCTCTGAGAGGTGATTGGAACAAGGTGCACAAGTATACGCTAAACGCAGCGCAGAAACAAAAGGGATACCGCCTCTAAGAGAGCGGTATCCCTCCTTGTAAACTCTCTTAAACCATGACCTTTGCCAACGCCTGTGCCAGTCTATCGGTATGCTCTGGCAAGCCTACTGTCACGCGTAAAAAATCATGCAAGTAAGGATGATGAAAGTAGCGTAACAGAATACCGTTCGCTTCAAGGGTTGTACGAACTTGCCGGATCTCCACTTCCTCGTTAGAAACATGTGCCAGGATAAAATTTCCTTGCGATGGAATTGGCTCCAGGTATGGTTGGCTGGCAAGCACGTCGTAGACATGATCTCGCTCTCGCACAACTTTTCGCACATTGCCCAGGACGTAATCCAGGTCTTTGAGCGTTTCGATCGCCGCGATATGACCCGCGACATTGACCTCGAAAGGACACTGCGCGCGCTTCATGTACGCACCAATCCATTCAGGAAAGAGACCATAGCCAATGCGCAGTCCCGCTAAGCCAGCCCATTTGCTAAATGTGCGCAGAACGACCAGGTTACTATATTGTAGGACTAAATGCGCGAATCCCCCTGGCTGATCCGAAAACTCGACATAGGCCTCATCCACTACCACAATGCGCCCGGTCTCAAGAAGAGCCAGCACATCAGCTTCAGAGACTGGATTTCCCGTGGGATTATTGGGTGAGCACAGGATAATCATTTTTGTTTCAGGGGTCAATGCTTCCAGAATTCCCTCAACATCCACCTCATAGTCAGCTGTACGAGGTACCTCTAACACATAAGCGCCACAGAGTGTCGTGACAGAAGTATAGAGAGAGAACGTGGGAGGACAACAGATGATAGTGTCGCCTACCGCGAGAAAGATATGCCAGAGGAGGCTAATTACCTCCATGCTACCATGACCTAAGACGATAAAACGACTGTCGAGTCCCGTATATGTGGAAAGAGCATTTCGTAAAGCTGTTGCATTGGTATCAGGGTAATTATTGTACCATCTATGATCGCTTAATGCGCTCAGTACTGCCGGGGCCGGACCATAGGGGCTTTCATTGCTATTTAATTTGATTAAACAATCAACGGGTATACCTGTGCGAGCGCTGAAGGCTTCTGGCGACTCGCCAGGAACGTATTCAGCCATACGGTCCAGTTCCGGACGTACATGAACTATGTGCGAAGTATACGTGTTCATGAACCGTCCTATTTATCTGTATCGGCATCTACATAGATCGGCGCAGGCCGACGAATGAGTGAATTACGTTGGGTGGATTTCGCGTTATCGGGGCCGGTAGTATTGCCATTATTGTGCCGTAATCCACCGTTGCCCGCGAATTTCACCCTTTGTGATGGTTGCACCGCGGGCTGTACAGTAGGAGTCTCGGGCGTGGCTTCAGATGAAGATTGCATCATCTCCATACCACGGCGCAGCGTCATCATATCTCGTAGGAAACATGCCACAGCAGAAGCAGCAGAACCTTTTTCTTTGGAGTTTTCGAAACGCCGAACTGTCGCTTCACCGGCATCCTGTGCTGCCTGAGCCATAGGATCAGAGGTCTTGGCAGCATAGGCATCCTGGAAGATATCTTCCCAACCAGACCATCTACCGCGCAAGGGTTTCCAACCAAGCTGGCTATCGCTGACGGTACGCCATTTCTCTTCAGTGAATTGTATCCAGTCGTCCATGAGGCGTGCATAGGCCGCAAGCTGTTGGCGGAGACGCTCTTCTTCCTCCGAAGAGCGTTGCGGGAAGGCCTGCGGCAGACCGCCAGTGGTTTGCTGGCTGGCAAAATCATTACCACCGGTCTGCGGGAAGCCCATCGTTGACTGACCATTATTATACATGCCGGTCAGTCCACCATACGCGCCTGAAGAAGGCTCGGGATACATCCCCGATGTGGCTCCTGGGAAAATACCCGATCCAGTTAACGCCGCGAAATCGGGCGCGACCTGCCCATTTGGCATGCCGAGCATGGGTATCTCGGTACCAGCGGGCAACTCACCAAGTATGTGGATACCACTCGCACCCAACATGGAACTCACTACTGTCGTTCCATCTGGAAGCATCAAACTATCTGCATAATTTGGTATTCCACCAATCACGATCTCTTCGTGTCCAACCGCATCCAGGATACGCCACGCCAGGCGGGGATGTTTTATAGACCACCAGACACGCCGTGAAATAAATGTACTGGCAAAGGTGAAATTCACTACCAACCACACTATCCCACGCACGGCCAGCCAGTTAACCAGCCCTATAATAATGATCCAATACCAGGTATCTTCGTGTTGCCCCGCCTCTTCAATAAATGTTAGAACGACAGCTACGGTCAGGCTTGGATCACGTAATGGATTGATAAAATCAACTATGCGCCAAAACCATCTTCGGTCTATCTTCGCTTTCAAAACGAGCTCCTCTCGACCCCGCCGCTGGTCCGACAGGACAATAACTTCATAGGTTCTCGATGGAAAATTCTAACATGAGCCCTGGGTATGTGCAAGTTTCGCAAACTTTTAGGTTATAATGGGTCATGTTACTACAACTGAGACTCCCCTGCATGAATGACGGGGCTTTCAAGCGATCTTAGTGGTAACAGAATACTTCTTCACTAGTATCCAAAACGTATTGTACCAGCCTCCCCGTGGAAACACGGTACCATAGTACCGTTACGCAAACCAAACGGTATATCCCTAGATATACTTGCGTTGCGCCTCTAATAACTCATTGATCCCCTGTTCCGCCAGGGCGATAATACTATCCATGGTTGCGCGACTGAAAACTCCACCCTCGCCTGTGCCCTGTACTTCAATAAACTCGTGCTGCGCGGTCATCACCACGTTAAAATCGACGTCTGCCCGCGAATCTTCTGCGTAACACAGGTCCAGGAGAATATCGCCCCCTACAACCCCTACGCTCGTGGCGGCAACCGCTGTACGGACAGGTTGTAACGTCAGCAGGCCGCGCTTCATCAAGAGCGAACAGGCGCGATAGAGAGCCACGTAAGCGCCAGTAATGGATGCCGTGCGCGTACCACCATCAGCCTGTAAGACGTCACAGTCAAGGGTGATCGTGCGCTCTCCCAGAGCCTGCATATCCACCGCTGCACGCAGAGAACGTCCTATCAAGCGCTGGATCTCCTGCGTGCGCCCACTCACCTTCCCACTACGCTCACGTGCGCTGCGTGTATGGGTGGCACGCGGCAACATGTTATACTCGGCTGTGACCCAGCCCTGCCCTTTCCCCTCTAAAAACGGGGGAACTTTCTCTTCAACGCTGGCAGCGCACAGTACCCGTGTATTGCCAGTCTCTACCAACACCGACCCTTCAGCATAATCCAGATAATCGACGGTGAAGCGCACCGGTCGCAATTGATTGGAGGAGCGTCCATCAATACGTGTCATAACATAATCCTCTTTCAACTTTTTTCTCAAAGCATTGTACTACAAGCAAAAGTCCGGCTGCCTTTAAATAGGACTATGCGAGTGCGCGCGCTAATTTCGCGACAATACCGAGAATATTGTTCTAAAATTGTTTTGTGAATGAGACAAACGTAATGAGGTTTGCGGAGAGAGTGGAACAAACAGAAGGGAACGAGCCATGAGCTGGCTCGTTCCCTTCTGTTATCGTGTCCTTCTTTTGTTGTTGTTGGTTATTGAACCGTCAAGGTTCCAACCATGTATCCTTTGGTCATCATTGCCCCCATCAAGCCCGCTGATCCACTGCCGCATGGATCAAAGCATTGGAAGGTGTAGGTGCCTGCTTTTCCTGTATGGAAGGTGAAGGTAATGGTATCGTAGCTCGCCCCTTTCGCCCCATCGCCAGGTAGTGGCACGTTCACGTTGAGTTGTGAGATCGTGAACGTATGGGCCACCTTCTCCGGTGCCAGGGAAGTATACGCCTTCCCATCAGCAGAAGCTGCCCCATCTACCGTACCTTGTACTCTGGTGAAAGGTGAATTGTTTGGCAAGGGCGTATCGCCAAGGTCATAGTCCCGCAGGGTGACGGTCACGAGGCTATTCGCCGGGACGACCAGCCTGGATGGCGCATAGGCTGGCCAATCCTTCTGCATCCCCGGTTGATTGATGACTATGTTCAAGTTCAGTTGAACATGTCGCGCT
>DMFQ01000171.1:0-2154 GCA_003450555.1 Ktedonobacter sp.
TTGACTGGCTCAACTCGGAGGGGCGAGCAGGATGATGGCCACCATCATCCTGCTCCCCCTCTCTTTTGCTCAAAATCCTGGTCAAGTGCTTACGATAGGCGATTGTATCAGGATGCTCAGGCCCAAATATGTTCTCACAGATGCTGAGGGCCCTTTGGCACAGGGACTGCGCCTGTGTATAGCGCCCCTGCACAAAGGAGAGTTCGGCCAGGTCGTTGAGAATTTCAGCGGTAGCAGGATGCTCCGCTCCGAGCGTTTTCTCAATGATAGTCAGGGACCGCTTCCAAAGCGCCTCAGCCCGCTCATAGTTTCCCTGTTCATACGAGAGCCTTGCCTGCAGATTGAGGCTCAGGGCAATGTGGGGATGCCCAGGCTCCAGGACTCGTTCGCAGGTTGCTAGTGTCTGCTGCAACAGCTGCTCGGCCTGCTCATACTTGCGCTGCTCTGCATAGAGCTTCGCCAGGTTGATGAAGGTGATCAAGGTATCGGGATGGTCGGAGCCGAGCGACAGCTCGTAGATGCTGAGTGCCTGCTGGAGGAGAGGCTCGGCCTGCTCATACTTTCCCTGGACACGGTAGAGCACGCCCAGGTTATTGAGGCTTATAGCAGTAGCCGGATGTTCCGGTCCGAGCGTCTTTTCACGGATGGCCAGGGCCTGTCGGTGGAACCCTTCCGCTTGCACGTAGTCGCCCAGGATCCGAGCGAGCAGCGCCAGGACGTTGAGACTTTCGGCGACGTCAGGTTGGTCAGACCCGAACACCTGCACGCGAATAGCCAGGGCGAGCTCGTGGAGGGATTGGGACTGAGAATAAAAGCCATGGGCATACAGAAAAGCTCCGGCCTGGAAGAGCAGCCGCGCGGCCTCCGGGAAGTGGAGATGGTACTGGGTGATGAGCGTCGCGCACTCCTGGATGTGGGGCATGAAATATTGCAAGTAATACTGATACATAGCGCCGGTACTATAGTCGGCGTCTGGAAAGGCTGCGTTGACGGGCCCGCACGGTCCGCTCTGCCCACGCGCGTTGCGTCTCCTTGTTCATGCTCTCCTTGAGCACTGTTTGCACGAGACGATGGATGCTCAGCATGTGTGTGCTCCCATCGCGTCGCACCAGTGAATACCTACGCAACACCTCCAAGGCTTCGTTGAGCTTGAACGGATCTGCAGTAGCGGCCCCAAGGACAGCGCCGAGTTCGGCGGCACCTCGAGTAAGGAGATCTTCAGGAATGGCATCGGGAGCCAGAAATGCACAGAGGCACAGCAGATCTGAGGCAGCGGGGTTGGCCTGCTCAACCTGCTGAAACGAGAGCGACCAGGTGGTGGCCACTGTTTCAGGATAGTCGAGTAAGAGGTTACTGCGCCGCGCAAGCAAGTCTTTGCGGTGTGTCGCGTAGAGGCGGAGGTAATCGTCCAGGCTGCAGCCGGTCTCCTCCACGTACGCGCCAGCCTGGACGAGGGCCAGCGGCAACCCATCCATCTCCCGCACGATGCGTTCAGCAGCAGCACGATCCGCGTACTGTGCCTGTTCGAGAGGGGTATCTATGTCCAACAGTTTGGCCTGGCGCAACAAGAGTAGGGTACCCTCCTGCAGGTTCATTTGCTCCACTTCGACGCTGGCAGCGATCGCGCCTGTCGCCTGAGCACGCGTCGTGAACAAAATATATCCTTTGTGACTTGTGGGCAGGAACTCCTGCGCTATTAGCAGGTCGTCGGCATTATCCAGAATGAGCAGCCAGCCTTCGTTGGCAGCCAACCAGCGCTTGACGGCGGCAACAGTCCGTTGTTGATCCTGCTCGTCTTTTTCTGGGAGATCAAGCAGTTCAGCCAGCGTCACAAAGTCAGCGGCGAGTGTCTCACTGGTGGCGGCCCGCATCCAGAACATGTGGGCATAGTCGTCACCATAGCGAAAGGCGTATTCAGCCGCTGTCTGCGATTTGCCGATACCACCTAATCCATAGAGCGCCTGAGACTGGATTAATGCTGCTGTTCTCGCCGTTGAGAGCCGCTCGTGAAGCAAAGCCAGCAGGTGCTCGCGACCCGTGAAGAACGGGTTGCGCGCATAAGGAATGGTCCATATCCTGGAATCATGCAATGGTGGTGGTATCGGTGGTATCAAGCCAAGCTCAGCAAGCGTTTTGCCAAAAACCTCACAGAGT
>DMFQ01000171.1:2243-2531 GCA_003450555.1 Ktedonobacter sp.
ATACCTATGCGCTTTCTGCAAATGAAAAAAGAAAGACTGGGCGCAGACGATCCCACAATATCAACTCTCTCGAATTGATAAGTACATGATAACAATGTTATTCTCTGCCGACAGTGCTTCATGGCATACTTGCAGCAGAAGCTGGCATTGTGAATTCACAAATGATGACGTGCAATAATCATCATTGTAAAAGTTTTCAAAATCCAGCGCAATACCTCTACTTATCCCGTGGTAGAAGCGATTTTCATCTGCACAGAGAGAATTCATTTATAGCAACGAGTAGGATCT
>DMFQ01000171.1:2635-8069 GCA_003450555.1 Ktedonobacter sp.
ACAATTGAGAGCATTTTGGGCACAGCTTTATTGGAGGTTTTCGATATCGTACATGTCGAAAACGTAACGGTCCAGCAATCCTCGGAAGGCAACGATGAGGAATGGGGACGGAGAGCGGAGTAGCGGCGGGTGCAAAATCGCCAGGAGATAGACGGCAAGGTGCGACCAACACCTTTCCTCGTTTTCCTATGTGAGAGTTACAAAGATTGGGGATTTTTTGTTAGAGTGAGGATGAAGATAAAAGAACGCTTCTTTCGTCCTGCTTCCTCTCCTGTGATATGCCGGGAGGGCATCGCTTGCCCTCCCTGGTGTTTTTCTTCTTATCGTTAAACTATTCTCCCCTTCAACTGTTGTGAGACTTTCGTAACAAGGCAAGTGTTCACCCTTGCGTCCTAGAAGTCCTGTGAAAGTAGGGCATCCCAGTCCACTTCAACCTTTTGCGAAGAAGGACTGATAGTTACCTCTTTCATATCGACAATTGCAAACAGCTTCTCAAGGGTACAACCGACTGCATCCTCGACTACCAACTCCGCCAACTCGATATTTTCCAGCTTGTAAGGAACCACCGCTGCATCGACCTGGACACGAATGATAGTAAGGCAAGCTCTGCGGCAAATACATCGACTTTTGTGTTCTTGACAACCGCTTGCCCTGATTGTATACTATTGTTGGTACACATCATTGTTAGTAACAATGATTGTTAGTAACAATGATTTTTCGAGAAGAAATGAGGATCAATGTCAGATACGATATATCACGAGCAGAAGCAATCACTGCTCAATGAGCAGGTTGAACGTTTTTTTGTAATCTTCTCGGACCTGCGCAAAGTTATGGGGGCGGGCTTCAAGCATGCGCACCAGCAAGGGTTTAGCACGACGCAATTTATGGTTATGGGATTGATTGAGAGATGCCAGGCCATCAACGGAGAGCCCTGTACTATCAGTGGCATCGCCAGCCGCCTGGGAATTGACCCCACAACAGTGGTGCGCACCGTTGATAGCCTTGAAAAGCGCGGACTGGTAGAACGTCGCCGGGATCGGCAGGATCGCCGCCAGGTCTTCGTTGAATTTACTGATGCAGGCCGCGCCGCACTCCTAGAAACTCATCAACAATTTATCGCGCGGGTTCGCGCAATTTTTCTCGCTATGAGTACGGAGGGGCGCACCTCATTGTTGAGTGGATTGGAAGAATTTGTACAGGTAGGGTTGGCGATACAAGAGGCGCCAGTAGAGCAAGAACGGGAACCGGAAAAAGACCTCTCGTACTCATAAAGCAGGAGCGCAGAGGGCGGTAGCCTTTGCAGGGGCGTCCTCAATCCTCTCCTCGCTCGCCGCCTGAGGCGGTGAGCGAGGAGAGGATGTTAATCCCTTGACAAATAACGATATATCGTTATACTAAGAATGAGAATACGATATATCGGTAATTGTAACGGAGATAAAGAAATATGATCAAATTGTTGCGGTTTTTAAAACCGTATCGGGCGGTCCTTGTGCTTGTTGTGGTGCTCGCCTTTGCGCAAGCCATGGCAAATTTGTATCTGCCCACTTTGTTTGCGAATATAGTCGATAACGGCATTATTAAGGGTGATACCGGCTACATTTGGCGAACTGGTGGCATTATGTTGCTGATAACTCTCGGAGGTACTATTGCCGCGGTCGTGGGCATTTTCTATTCTTCCCAGGTGGCGACCGGCTTTGGCAAAATCATCCGCGCCAGGTTGTTTACCCACGTGGCACAATTTTCGCTGCACGAGTTCGACACCGTGAGCACCTCCTCGCTGATTACCCGCACCACCAATGATACGACGCAGGTGCAGCAGGTGATGATCCTGGTGCTGAATATGATGATCACTGCCCCATTCACGTTGATTGCCGGGATTATTCTGGCGCTCAACCAGGATGTCGGACTCACCTGGATCCTGGTGGTGATCATTCCAATCCTTGTGGGCACTATCGTGATCCTTATGAGCAATGCCATTCCACTGTTCCGTATTATGCAAAAGAAGCTGGATAAGCTCAATCTCATCCTGGATGAAGGTCTGACCGGGGTGCGCGTGGTGCGGGCATTTGATCGTAAGAAGTACGAAGAGCATCGCTTCGACGAGGCTAACCTGGATTTGACCAATGTCGCTATCACAGTGAACAGGCTGGTGGCGTCGCTCATGCCGATTATGATGCTGTGCCTGAACGTTTCCAGTATTGCTATTCTCTGGTTCGGCGCTATCCGCATCAATAATGGACAAATGCAGGTAGGAGCCCTCATCGCCTTCCTGCAATATGCTATGCTGATTCTGTTCGCGCTGCTGATGATCTCGATGATGTTCATCATGCTCCCGCGCGCCGCCGCATCCGCAGACAGAATTAACGAGGTGCTGGCGATCGAGCCTGAAATCAAGGATCCCGACCACGTGAAGCGGGCCGACAAGCAAAAGGGGTATGTGGAGTTCCAACATGTGACCTTCAGCTATCCCGGTGCGGAAGAGCCAGCGATCTCCAACATTTCTTTCAGCGCCGTCCCTGGCGAGGTGACGGCCATCATCGGCGGCACCGGCTCAGGCAAATCGACGCTGGTGAGCCTGATCCCGCGCTTTTACGATATCGACAGCGGCCACCTCCTGGTTGACGGTGTAGATGTCCGCGAGATGCCGCAGGAGCATTTGCGCTCGAAAATCGGTTTCATGCCGCAAAAGGCCGTCCTCTTTTCGGGAACGATTGCGGAAAACATTCGCTACGGCAAGGAGGATGCAACAGATGAAGAAGTAAGGCATGCCGCCGACGTCGCTCAAGCCACCGAGTTTATCTCGGAGATGCAAGACGGCTTCAATTCCGTGATTGCCCAGGGAGGCACAAACGTATCAGGCGGACAGAAGCAGCGCCTCTCCATCGCACGCGCCCTGGTAAGAAAACCTGAGATTTATGTGTTTGACGATAGCTTCTCGGCGTTGGACTTTAAAACCGATGCCAAGCTGCGGGCCGCACTCAAACAGGAAACACGTGAGTCAACGGTGCTGATCGTCTCCCAGCGCGTCAGCACAATTATGGACGCAGACCAGATTATCGTCTTAAATGAAGGAAGAATTGCTGGGATCGGCACCCATCGAGATCTGATGAGATCCAGTGAGGTCTACCGCGAAATCGTGTCATCGCAGCTTTCAATAGAAGAAATTGCGGAGGAAATCGCATGAGTGTAGAGCGTAGAGAACAGAGATCTGGCGGCATGCAGGGCGGTTCTATGGGTAGAGGTGGATGGGGCGCGATGGGCATGCCGGTGCAAAAACCCAAAGATTTTAAAGGCACGGCCTTGCGCTTGCTTGGCTACTTCCGGCCGCAGAAATACCGCCTGATAATCGTGCTCGTCACGGCCATCATTGGGACAACATTCAACATCGTGGGTCCGAAGATCCTGGGGTTAGCGACCACCAAACTCTTCGATGGCCTGATCGCAAAATTCACGGCGCTTCAACATCACCTGCCAGCGCCAGGGGTCGATTTCGGCTATATCGGGATGGTCTTGCTGATTTTGCTCGGATTGTACATCATCAGCGCGATCTTTCTGTACATTCAGCAGTATGTGATGGCAGGCGTAGCGCAACGCATGATGTACCGGCTGCGCAGGGAGGTGGATGAAAAGCTTTCGCGCTTGCCGTTGAAGTACTTTGACTCGCGCACACACGGAGAAACCATGAGCCGTGCTGTCAACGATATGGATAACCTCAGCACCACACTCCAGCAGAGCATCACGCAGTTGATCACTTCGGCTGTGACGCTGCTAGGCGTGATTGTGATAATGCTGCTTATCAGCCCGCTCCTCAGCTTGATCGTCCTGCTGACCCTCCCGCTGAGTGTGTTAGTCACTACAGTGATTGCGAAACGTTCGCAAAACTACTTCAGGACGCAACAGAGAGCGCTTGGTGATCTCAACGGCCATGTCGAGGAAATGTACACGGGCCACAAGATCGTGAAAGCATTTGGGCGTGAAGGGCAGTCTGTTGCCGAATTTAACGAGCGCAACGAGAAATTGTATAACGCTGGCTGGAGAGCGCAGTTCGTTTCGGGCATTATCATGCCGCTGATGCGCTTTATAGGCAACATTGGTTATGTGTTTGTCGCGGTGGTCGGCGGCATCATGGTCACGCAAGGAACGATTGCCATTGGCGATGTACAGGCATTTATTCAATACGCCCAACAGTTTACCCAGCCAATCACTCAACTGGCCAATTTCGCTAACGTGATTCAATCAGCGATGGCGTCGGCGGAGCGCATCTTTGAACTGCTCGATGAGCAGGAAGAGGTCCCGGAGGCCGAGGATGCCAAAGTTATTGAGCATCCAGATGGGTCGGTCGAGTTTGACCATGTCAAGTTCGGCTATACGCCGGACAATATCCTGATGGAGGATATGAATATCGATGTCCAACCGGGACAGATGATCGCTATTGTCGGCCCGACCGGCGCCGGCAAGACAACTCTGGTCAACCTGCTGATGCGTTTCTATGAAGTCAACAGCGGCGCCATCCTGGTAGATGGCGTGAATATTACAGAGATCAAGCGTGGGGCGTTACGCCACATGTTCGGCATGGTGCTCCAGGATACCTGGCTCTTCAACGGAACCATCCGGGCGAATATCGCCTATGGTCGAGAGGACGCCACGGAAGAAGAGATCATACGGGCGGCAAAGGCAGCAAACGCCGACCACTTTATTCGCACATTGCCAGACGGTTATAACACCGTTCTGAATGAGGACGCGACCAACATCTCGCAGGGTCAAAAGCAGTTGCTGACCATCGCCCGTGCATTCCTGGCCGATCCTGAGATACTGATTCTCGACGAAGCGACCAGCAGTGTCGATTCTCGAACCGAGATGCAGATCCAGAGAGCCATGACCGAGCTGATGAAGGGCAGAACGAGTTTTGTCATCGCCCACAGACTCTCCACGATTCGGGACGCCGAGTTGATCCTCGTCATGAATCATGGCAGTATCATAGAAAAAGGCACTCACGCGGAACTGCTCGCGAAGAATGGTTTCTATGCTGATCTGTACAACAGCCAGTTTAAGGGGAGGGTGTTGCAGGAGGAGGCTGTTTAAGTAAGTATGGTTTGGGCAAGCCCTTTATAAAGGTCTTGCCCCTATGTACCTAAAAGGGATTTGTATAGTTTATAACATTATGACTGTGCCCGGAATGGTATACAGGCAGAACGGTATTGTATCCTTTGCTAAGGGTCGACTCCTTGTGGTTGAGATGATTCGTTTTCACCTACNNGCCCTTTATAAGGGCTTGCCCCGGTGTACCTGATCAGCTTTCTTTTTCCCCTTTTCTTCCTAGCCCGTCGGGCCAATCTCCTCAGTACAAAGGCCGACGCGATTGCTGTACGAGAGCAGCTAGAAGTACAGAGTTGGATCGATCCTTTTCCCGCAGCAGGTCAGGAATGTATCAGAC